>CP102593.1:4974375-5314063 GCA_025666215.1 Xanthomonas campestris pv. phormiicola | reverse complement strand
CAGGTGTAATTCATTGAGAGACCAGGCGTCAGGCGCGAAACATCGCGGCGCACCCGGCCGGTGAAAAGAGGAAAGCGGATGGGCCAGACTACCATCGGCGCGCTAGGTCGGGAATGGTTTTCCCGCATCTATTCACAGATCCATCCACAGGCTGCCGGTGGCGGCCGCCCCGGCGCCCGATAGAAGGCAGTTGACCGCGCCCCGGTTGGTTCTATAGAATTTCCGGTTCTTTCCGCCTCATTCAGACAGAGCGCCCCGATGGCCACCAAGCGCACATTCCAGCCCAGCAACCTCAAGCGCAAGCGCGACCACGGCTTCCGTGCCCGGATGGCGACCGCCGACGGCCGCAAGATCCTGGCCCGTCGCCGCGCCAAGGGCCGCAAGCGCCTTAGCGCTTGATTGCTTCGCCGCCCCAGGCGGCGCCTGCAATCCGGACCATGCAGCATCCCGACCCGCGTAGGCGATTTCCTCGCTCTGCGCGGGTTCGCACGTCTGCGCAATACCGCGTCGTGTTCGATGCCGCGCGCCGCTGCTCCGAACCGCTGATGAGCCTGCACTGGCACAGCGCGGACCATCCCGCGCGGCTGGGCCTTGCCGTGTCGCGCAAGGTCGACAAGCGCGCCGTGGTCCGCAATCGCATCAAACGCGTGCTGCGCGAGGCCACCCGGCAGATCTTGCCGTGGCTGGCGCCGGGCGACTACGTGGTGGTGGCGCGCAGCGCCGCTGCCCAGGCCAGCGGCGAACAGCTGCGTCAGGCCTACCTGCGCCTGCTGCGTCGCGCTGGCGCATTGCCGGCCCCGGCTGCGGACGGCACAATGCCGCCGCCCATCTCTCCTTCCCCCACTTCCAAGTCAGAACCCGTTTCTGGCTGAGCCGAGCTTGCCTGTCCGATGAACCAGACCCGCCTTTTCCTGATCTTTGCCTGGCTGATGGTCGCGGCCCTGTTGTGGATGGAGTGGAACAAGGAGCACGCCGCGCCTGCGGCCGATGCGACCGCCATTGCGGCCGCGACCACGCTGCCGCCTGCGCAGGATGCCGATGCCGGCGCCAGCGGCGCCCCGGCCGTGCCGCGCGCCACCGAAGCCGGCGCTGCGACCGTGCCCGGCGTGGGCAGCGAGACCGCCGCGCCGGTCGCCGCCGGCGCCGCGCCGCGGGTGACCATCACCACCGACGTGCTGCACCTGACCCTGGACGGGCGCAGCGTGTTCGATGCGGACCTGCTGATGTTCCCGCAGACCAAGCAGCCCGGCAGCCCGCCGGTGGCGCTGCTGACCGAGGACCCGGTGCATCCGTACACCGCCACCAGCGGCTGGGTCGGCGAAAACAACGCGCCGTCGCCGGGTCCGGGCGGTTTCCGTCCGGAACAGCCGGGCAAGGACTACGTGCTGGCCAAGGGCCAGGACGCGCTGCAGGTGCCGTTCGTGTGGCACGGCCCGGACGGGATCAGCATCCGCCGCGTCTACACCGTGCAGCGCGGCCACTACGCGGTGCAGATCAAGGACGAGATCGTCAACCAGGGCAGCAAGCCCTGGCAGGGCTACGTGTTCCGCAAGCTGAGCCGGGTGCCGACCATCGTCAGCCGCGGCATGACCAACCCGGATTCCTTCAGCTTCAACGGCGCCACCTGGTTCAGCGCGCAGGACGGCTACCAGCGCCGCGCGTTCAAGGATTTCCTGGAAGACGGCCCGGTCAACCAGACCATCAAGGGCGGCTGGATCGCGCTGCTGCAGCATCATTTCTTCACCGGCTGGATCCCGCAGGCCGACCAGGATGCACTGTACGTGTTGTCCAACGATGGCCCGCGGCATGTGATCGAAGCGCGCGGCCCGGGCTTCACCGTGGCCCCCGGCGCGCGCGCCAGCAGCGAGGCGCGGCTGTGGGTCGGCCCGAAGCTGGTCAACCAGATCGCCAAGGAAAACGTGCGCGGCCTGGACCGCGTGGTCGACTACAGCCGGTTCTCGCTGATGGCGATCCTGGGCCAGGGCCTGTTCTGGGTGCTCAGCCACCTGCATACCCTGCTCGGCAACTGGGGCTGGTCGATCGTCGGCCTGGTGATCCTGCTCAAGCTGGTGCTGTATCCGCTGTCGGCCGCGCAGTACAAGAGCACGGCCAAGATGCGCAAGTTCCAGCCGCGCATCCAGCAGCTCAAGGAACGCTACGGCGACGACAAGCAGAAGTTCCAGACCGCGATGATGGAGCTGTACAAGAAGGAGAAGATCAATCCGATGGGCGGCTGCCTGCCGGTGCTGGTGCAGATGCCGATCTTCTTCGCGCTGTACTGGGTGCTGGTGGAATCGGTGGAGCTGCGCCAGGCGCCGTGGTTCGGCTGGATCCAGGACCTGACCGCGCGCGATCCCTACTTCATCCTGCCGGTGATCAACGTGGCGGTGATGTGGATGACGCAGAAGCTGACGCCGGCGCCGGGCATGGACCCGATGCAGGCGCGGATGATGCAGTTCATGCCGCTGGTGTTCGGCGTGATGATGGCCTTCGTGCCGTCGGGCCTGGTGCTGTACTGGGTCACCAACGGCTCGCTGGGCCTGCTGCAGCAGTGGTGGATGACCAAGCGCCATGGCGAGCCGGCCACTGCCGGCGCCAAGCCACCGGCCAAGGCGAAGAAGTAAGTTCGACAACGCCCGCCGCCAGGCGGGCGTTGCGTATGCGGCGGCGGCACTGCGCGGCCGCCTGTCCTGCCACCGTCCTTGCGAGCCCCGGGCCATGCTCGATCGCCGTTCCGCCCCGCTGCTGTCCGTCGTTGCGCTGTGCCTGAGCGCGCTTGCGCTGCCGGGTTGCCAGCGCAGCACCTCGTCCCCGGCCCCGTCCCCGGCCCCCGGCGCGGCGCCGTCCGCGCACGCGGCCGGCACGCCGTTGCCGGGTTCGCCCGCGCTGCAGGCGCAGGCCGCGGCGATCCGCACGCAGTTGCAGGACCAGCTGGCGGCGCAGCGCAAGATCATCGTGTTGCTGGCCGACGAGGCCAAGCAGTCGCCGGCCGAGCGGCAGACCTCCAGCGGTGTCGGCCAGCAACTGTTCCACGAGGGACTGGAGCGGCGCGACGCGCTCGCCAGGCAATTCGATGCGCTGCTGGCGCAGCCGGACCCGCAGCGCTTCGCCGCGGTCGGCGCGCTGCTGGACTACGTCGAATCGGCGCCGGACCTGTACGACGCCGACCGCCTCGCGTTCCGCGAGATCCTGGCCGACTGGCAGGCGCGCATCGGCAAGGACTCCTCGCTGCCGGCGATCAAGCTGCACCAGCGCATCGGCGAGGACCTGGAGGCGCTGGACGAGATCGAGCGCAGCTACAACCGCGAGATCACCGCGATCTTCAGCCGCTTCGACCGCACCCGCGCGATCGTGCAGAAGCGCGAGAAGTGGGAGGACTACGTCGCGCACCTGGGCACGCTGTACACGCGCGAGCGGATCCTGCGCGACTACGGGGTGATCACCCCGTACCCGATGTCGATGCAGGACAGCGACCGCGAGGTGTTCGGCCGCGACCTGCCGCCGAAGACGGTGGTGCTGAGCTTCGACGACGGCCCGCACCGCGAGTACACCGACGAGATCGTCGCCATCCTCAAGCGCTACGACGTGCCGGCCACGTTCTTCGAGGTCGGTCGCAACCTGGGCAAGCTCGATGCCGACGGCAAGGTCGAACTGGCGCCGCTGGCCAGCGTCAGCCGCGAACTGATGGAGCAGGGCTACACGGTCGGCAACCACAGCCTGACCCATGCGCAGCTGTCCAAGGAAACCGGCGCGGCGCTGCGCAGCCAGATCCTGGACACCGACCGCATGCTGCGCGCGGTCGATGCCAAGCGCGCGCCGCTGTTCCGCTTCCCGTACGGCGCGCGCAACGCCGAGGGCATGCAGATCCTCGGCGAAGCCGGGCTGAAGTCGGTGATGTGGAACGTGGACTCGCTGGACTGGGCCGATCCGGTGCCCGAATCGATCGTGCAGCGCGTGCTCGAGCAGGTCGGCCGCGAGCAGCGCGGGATCCTGTTGTTCCACGACATCCACGCACGCACGGTCAAGGCGCTGCCGCAGATCCTGGACCGGCTCAGCGCCGACGGCTACCAGTTCGCCGCCTGGAACGGGCGCGACTTCAGCGTGGCGCGCGCGGCGGCCAACGCCGCGGCGCCGGCGGTGACCAGCGGCTACGACAAGTCGTGGGCGATCGTGATCGGCATCGACGACTACGCGCGCTGGCCCAAGCTGCAGTACGCGGCCAACGACGCGCAGGCGATCGCGCAGACGCTGACCGGCAGCTTCGGTTTTCCGTCGTCGCAGGTGATCGTGCTGAAGAACCAGGAGGCAACCCGCAACAACATCCTGGCCGCGTTCCACGACCGCCTGGCGCACGGCGGGGTGGGCAAGAACGATCGCGTGTTCGTGTTCTTCGCCGGGCATGGCGCCACCCGCAAGCTCGCCTCCGGGCGCGACCTGGGCTACATCGTGCCGGCCGACTCGGACCCGGCGCAGTTCGCCACCGACGCGATCCCGATGACCGAGATCCAGGACATCGCCGAGAGCCTGGAAGCCAAGCACGTGCTGTTCGTGATGGACGCCTGCTACAGCGGCCTGGGCCTGACCCGCGGCGGCGGCGGCACCGGCGCCTACCTGCGCGAGAACGCGCGGCGCGTGGCGCGGCAGATGCTCACCGCCGGCGGCGCCGACCAGCAGGTCGCCGACAGCGGCCCCAACGGCCATTCGGTGTTCACCTGGGTGCTGCTGCAGGCGCTGTCGGGCAAGGGCGATCTCAATGGCGACGGGCTGATCACCGGCACCGAACTGGCCGCGTACGTGGCGCCGGCGGTGTCGAGCATCTCGCCGCAGACGCCGGCGTTCGGCAGCCTGCCCGGCTCGCAGGGCGGCGAGTTCGTGCTGCAGGTGCCGGAAGGCGACGAATTCCTGACCGCCGATACCCAGCAGCTGTCCTCGGCGGCGATCGCGATGAACGACCGGGTCGATGCAGCCGTGCCGGCGGTCGCCGCGCCAGCCACGCCCACAGCCGCATCGGCGCCGGCGGCCAAGCCGACCGTGGTCAAGGACCTGCAGGGCGGCGAGCGGCCGCTGGCGGTGCCGGTCGCGGCCGGGCCGCTGTCCGATCGCCAGCAGGCGCAGCGCGCCAACGACCGCGGCCTGCAGCTGTACAAGGAAAAGCGCTACGACGAGGCCGAGGCGCAGTTCACCGAAGCGCTGAAGCTGCGCCCGGATTTCGCGCTGGCGGCCAACAATCTCGGCTTCATCTACTACCGCCAGGGCAAGTACGCGCAGGCCGCGCGCTGGCTGGAGAACACGTTGAAGATCGATCCGTCGCGCGCGGTGGCCTACATCAACCTTGGCGATGCGTACCGGCAGATGGGCGACGCGGCCAAGGCCAGGCACGCGTTCCAGACCTATCTGGAACTGCAGCCGGGCGGCGCCTCGGCGGCGTACGCGCGCACCCAGTTGCAGACGTTGTAGCCTGCAGCGCCGCCGGGACGTTCTTCGCCATGCCGCACGCCGCCGACACCATCGCCGCCATCGCCACCGCCCCTGGTGCGGGCGGCGTCGGCGTGGTGCGCGTGTCCGGACGCCTGGCCGCGGCGATCGGTGCCGGTCTCGGCCTGGGCACCTTGCCCGCACGCACCGCGCGCTATGCGCGCTTTCGCGATGCGCAGGGAGAGACGCTCGACGACGGCATCGCGCTGTGGTTCCCGGCGCCGCGCAGCTTCACCGGCGAGGACGTGCTGGAACTGCAGGCGCACGGCAGCCCGGTGCTGCTGCGGCAACTGGTGGCGCGCTGCTGCGACCTCGGCGCGCGGCCGGCGCGGCCCGGCGAGTTCAGCGAGCGCGCCTTCCTCAACCGCAAGCTGGACCTGGCCCAGGCCGAAGCCATCGCCGACCTGATCGCCGCCGGCGACCTGCGTGCGGCGCGTGCGGCGCGCCGGTCGCTGGACGGCGTGTTCTCGCGGCGGGTCGAGGCGCTGGCCGAACACCTGCTGCGCTTGCGCATCCACACCGAGGCGGCGATCGATTTCGCCGACGAATCGCTGGACACGCTGGGCGGCGAACAGGTCCGTGCCGGCCTGGAACAGGCACGTGCGGACCTCGCGCAACTACTGCTGGACGCCGAGCGCGGCCGACGTTTGCGCGACGGCCTGCACGCGGTGCTGGTAGGGCCGCCGAACGCCGGCAAGAGTTCGCTGCTCAACGCGCTGGCCGGCAGTGAGCGCGCCATCGTCACCGACATCGCCGGCACCACCCGCGACACCTTGCGCGAGACCGTGCGCCTGGACGGCGTGGAGCTGACCCTGGTGGATACCGCGGGCCTGCGCGACGGCGGCGATGCGATCGAGCGCGAAGGCATGCGCCGCGCGCGGCTGGAACTGCAGCGCGCCGACCTGGCGCTGGTCGTGCTCGACGCGCGCGCTGCCGACGCCGGCCGCGCCGCGATCGCCGAGGCCATCGCCGACGTGCCGCAGCGGCTGTGGATCCACAACAAGAGCGACCTGCTCGAGGCGGTGCCCCAAGCGACGGCCGACAGCGTGTACGTTTCCGCCACCACCGGCAGTGGCCTGGAACAGTTGCACGCACACCTGCGCGCGATCGCCGGGCAGGCCGCCGGCGACGGCAGCGACGGCGAATTCTCCGCGCGTGCGCGCCACGTGGAGGCGCTGCAGCGCGCCGCAGAACACATCGCCGCGGCGGCCGCCGAACTGGGCTACGAGCGGCTGGAACTGGCCGCCGAGGAACTGCGCCTGGCGCACGCCGCGCTCGGCGAGATCGTCGGCCATCTCAGCGCCGACGAGCTGCTCGGACGGATCTTCTCCAGCTTCTGCATCGGCAAGTAGGGCGCGGCCCCGCCTGCCGATGCCGCGCGCTCAGGGCGCCAGTGCGGCAAGCTGCGCGCGGTTGGCCTGCAACCAGTGTTCGAACGGCTGCGGCGCCCGCCCGGTCAGCGTCTGGTAATCGCTGGTGACGGTGGCCACGCGGCCGGCGGCGGTGTTGCTGTCGAACGAGGCCAGCACGCGCGCCAGCGGCTCCGGCAGGCCGGCGCCGACCATGCCCTGGACCAGGCCTTCGACCGGCACCGGCACCACCTGGATCGGCTTGCCGACGGTCTGCGCGACCAGGTCCGCGATCCCGGCGGTGGTGTAGGCCTGCGCACCGCTGAGGGTCAGCGTGCGCTTGCCCTCGCCGCCGCCGGCCAGGGCCACCGCGGCGGCACGCGCCAGGTCGTCGCGGGCGATATGCGCGATGCGGCCGTCGCCGGCGGCGCTGTACCAGTGGCCCGAGGCCAGCACCGACGGCAGGCTCATGAACAGGTTCTCGAAGTACCAGTGGTTGCGCAGCACGGTCCAGCCGGGCAGGGCACTGGCGGCCAGCGCGTCCTCGCTGCCGGCGTGGTCGGCGGCGATCAGCAGCGGCGAATCCTGCGGTTCGGGGCAGGAGGTGTAGACCACATGGCGCACGCCGGCGCGCGCGGCGGCGGCGATCGCGGCCTGGTGCTGGGCGAGGCGGTGGCCGGGGCGGTCGATCGCATCGGTGCTGATCAGCAGCAGGCGTTCCACGCCCGCAAATGCCGTGTCCAGCGATGCGGGGGCGTCGAAGTCGCCGTGGCGGACGTCGACGCCGCGCGCCGCCCAGGCGCCCAGGGTTTCGGGACGGCGGGTCAGGGCCACGATGCGCGCCGGCGGCAGCTGCAGCGTGTCCAGCAGATGCGCCAGCACGCGCTGGCCGAACTGGCCGCCGGCGCCGGTGACGAGCAGGGAGTCGGGATGAGCGGACACGGGATCTCCTGGGGATATGCGATGCGTGGCGCCGACCAGGTGGGGCGGACATGGCGCGGCTGCGGTGGTCTGCAAAAGGAACCAGGTGCATAGTAAAGTGCGCGGCCAGGCTGTAAATACGGCACTTTTCCCGCCCCTGATTACGCCGAGGTAACCACCGTGCCCGTCACCGCGTCGCCTGCCGCCGCCCCCGCCGAGCCGCCGCTGAGCCAGAAGCTGCGTGACTACCGCGGCGAGGGCATGCCGATCGACCGCTGCCCGGTACGCGACGTGCTGGCGCAGATCGGCGACAAGTGGAGCACGTTGTTGTTGCTGCTGCTGGCCGAGCGCGCGCACCGGTTCGGCGAATTGCGCCGCGCGGTGCCGGACATTTCGCAGCGCATGCTGACCCAGACCCTGCGCGACCTGCAGCGCGAAGGCCTGGTCGCGCGCGCGGTGTTGCCGCTGGTGCCGCCGGGCGTGGAGTACCGGCTGACCGCGTTGGGGCAGTCGTTGGCCGCACCGCTGGCGCAGCTGGTGCAATGGGCCGAGGCCAACCACGCCGCGGTGCGCGCGGCGCGTGCCGCGTTCGCAAGCGCGCTGCCGGCTGCGACGGCCATGGCCAGCGACAACCGCCACCGCGCGTAGCCGGCGCCGCGCCGCCGGGCGCAGGGCGGCGCAAGACCGCGCCAATTTCCAATACGCACGCCGCGTCCTCGCGCAGCATGCCGTTACCGGCGCATCGCGTGCCGGCCGCCTGCGCCGTTGCTGCGGCGCCGGTCTTCGCTGCAGCCGAGGAAGTGTCCGTATGCGCACGAAAATCGTCGCCGCCCTGCTGTCGTCGAGCCTGCTGGCGCTCAGCGCGTTCGCCGCGATGGCCGCGCACACCGCCGCCACGCCGCCGGTCGCGGTCGCCCCGCAGTACGACACCACCCATGTGTACGTGGCGCCGGCCGAGGTGGACCGCTTCGTCGCCAGCTTCCTGGCCACCTTCGGCGGCACCAGTACGCGCCAGGTGGTGGCGACGGTGACGCCGACCCCGAGCAGCACCACCTCGCAGCTGTTGCAGACCCCGGTCGGCACGGTGTCGCTGTTCGGCTTCACCACGCCGATCCCGCATCCGTTCGGCGCCGAGCGCAACGGCCTGCTGGTGCGCGACCTGGACCGGGCCGTGGCCGCGGCGCGCGCCGCCGGCGCCGACGTGCTGGTCGCGCCGTTCCCCGATCCGATCGGCCGCGATGCGGTGGTGCAGTGGCCGGGCGGGGTCAACACGCAGTTGTACTGGCATACCACCGCGCCGTCGTACGCGGCGTTCCGCACGCTGCCGGAGAACCGCGTGTACCTGTCGCCGGACCGCGCCGACGCCTTCGTGCGCAGCTTCCTCGCCTTCTCCCACGGCAAGCTGGTGGACGATGCGCGGCAGGCGCCGGGACAGGAGATCGGCCGCCCCGGCGAACACTACCGGCGCATCCGCCTGCTCTCGGATTTCGGCAAGACCACGGTGGCGGTCAGCGATGGCCACCTGCCGTATCCGTACGGCCGCGACACCACCGGTTACGAAGTCGAGGACCTGCAGCAGACCCTGGACAAGGCCAAGGCGGCCGGCGTGCAGGTGCTGGTGGCACCGTTCGCCGCGCAGGACCGGCGCAGTGCGGTGGTGGAGTTCCCGGGCGGCTACGTCGCCGAGATCCACAGCCCGCTGGCGCGCTGAGCGGGGGCGTGCACGGCGCCGGGCGCATGCGGCACGGCGCATTGCTGGCGCTGGCCGGCACGATCGCGATCGCGGCGCCGGCCAGCGCCGAAGCGCAAGCGCTGCAGCCGCCCGCGCCGGCGACGCGGCCGCTGCCGAGCACCAATCGCTGGCAGGAAGACTGGTCGGCGCTGGCCGATACGGCCTTGCGGCAGGCACCACTGGATCGGCTGAAGTATCTGCCGCTGGACGCGAACGATCCGCAGCGCTACCTGTCGCTGGGCGCCAATCTGCGCGAGCGTTTCGAGTCCAACGATGCGCCCGGCCTGGGCACCGGCGACGCGGCCGATGCCTATCTGCTGCAGCGGCTGCAGCTGCACGCCGATCTGCGCCTGGGCAGCGGCTGGCAGGCGTTCGCGCAACTGGAGGATGTGCGCGCCTATGCCAAGCGCGTGCATTCCGGCGCCGACCAGAACCGGCTCGACCTGCGCCTGGGCTTCGTCGCCTACCAGCGTGCGTTCGCCAATGGCACCTTCAAGGCGCGCGTGGGCCGGCAGGATTTCGCCTTCGACCTGCAGCGCTTCGTGTCCTCGCGCGACGGCCCCAACGTGCGCCAGTCGTTCGACGCGGTGTGGGCCGATTGGGAGACCGCACGCTGGCGCGTGCTCGGTTTCCTCAGCCAGCCGGTGCAGTACGCCGACGCGCGCGCCTTCGACGACAGCTCCAGCCGCCGCGTGCGCTTCGGCACGCTGCGCGCCGAGCGCAAGGTGTTCGGCGACAACGAACTGTCGGCCTACTACGCGCTGTACGCACGCGACCAGGCGCATTACCTGGATGGCAGTGGCCGCGAGCGCCGCCACGTGGTCGATCTGCGTTTCGCCGGCGCCGCCGGCGGCGTGGATTGGGACCTGGAAACGATGGCGCAGCGCGGCAGCGTCGGCCAGCAGGCGATCCGCGCCTGGGCGTTCGGCGCGCGCAGCGGCTACACGCTGCGCGGGTGCGCCGTGCGGCCGCGGCTGGGACTGCAACTGGATGCCGCCTCCGGCGACGCGCATGCCGGCGACGGCCGCGTGGGCACGTTCAATCCGCTGTTCCCGAACGGCTACTACTTCGCGCTCGCCGGCTACACCGGCTACAGCAATCTCGTGCACCTGAAGCCGTCGCTGCAGTGGCAGGCCGCGCCGGCGTTGACCGCCACGCTGGGGGTGGGATTGCTGTGGCGGCAGACCACCGCCGATGCGGTCTACCTGCAACCCAATCTGCCGGTGGCCGGCAGCGCCGGCCATGGCGGGCGCTGGACCGGCCGCTACACCCAGCTGCGGCTGCAGCGTCCGCTGTCGCCGCAGCTCACCGCGGCGCTGGAAGCGGTGCGCTATGACGTCGGCAGCGCGCTGCGCCAGGCCGGCGCGCGCGACAGCGACTATGTCGGCGTGGAACTGCGCTGGGCCTGGTAGACGTGCGCTGCGCGCAGCGGCCCTGCACTTGGCGCACAGAGCGACACGAATCTCCAAGACGCGGCCGCCGGCGCGCGCCAGCATCGTGCTTTCCCCGCACCAGGATCTCGCCATGCCGCTCGCCGCTCTGCCCGTTCCGGGCGCCACCTTGCTCACGCCGGGCGACCACACCCTGATCATGATCGACTTCCAGTCGCAGATGGCCTTCGCCACGCACTCGATCGATGCAGGCGCGCTGCGCACCAACGCCGCCCTGGTGGCCAATGCCGCCGCCAGCTTCGGCGTGCCGACGATCCTGACCACGGTGGCGGAAAAGAGCTTCTCCGGGCCGATGTTCGAGGAAGTGGTGGCGCCGTTCCCGGGCCAGGCGCTGCTCGACCGCACCTCGATGAACACCTGGGAAGACGCCGCGGTGATCCAGCGGGTCAACGAGATCGGCAAGCCGCGGATCGTGCTGGCCGGGCTGTGGACCAGCGTGTGCATCGTCGGCCCGGCGCTGTCGGCGCTGGACCAGGGCTTCCAGGTGTACGTGATCGCCGATGCCTGCGGCGACGTGTCGGCCGAGGCGCACAACCGCGCGATCGAGCGCATCGTGCAGGCCGGCGGCCGGCCGATGACCGCGCTGCAATACCTGTTGGAGCTGCAGCGCGACTGGGCGCGCACCGACAGCTACGCCAGCACCACCGAGGTGGCACGCAAGTACGGCGGCGCCTACGGCCTGGGCATCGTCTATGCCCGCAGCATGTTCGGCGCCCACGAAGGCTGAGCGGAGCGCGTCGATGAAGACCTATCTGGTATCGCTGGGCCTGGGCCTGCTGGTCGGGGTGATCTATGCGCTGTTCAAGGTGCGTTCGCCGGCGCCGCCGGTGATCGCGCTGATCGGATTGCTCGGCATCCTGCTCGGCGAGCAGCTGCCGTCGCTGGTGCAGCGGCTGTTGCGCAGCGACGCCAACCCGACCGCGTGGTTCCATCACCAGGTCAAGCCGCACGTGTTCGGCGAACTGCCGCAGCGCACGCAAGCGCCGGCCGAGCCGGCAGCGGGAGAGCGCCGCGATGGCTGAGCCGCATGCATCCGATGCCGCGCCGGAGTTGATCCTCTACCACGGCCGCTTCACCACCCTGGACCGCGCGCGTCCCAGCGCCACGGCGGTGGCGATCCAGGACGGGCGCTTCCTGCAGGTCGGCAGCGACGAGGAGATCCTGCCGCTGGCCGGCGCGCACACCCGGCGCATCGACCTGCATGGCCGCTGCGTGCTGCCGGGTTTGATCGACAACCACCTGCACCTGATCCGCGGCGGCCTCAACTACAACCTGGAACTGCGCTGGGACGGCGTGCGCAGCCTGGCCGACGCGATGGACATGCTGCGCCGGCAAGTGGCGATCACGCCGGCGCCGCAATGGGTGCGCGTGGTCGGCGGCTTCAGCGAGCACCAGTTCGCCGAGAAGCGCTTGCCGACCATCGCCGAACTCAATGCGGTGGCGCCGGACACGCCGGTGTTCCTGCTGCACCTGTACGACCGCGCGCTGCTCAACGGTGCCGCGCTGCGCGCGGTGGGCTACGGCAAGGACACGCCGGCGCCGCCGGGCGGGGAGATCGTGCGCGACGCCGCGGGCAACCCGAGCGGATTGCTGCTGGCCAAGCCGAACGCCTCGCTCCTGTACGCGACGCTGGCCAAGGGCCCGAAGCTGCCCTACGACTACCAGGTCAATTCGACCCGCCAGTTCATGCGCGAACTGAACCGGCTCGGCGTCACCGGCGCGATCGATGCCGGCGGCGGTTTCCAGAACTATCCGGACGACTACAAGGTGATCCAGCAACTGGCCGATGCCGGCCAGCTGACCATCCGCCTGGCCTACAACCTGTTCACCCAGAAGCCGCAGCAGGAAAAGCAGGACTTCCTCCACTGGACCGCCAGCTCGCGCTACCAGCAGGGCGACGACTACTTCCGCCACAACGGCGCCGGCGAGATGCTGGTGTTCTCCGCCGCCGACTTCGAGGACTTCCGCCAGCCGCGGCCGGACATGCCGCCGCAGATGGAAACCGAACTGGAAGACGTGGTGCGGATCCTGGCGCAGAACCGCTGGCCGTGGCGCCTGCATGCCACCTACGACGAGACCATCAGCCGCGCGCTGGACGTGTTCGAACGCGTGGACCGGGAGATCCCGCTGCAGGGGCTGCACTGGTTCTTCGACCACGCCGAGACCATTTCCGAGAAATCCATCGACCGCATCGCCGCGCTCGGCGGCGGCATCGCGGTGCAGCACCGCATGGCCTACCAGGGCGAGTATTTCGTCGAGCGCTACGGCATCGGCGCGGCGCAGGCCACGCCGCCGGTCAAGCGCATGCTGGAGAAAGGGGTCAAGGTCTCGGCCGGCACCGACGCCACCCGCGTCGCCTCGTACAACCCGTGGGTGTCGCTGGCGTGGCTGGTGACCGGGCGCACCGTCGGCGGCCTGCGCCTGTATCCGCAGCGCAATTGCGTGGATCGCGAGACCGCGTTGCGGATGTGGACCGAGCACGTCACCTGGTTCAGCAACGAGGAAGGCAAGAAGGGCCGCATCCAGGCCGGCCAGTTCGCCGACCTGGTGGTGCCGGACCGCGATTACTTCGGCTGCGCCGAAAGCGACATCGCCGACACCACTGCGTTGCTGACCATGGTCGGCGGCAAGGTGGTGTGGGCCCGCGGTGCGTTCGCCGAACACGACGAAGCGCCGCCGCCGCCGGCGCTGCCGGACTGGTCGCCGGCGCGCAGCTTCCGCGGCTACGGCGCCTGGGGCGAGGCGCCGCCGGCCGCACTGTCGCAACGGATCGCGGCCAGTTGCGGCTGCGCCCACGACTGCACGATCCATGGGCACCAGCACGCCACCGCATGGAGCAGCCAGCTGCCGATCGCCGACCTGAAGAGCTTCTGGGGCGCGCTGGGTTGCGCGTGCTGGGCGGTATGAGCACGACAAGCGCGATCGACGCCCAGACTGGCGTCGAGGTGCGGATCGCGCCGCGTGACGCACTCGCCGCGCGCATGGCCGCCGGCACCCGGTGGAGCGTGCGCCATGCATGACACGACCGACGCGCTCGGCACGCGCCTGACACCGGCATGGCTGCGCTGGCTGGCGCTGCTCGGCCTGTGCGCGGCCTATCTGCAGGGCGGGTTGGTCAAGGCCTTCGCCTTCGACGGCGCGGTCGCGGAGATGGTGCATTTCGGCATGGCGCCGGCCGCGCCGCTGGCGGCGGCGGTGATCGTGCTGGAACTGGGCGCGTCGCTGCTGATCCTGAGCGGCGCGTATCGTTGGCTGGGCGCGCTGGCGCTGGGCGGATTCACCCTGGTGGCCGCGTGCGTGGCCAACCGTTACTGGGAGATGAGCGGCATGCAACGCTTCGCGGCGATGAACGCGTTCTACGAACACCTGGGCCTGGCCGGCGGCTTCGTGCTGATCGCCTGGGACGACCTGCGCGAGCGCGCGCATGGCTGAGTCCAGCGCACCCGCACCGGCGACCGGCAGCTTCGCCCCGCTGCGGCATCGCGTGTTCGCGGTGCTGTGGGCGGCCACCGTGCTCGGCAACGTCGGCAGCTTCATGCGCGACGTCGCCAGTTCCTGGCTGGTCACCGACCTGTCCAGCAATCCGGCCGCGGTGGCGCTGATGCAGACCGCGGCGACGCTGCCGGTGTTCCTGCTGGCGATCCCGGCCGGCGTGTTGTCGGACATCCTCGACCGGCGCCGCTTCCTGATCTGCGTGCAGCTGCTGCTGGCCTGCGTGAGTGGCAGCCTGTTGCTGCTGTCCAAGACCGGCGCGCTCACCGTGGAATACCTGGTCGCGCTGACCTTCGTTGGCGGCATCGGCAGCGCGCTGATGGGGCCGACCTGGCAGGCGATCGTGCCGGAGCTGGTGCCGCGCGCGGACCTGAAGAACGCGGTGGCGCTGAACTCGCTGGGCATCAACATCGCGCGCGCACTGGGTCCGGCCGGCGGCGGCCTGCTGCTGGCCAGCCTGGGGGCGGCCGCCGCCTACGCCAGCGACGTGCTCAGCTACGTGTTCGTGGTCGCCGCGCTGCTGTGGTGGCCACGGGCAAAGGCGGTCGACAGCGGCCTGTCCGAGCAGTTCTTCGGCGCCTTCCGCGCCGGCCTGCGCTATGCCCGCGCCAGCCGCGAGCTGCACGTGGTGCTGCTGCGCGCGGCGGTGTTCTTCGTGTTCGCCAGCTCGGTGTGGGCGCTGCTGCCGCTGGTGGCGCGGCGCATGCTCGGCGGCAGCGCCGGGTTCTACGGCGTGCTGCTCGGCGCGGTCGGCGTGGGCGCGATCCTCGGCGCGATCGTGCTGCCGCAGCTGCGCAAGCGCCTGGACGCCGATGGCCTGGTGCTGCTGGCCGCGGTGCTGACCGCGGCGGTGATGGCAGCGCTGGCGACCACGCCGTCGCAGACCGTCGCGGTGCTGTTGTTGCTGGTGCTCGGGGTCGGCTGGATCGTGGCGCTGACCACGCTCAACGGGGTGGCGCAGGCGGTGCTGCCGAACTGGGTGCGCGGCCGCGGCCTGGCGGTGTACCTGACCGTGTTCAACGGCGCGATGGCCGGCGGCAGCCTGGGCTGGGGCCTGGTCGCCGCGCAGCTCGGCATCGCCGCCACGCTGCTGCTCGGCGCCGGCGCGCTGCTGCTGGTCGCGCTGGCGTTCCACCGCCTGCGCCTGCCCAAGGGCGAGGCCGACCTGCAGCCGTCCAACCACTGGCCCGAGCCCTTGCTCAACGCACCGGTGGCGCACGACCGCGGCCCGGTCATGGTGCAGATCGAATACCGCGTGCGCGTCGCCGACCGCGCGGCGTTCCTGCATGCCTTGCGCGAGCTGTCGCGCGAGCGCCGCCGCGACGGCGCCTACGCCTGGGGCATCACCGAGCACAGCGCCGAGCCGGAACGGGTGATGGAGTGGTTCCTGGTCGAATCCTGGGCCGAACACCTGCGCCAGCACCAGCGCGTCTCGCATGCCGACGCCGACCTGCAGGACGCCGCGCTGCGCTACCACATCGGACCGGAGCGGCCGGCGGTGCACCATTTCCTGGCGCTGGACCTGCAGCAGGCGTCGCCGCCCAGTGTCGCCGGGCGCGGCAGCTAACGCTTTTTCAGCGTGGGTTTTTGCGGTTGGCGACGTAGAGGCAGCAGACGACGCAATTGTTGTGGGAGCGACTTCAGTCGCGACGCGCGTTACCGATAGCGCCGATGCGATTGGTGGCCGTGGCCATCAGGCGCGACGAACGACGTCACGGCGTCGCCGGATCGAGGTGGGCGCGGCGCCGATGGTCCGATGGCGGTTCATCTCACGCACCGCACCGGGCCTTGAGAAGCGAGCCCATAGGCCCACGCCGTCGCCTCACTCCCCCTCGGCCACGCTCGCGCTATAGGTCGCGCCATCGCGGCGCACCCGCACCGGACCGCCGAACACCGCCGACAACGGCGCATCGGCCAATAGTTCCTCGCGCGTGCCGTCGGCATGCACGTGGCCGCCACGCAGCAGGATCACCCGCTCGATCTCCGGCACGATCTCCTCGATGTGGTGGGTCACCAGCACCAGGGTGATGCCCTGGCGGGCGAGGTCGCGCATCGTCGCCAGCAGGTGCTGGCGCGCGATCAGGTCCAGCCCGGTGCTGGGTTCGTCCAGCAGCAGCGCCTGCGGCCGGTTGACCAGCGCCCGCGCGATCAGCACGCGCCGGGTCTCGCCGGCCGACAGCTCCGCGTACGGCCGCTGCAGCAGCGGCAACGCATGCGCCAGCTGCAGCGCCTCGCGCGCCCGATCGCGCATGGGCTGGGTGACCTCGCGATGCGGCGGCACCACGTAGCTGGCGAAGAAGCCGGACAGCACCGCGCTCTCCACGTCCAGCCCGGGCATGTCGGCGAGATTGACGCTGAGGTCGCCGGTGACGATGCCCAGCTGGCTGCGCAGCCGGTCCACCTGCCAGCGGCTCTGTCCCAGCACCCGCACCGGCGCGGCGTCGCCGGCGCGCGCCAGCGGATACAGCTCGCGCGTGATCAGCTTGATGAACGAGGACTTGCCGCAGCCGTTCGGGCCGAGCAGCGCGGTGTGCTGGCCGAGCGCGATACGCAGGCTCAGCTCGTGCAGCACGCGCACCTGGCCGCGCACCACGCTGGCGCGGTCCAGTTCGATCAGCGGCGCGGCGGCCGGCATGGGAGTTGCATCGGGGAGGGCGACGGACATGGAAGTGCAACCGTTCTGTGACCAAGAGCGCGCAGCGGCTGAATACCGTACGCAGGCGATGGGTGAAGTTTGCCGCCACTGGCCCCATCATGTCTCCTATACCAACCTGGCGCATGCCTTCACCGGCCTGGAGTTCTGGCAATGTCCGACGCGATCCTCGATTTCCTCAGCACCGGCCTGCTCGACGTCGGCTGGTGGGGCATGCTGGCGGTGCTGCTGGTGTTCACCCAGCTGACCATCTTCGCGGTGACCCTGTACCTGCACCGCAGCCAGGCGCACCGCGGTGTCGATTTCCATCCGCTGCTGTCGCACTTCTTCCGCTTCTGGACCTGGTTCACCACCTCGATGATCACCAAGGAGTGGGTGGCGATCCATCGCAAGCACCACGCCAAGGTGGAGACCGACGAGGATCCGCACAGTCCGCAGACCAAGGGCATCGGCCGCGTGTTCTGGCGCGGCGTGGAGCTGTACCGCGAGGCGCGCGCCATGCGCGGCGACATCGAGCAGTACGGCAAGGGCGCCCCGGACGACTGGATCGAGCGCCGCCTGTACACCGCGCACGCGAACTGGGGGCCCATCGCCCTGTTCGCCTTCAACTTCCTGCTGTTCGGCCTGCCCGGCATCGCCCTGTGGGCGTTGCAGATGGCCTGGATCCCGTTCTGGGCGGCCGGCGTGGTCAACGGCCTCGGCCACTGGTGGGGCTACCGCAACTTCGAATCGGCCGACACCTCGACCAACCTGACCCCGTGGGCGCTGTGGATCGGCGGCGAAGAGCTGCACAACAACCACCACGCGTTCCCGAGTTCGGCGCGCTTCTCGATGCGGCGCTGGGAACTGGACATCGGCTGGGTCGCGATCCGCACCCTGGCCGCACTGCGCCTGGCCAGGATCCTGCGCGTGGCGCCGACCCTGGACGTACGCCCGAACATCGCCGTGCCCGACGCCGACACCCTGCGCGCGCTGCTCTCGCACCGCTTCCAGGCGATGACCGACTACCAGCGCAACGTGTTCGCCCCGGCGCTGAAGGAAGAAGCCGCGCAGGCCGGCGCCAAGCTGCGCAAGCTGCTGCCGCGACGCCTGCGCAAGGGCCTGGTCGACGACGGCCGCTGGCTCAAGCCGGACGCGCGCGAACAGCTGCAGCACTGGGTCGCGCAGCGCCCGCGCATGCGCACCCTGGTCGAACACCGCGCGCGCCTGGCCGCCCTGCTGGAAGCGCGCAGCCACGACGCCAGCGAACGCCTGAAGCAACTGCAGGCCTGGTGCCACGACGCCGAGGCCAGCGGCATCGCCGCCCTGCAGGCCTATGCCGCGCGGCTGAAGGGCTACGCGTTGGCATGAGGCATGGCGTCCCGCAGCGGCTAAGCGAACGCCGCCTCGTGCGGCGTTCGTCGTTCATGGCAGCGCTGGTCCTGCTGGCCACGCTCGGCGCGGCGATCGACACCGCCAGCGCGCAAGCCGTCGATACCACAGGAAGCTATCTGCAACGCATGGACCGCGACGGCGACGGCCGCGTCAGCCTCGACGAATACCTGGCCTGGATGAGCTACGCCTTCGACGCCCGCGACCTCGACCACGATGGCGTGCTCAGCCCCGCCGAACTGCCCGGCGGCCGTGGCAAGCCGATCAGCCGAGCCCAGCACCAGGCCACCTTGATTGCCCGCTTTCGCAAGCAGGACAGCAATGGCGATGGATACTTGAGCGCAAGAGAGCTGGCGGCACCGCCGCAGTAAAAAACGCGAAACCCAGATCCACCAAGCGTGGATGGCGGCTGCCCACATCCCGTTTCCAATGGCGCCCTGTGTCCTGGCGACAACGTCGGATTCCACCGGCTAAGCTTGTCAATCGAACGCCACGGCACTCCAGCGCCCCATGCCCGAACTCCCCGAAGTAGAAACCACCCGGCGCGGCCTGGAGCCGCATCTGCTGGGGCGGCGCATCCACGGCGTGATCCTGCGCCGGCCGGACCTGCGCTGGCCGATCCCGCCGGAGGTGGCGCAGCAGTTGCCCGGGCAGCGCATCGATGGCATCCGCCGCCGCGCCAAATACCTGCTGCTGGACACCGACGCCGGCAGCGCGCTGCTGCACCTGGGCATGTCCGGCAGCCTGCGCGTGCTGCCGGGAGACACGCCGCCGCGGGCACACGATCATGTCGATATCAGCCTGGAAGACGGGCGCGTGCTGCGCTTCAACGATCCGCGCCGCTTCGGTTGTCTGCTGTGGCAGGCGCCGGGCCAGACTCACCCATTGCTCGAGGAGCTGGGGCCGGAGCCGCTGTCGGACGAATTCGACGGGGAGTATCTGTTCCGGCGCAGCCGTGGCCGCAGTGCGCCGGTCAAGACGTTCTTGATGGACCAACGCATCGTGGTCGGGGTCGGGAACATCTATGCCGCCGAAAGCCTGTTCCAGGCAGGGATCAGTCCGCTGCGCGAGGCCGGGGAGGTCTCGCGGGCACGCTATGCGCGGCTGGCCGAGGCGGCCAAGGCGATCCTGGGCTATGCCATCGCCCGCGGCGGCACCACCTTGCGCGACTTCATCAGCCCGGACGGGGCGCCCGGCTATTTCGAGCAGGAGCTGGCGGTCTACGGCCGCGAGGGCGAGGCCTGCAAACGCTGCGGGCGGCCGCTGCGCCACGCCAGCATCGGCCAGCGCGCCAGCGTCTGGTGCGGGAGCTGCCAGCGCTGACGGACGGCCGCCGCTGGCCGCCGGCCCGCGTTATAGTCCGTGCAACTCCCGGCCGGAGGAGAGACCGCCGTGGTAGAGACCGCACCCGAGATCACCGTGTGGCTGGACGCCGCGCGCGGCGGCGACCGTGAGGCGCTGGACCGCGTGCTCAGTACGCTCTACCAGGAACTGCACAGCATGGCCCGGCGCCAGCTGGCCGGGCAGCAGGCGCAGACCCTGGACGCGACCTCGCTGGTCCACGAGTCCTACCTGAAGCTGCTAGGCGCGCACGGCATGGCCCGCTTCGACGGCCGCGCGCACTTCTTCGCCTACGCCGCCTCGGCGATGCGCAGCGTGGTGGTGGACTACGCGCGCAACCGCCTGACCCGCAAGCGCGGCGGCGATCTCAAGCGCGTCGCCGAGATTCCCGGGGACAGCGGCGGGGTGCGCCTGGACGAGGATCTGCTGGCGCTGGACGTGGCGCTGGACCGGCTGCAGGCGCTCGACGAGCGCCTGGCCAAGGTGGTGGAGCTGCGCTATTTCGCCGGGCTGTCGGAACAGGAGATCGCCGAGCTGATGCAGCGCTCCGAACGCAGCATCCGCCGCGACTGGCAGAAGGCGCGCATCTTCCTGCTGGCGGCGATGCAGGATCACTAGGACTCAAACAGGAGCACCGCATGGACGCGCTGCAGTGGCAACGCCTGTCGCCGTTGCTCGACGAACTGCTGGAGCTGACCCCGGAGGCGCGCGCGGCGCGTCTGGCGCAGCTGCACGCGCAGGATCCGGCCAGCGCCGATGACCTGGTGCGCATGCTGGCGCTGGATGCGGCCGGCTCGGACCTGCTCAGCGAGCCGCTGCTGGCCAGCGCCATGGAGTGCCTGTGCGCCGGCAGCCGGATCGGGCCGTATGCGCTGGAGCGGCTGCTCGGCGAAGGCGGCATGGGCCAGGTCTGGCTGGCGCAGCGCGCCGACGGGCTGTACCAGCGCCAGGTCGCGCTGAAGCTGCTGCGTCCCGGCTATGCCGATGCCGCGCTGCGCCAGCGCTTCACCCGCGAACGCGAGATCCTGGCGCGGCTGGAGCATCCGCACCTGGCGCGCTTGCTCGACGCCGGCATCGCCAGCGACGGACGCCCGTACCTGGCGCTGGCCTATGTCGAAGGCGAGCCGCTCACCGACCATTGCCAGCGCCTGCACCTGCCGGTGAGCGCGCGCCTGCGGCTGTTCCTGCAGGTGTGCGAGGTGGTCAGCCACGCGCACGCCAACCTGATCGTGCATCGCGACCTGAAGCCGTCCAATATCCTGGTCAACGCCGCAGGCGACGTGCGGCTGCTCGACTTCGGCATCGCCAAGCTGCTCGACACCGAGGCCGACCCTGCGGCCGACGCGCATCCGCGCACCGAGGCGCGCGCGTTCACCCTGCACTACGCCGCGCCGGAGCAGGTGCGCGGCGAACCGATCACCACGCTGACCGATGTGTATTCGCTGGGGGTGGTGCTGTACGAACTGCTCACCGACCAGAAGCCCTATCACCTGCGCCGCAGCAGCGATGCCGAATGGGAGCGCGCGATCCTGGCGGTGGAGGCACCGCGACCGTCGGCGGCGGTGGTGCGCGCGGCGCAGCAGGGACAGCGCGATCCGGCCGAGGCGCGGCGCCTGGCGCGGCGGCTGAGCGGCGACCTGGACAACATCCTGCTCAAGGCGCTGCAGAAGCCGCTGCCGCAGCGCTATTCCTCGGCCGAGGCGCTGGCCCAGGATCTGCGCCGCCATCTGCAGGGGCGGACGGTGCAGGCGCGCCCGCAGGGCGTGGCCTACCGCCTGCAGAAATACCTGCAGCGGCACCGTTGGAGCGTGGTACTCGGCAGCCTGACCGCCGCCGCGTTGCTGGGTGCCGCGGGCGTGGCGCTGTGGCAGGTGCGCGAGGCGCATCGCGAAACCGTGCGCGCGCAAGCGATGCAGGACTTCGTGATCGGCCTGTTCGATCGTGCCGGCAACGCGCAGCGCGGCGACGGCTTCGACCTGCGCGGGCTGCTTGCCAGCGGCGAACAGCGCGGCGAACGCGAACTGCTGCGGCAGCCGCTGGCGCGTGCGGAACTGCAGGGGGTGATCGCGCGCCTGCGCATCGGCCTGGGCGACTATCGCGAAGCCCTGCTGTTGCTGGAACGGCAGCGCGCGCTGCTGGCCACGCAGGACGACGTGCCGCTGGCGCTGCGCCTGGAAGCGGCGGCGCAGCATGGGCGCGCGCTGCGCCTGCTGAGCCGTTCGCAGGAGTGCGTGGCGATGCTGCAGCCGCTGGCGGCGCAGGCGCAGGAAGCGCAGGCGCAGCTGCCGCTGCAGGCCGCCGGGTTCTTCTCGCAACTGGGGCGCTGCCGGCGCGTGCTCGGCGAACGCGCATCGGCGCGGGCGTGGTTCGAGCGCGCGCTGGCGCTGCACCGCGACGTGCTCAAGGACCCGGCGGGCATCGTCGAGAGCATGACCGACGTCGCGGCGATGGACAGCGACATCGGCCACACCAACGCGGCGATCGCCGGCTACCTGCAGGCGCTGGCCTTGCTCGACCGCCAGGCCGGCCCGCGGCATCCGCTCAGCGTCAACCTGCTGCGCAGCCTGGGCGTGGCCTATCGCGATCGCGGCGATGTCGACCAGGCCGAGCAGGCGGTGAGCGCGGCGCTGGCGCTGTCGCGCAGCTTGAACGGCGATCGCCATCCGGTCAGCCTCGGGCTGCGGCGCTTGCGGGCGGCGGTGATGATCGACCAGGGCCGTCTCGATATCGCCGAGCGCGAGCTGCGCGCCGCGCATGCGCTGACCGTGGAGCGGTTGGGACCGACGCACCGCGACACCGGCATGAGCTGGAGTTCGCTGGCGATGCTGGAACTGGAGCGCGGCCAGGACGCGCAGGCGATCGCCGACATGGCGCGCTCGGTCGCGATCCTGCGCGCGCCCGACAGCCAGGCGCTGCTGCCGTACATGCTGCTCAACCAGGGCCTGGCGCTGTCGGCCGCGGGCCGCTACCGCGACGCGCTGGCGCCGCTGTACGAAGCGCGCGCGCGCTGGATCGCGCAGCTCGGCCAGAACAACCCGGCGGTCGGCGACAGCGAGCGGTTGATCGCCGAGGCGCGCGCGGCGCTCGGCGAACCGCGGCAGGCCGATGCGCTGCTGGCGCAGGCGCTGCGCCGCACCGAGAGCGGCTACGGCCCGACCCATCCGCGCACGCGCGCGGTGCGCGTGGCCTGGGCGCGCAACCTGGGCCGGCTCGGCCGCGACGCGCAGGCGCTGCACGAACTGGAGGCGCAGGCGCGGCAGGGCGGGGACGGCATCGAAAGCCGCAAGCTGCGCTGGCGTGCCCGCGCCTATGCCGCCGAGCTGCATTGCCGGGGTCGCAGCGGCGCGGGCGACGGGCGTGGCGAACTGCAGGCGCTGCAGCACGAACTGGCGCAGGCGCAGCCGCAGGGCGGCACGCTGGTGCACGAGGTGGAGGGGCTGCGCGCGGCGTGCGCCGCGCCGGCGGCGTTGACCGCGGCGCGCTGAGTCCTGTTGCGGCGGCGACGCGACGCCGGCCGCTCCCGCCGCAGTGTCGGCCGCAGCCGTCGGCGGCTTGGCGTTGCCGCCCGAACAATCGGCGATCGCCGCTACCATGGGCCACCGCCCTTCGACCCGCCGCGCCGTGCCCGTTCGCCATGTCCTGTTCCTGTGCGCCCGCAACCGGCTGCGCAGCCCGACCGCCGAGCAGCTGTTCGCCGACTGGCCCGGCATCGAGACCGCATCGGCCGGAATCAATGCCGATGCCGAGACCGCGCTAACGCCGGAGCTGCTGGCCTGGGCCGACCTGATCTTCGTGATGGAACGGCGCCACCGCAGCAGACTGTCGGCCGCGTTCCAGCGGCACCTGAGCGGCAAGCGCGTCGTCTGCCTGGACATTCCCGACGACTATGCGTTCATGGATCCGGCGCTGGTGCGGCGGCTGCAGCAAGCGGTGACGCCGCATCTGCCGCGGCGTCATCCGGCGCTGTGAGTGACACGCGGCGTGGGCGCGCGCCGCAACCCGCCGCCTGACGCCACGGGCGCGGCAGCCAACTCCTCACTTGCCGCGCAGTCGCACGGCGCCGCTCGCAGTGACCCCCGCAGTTCCTCCGCCACCTCGTCGTCGAGAAGCGGCGAAGCTGTGGCGTCTGCTTGAGGACTTCGCCAGCCGCGACCGAAATCGCCACGCCCGTCGTCTTCGCTGCTGCGACAGGCGCAGGTGTTCGAACCAGCCCGCTGCCGAAGTTACGCGCCCTCTTGCGACAGCCGCGTCCGCCGGATTGCGCCGCGCGGCAACGGCAGCGGCGCGCATGCGCAACCGACCGGCTGTCACCGCGGCCGCAGAGTCGCCACAATCGGGCTTCCTTCCTGGATCGCAGGTTCGCCATGCGCACCGATACGCAGACCGGACGGCGGCGCCCGCGCGCGGCGCTGCTCGCGCTTCTCGGCGCCTGGCCGTTGCTCGCCGCCGCGGCCCCGGCAACCGCGCCTGGCACCGTTGCGCCTGCGCCTTGGGTCATGGACAACGGCCTGGTCCGGCTCACGGTCACGCCGACCCTGGGCGGGCGCGTGCTGGGCTTCCAGCGCAGCGGCGGGCCGAACCTGATCAAGGTCGGCGAGGCGGTGCAGCGCCAGCCGCTGCCGACGGTCAGCGCGGCGGCCAACGATATCCCCTATTTCGGCCACGACGTCTGGGTCGGGCCGCAGAGCGCGTGGTGGCAGCACCAGGACGCCAATCCGGCGCGGCGCGCGGCGCATGCGAACTGGCCGCCGGACCCGTACCTGAGCTTCGCCACCACCACCGTCGTCGCGCGCGCGCCGCAGCGCCTGCAGCTGCGCGGCGTGGACAGCCCGGTCAGCGGCGTGCGGCTGCACAAGACCTTCGCGCTGTCGCCGCAGCGCGCCGACAGCGTGTTGTTGCAGGTGCAGGCGCAGAACGTGCGCAAGACCGCGGTGGCCTGGGACCTGTGGTTCAACACCCGGGTCAGCGCGGCAACGCGGGTACTGGTGCCGGTCGCGGCCGCCAACGATATCCGCGTGCAGCCCAGCGCCGGCGCCGGCTACGCGCCGCCGCAGTACGTGCTGCAGGATGGGCTGATGGCGCTGGCGGCCGCGCCGCCGGGCAGCGCCGGACAGCGCGGCAAGCTGCTGCTGCAGCCGTCGGCGGGCTGGATCGCCGCCTTCGCCGGCGGCCAGGCCTGGGTGATCCGCTTCGCGCACCAACCGCTTGCGCGCATCCATCCCGAGCAGGGCCAGGTCGAGTTCTACCTGGATGCGCCGGCCTCCGATCCGGGCGGCGGCCTGCTGGAAATGGAAGTGCACGCGCCGTACCGGACCCTGGCGCCGGGCCAGAACATGCAGGCCGAGGAGCAATGGACGTTGCTGGACTACGCCGGCGGCGACGACCCGGCGCAGCAGCGCAGCTTCCTGTGTCGGCACGCTGCAGCATTGGCGCTGGACGGCGCTTGCGCTGCGCCGTAGCTCTCGCATTTAACGCCGCTTGTCTATGATGGAGGTCCTTTCCGCTTCGATCCGGCCCATGCAACGACGCGATTTCCTCAAGAACGCCGCCGCCGCCTTCGCCGCCATGGGCTTGCCCGCGATGCCGATGCTCGGCCAGGCCGCCCCCGCGGTCGGCCTGCGCCGCCTGGGCAAGCCGCAGCCCTTCGATTACGCCTGGCTCAAGGGCCATGCCCGGGCCATGGCCCAGGCGCCCTACCAGAGCCACAAGCGGGTGCTGCCGGGACCGCTGGAATCGTTGAACTGGGACCAGTACCAGTCGATCCGCTATCGCCAGGACCATGCGCTGTGGGCGGTGGACAACGGGTCGAAGTTCCAGGCCAAGTTCTTCCACCTGGGCCTGTACTTCAAGTCGCCGGTGCACATGTTCGACCTGGTCGACGGGCAGGCGCAGGAACTGGCCTACGACGGCGCCGCGTTCGACTACGGCAAGAGCGGTCTGCAGGGCAAGCACCTGCCCAAGGAGCTGGGCTTCGCCGGCTTCCGCCTCAACACCAAGCAGGACACCGACCGCGACTTCGCCGCGTTCCTCGGCGCCAGCTATTTCCGCGCGGTGGGCAAGGAAGGCCAGTACGGCCAGTCCGCGCGCGGCCTGGCGATCGATACCGGCACCGGCGGGCCGGAGGAGTTCCCGGACTTCATCGCCTACTGGCTTGAGCAGCCCAAGGCCGGTTCGGACACGGTGGTGGTGTACGCGCTGCTGGATTCGCCGAGCGTGGCCGGCGCCTACCGTTTCGCGATCACCAACGGCGACGTGCTGCTGATGGACATCGACAGCGCGCTGTATCCGCGCAAGACCATCGAGCGGCTGGGCCTGGGCCCGTGCACCAGCATGTACCAGGTCGGCGAGAACGACCGCCGCATGGACTGGGACTGGCGCCCGGAAATCCACGACACCGACGGCCTGGCGATGTGGACCGGCGGCGGCGAATGGATCTGGCGGCCGCTGTGCAATCCGCCGCAGCTGCGCTTCAACATGTTCGTCGACGAGAACCCGCGCGGCTTCGGCCTGCTGCAGCGCGACCGCAACTTCGACCACTACCACGACGACGGCGTGTACTACGAAAAACGCCCGTGCCTGTGGGTGGAGCCGAAGCAGGGCTGGGGCAAGGGCTCGGTGCAGCTGGTGGAGATCCCCACCATCGACGAGACCTTCGACAACATCGTCGCGTTCTGGAATCCGCAGGACAAGCCGCAGCCCGGGCAGGAACTGCTGTTCGGCTATCGCCTGTACTGGGGCGCGCAGCCGCCGGCCGCCTCGCCGCTGGCGCATTGCGTGGCCACGCGCACCGGCCTGGGCGGCGTGGTCGGGCAGAAGCGCACCCACTTCTCCTGGCGCTTCGCGGTGGACTTCGTCGGCGGCGAGCTGGCCAGGCTCGGCAAGGACAAGGACGCCAAGGTCGAGGCGGTGCTGCAGCTGAGCCGCGGCAGCACCGAGATCGTCTCGGCGCGGCCGCTGCACGAACTCTCCGGCTACCGCGCGATGTTCGACGTGGTGCCGCCGGACGAGGGCACGCAGCAGATCGACATCCGCCTGTTCCTGCGCTCTGGCGACACGCCGTTGACCGAGACCTGGCTGTACCAGTGGACCCCGCCGCCGGCGGCCGAGCGCAAGCTGTATTGAGTGCGGTCTGGCGCTGCCGCTTCGTGCGCGGCGGCGCCTCGCCGCTTGCAGGACCCGGCCTCGCTCGTCGCGGCTGAAGCCGCTCCCACAAACGCTCGCGGCCAACGCGCCGGGTGCACTGTGGGCAGGACTTCAGTCCCGACGCTTTCGCGACGCTGCGCGGTTGCCGGCCTCGTTCGTCGCGGCTGAAGCCGCTCCCACAAACGTTCGCGGCCAACGCGCAGGGTGCACTGTGGGCGGGACTTCAGTCCCGATGCTTTCGCGACGCTGCGCGGTTGTCGGCCTCGCTCGTCGCGGCTGAAGCAGCTCCCACAAACATTCGCGGCCAACGCGCCGGGTGCGCTGTGGGCAGGACTTCAGTCCCGACGCTTTCGCGACGCTGCGCGGTTGCCGGCCTCGTTCGTCGCGGCTGAAGCCGCTCCCACAAACGCTCGCGGCCAACGCGCCAAGTGCACTGTGGGAGGGACTTCTGTCCCGACGCGCGACGTGTCCGGCATCGCGCGTTGCGGCCGGCTCAGGGCTTGGCCGGATCCTGCGGCGTCGGCGCGGTTTCCTGGGTGATGTCCTCGACATCGCCGATATCCACGCGGCCGGGCGTGCGTCCGTCCCAGACCCGGTCCTGCAGCTTCCAGTACGCCGCCGGTTCCCAGAATTCCTTGGCGTAGAACACTTCCGGATCGATGCTGCCGCCGCGCGGGCCGTTGATCGACAGGGCGGAGGCGCCCGAGTGGCCGAGCATGCTGCCGGTGCTGCGCGACGCCTCGCGGCGCAGCACCGCTTCCTGGCGCGGCTTGGCCGCCTGGTCACCGTACTCGGCCAGCATCTTCTTGTCCTGCTTGATCGCGCGCTGCCGCTCTTCGGGCGTCAGCTGGTTCCAGTACTCCATCTTGCGCGTGGTGAAGGCGTCGTAGCCGCGCTCGGAAGCCAGGGCCATCCACAGAAAGCCCATCGCGCGATCCTGCGCGCCGCCCTGGCCTTCCCAGTACATCTCGCCCAGGCGTGCCTGCGACGGCTTGTCGGCATAGCGTGCGGCGAGCTGGTAGTGCTTCCTGGCCTCGGCGAATTCGCCCTTCTTGTCGGCGCGGATACCGGCGCGGCGATAGAACAGGTCCAGGTGCGCCTCGAGGAAGCCGTCGGTCATCACCTGCGCCGGAATGTCGTCGAACGTACGCGCGTTGTCGGCGGCGCCAGCCGGGCCGGACAGCGCCAGCGCAGCCGCAATGGCCAGCGCGGTGCAACCGCCGACGGCATATCCCTTGAACCGATGCATAGAACTCTTCCCGTGAGTGCGATCGCCGCCGATTCTAAAGGGGCGTGGCAGCCGCGATCCATAGACTGATGGCCTATGCGGCCGAGCGCCGTGGCGCAGTTTTCAACCGACGTTCATGGTCGGTGTCGCGCCGACTGCAGCCGAACAGGGGCGGCGGATGGACGCACCAAGGCAGAGCAGAGCGCTTGCGCGGCGTTCGCCTGCGCATACTGCCGAACTGCGAAACGCGGCGTCGCCTCCGGCTTACACAGTCTGGCTTACGCGGTCTTTCGTCTGGCGCCGCAGCCGTCAGCCCGGCGCGGCGGATGGACTACCGTTGCAACGCGATCTGCAACGGATCGATACGGCCCTCGCCGCGCATGATCTTCTTGAACTCGGCGCGGCTCACCGACACGTAGCGCTCGTTGCCGCCGATCTCCACCTGCGGGCCGTCCTGCACGGCGTGGCCGTCGGCGTCCACGCGCACGGTCATCGTCGCCTTGCTGCCGGTGTGGCAGATGGTCTTGATCTCCTGCAGCTCGTCGGCCCAGGCCAGCAGGTACTGGCTGCCCTCGAACAGCTCGCCGCGGAA
Source organism: Xanthomonas campestris pv. phormiicola (assembly GCA_025666215.1). Lineage (NCBI taxonomy): Bacteria > Pseudomonadati > Pseudomonadota > Gammaproteobacteria > Lysobacterales > Lysobacteraceae > Xanthomonas > Xanthomonas campestris. Next base: position 5,285,315 of record CP102593.1, on the reverse strand, counting down.
ATCGGTGCGCAGGCCGTAGCACAGCACCGGGATGCGCAGCCGGTCGACCACCTCGCTGAGCTGCCAGACCTGGGCGCGGCTGAGGAACTGCGCCTCGTCCACCAGCACGCAATGCAGCGCGCCGTCGCGGGCGATGTCGTCCTGCAGCAGCGCCAGCAGGTCTGTGTCCGGCACGAACGTGTTGCCATCGGCGCGCAGGCCGATGCGCGAGGCCACCACGCCGCTGCCGTCGCGGTGGTCCAGGCGCGGGGTCAGGATCGCGGTGCGCATGCCGCGCTCGCGATAGTTGTGCGCCGACTGCAGCAGCGTCGTGGTCTTGCCGGCGTTCATCGCCGAATAGTAGAAGTACAGTTTCGCCATGGCCCGATTCTAGCGCGGCGGACAACTCCGTCGCAGGCCGGATGCGCCCGGGAAAACCCGTTCAGCGCCCGCGCAGCGGCCCGGTCCTCGCCGCCGGCCGGCGCCCGCTACAATGCGCGGCCCAGGGAAGTCTTCATGCACGGTCTCAATCCCCCCCAACGCGCCGCGGTGCTGCATTGCGAAGGCCCGTTGCTGGTGCTGGCCGGCGCCGGCAGCGGCAAGACCCGCGTGATCGTGGAAAAGATCGCGCATCTGATCGCCACCGGCCGCTACCCGGCCAAGCGCATCGCCGCGATCACCTTCACCAACAAGTCGGCCAAGGAAATGCGCGAGCGCGTGGCCAAGCGCATCCGCGGCGATGCCGCCGACGGCCTGACCATCTGCACCTTCCACGCGCTGGGGCTGAAGTTCCTGCAGATCGAGCACGCCGCGGTGGGCCTGAAGCGCGGCTTCTCGATCTTCGACGCCGACGATGCCGCCGCGCAGATCAAGGACCTGATGCACGGCGCCAAGCCCGATGCGATCGACGACGCCAGGAACCTGATCTCGCGCGCCAAGAACGCCGGGCTGTCGCCGGAGCAGGCGATGGCCGCGGCGCGCAGCAACCGCGAGCAGGAGGCGGCCAGCCTGTACGAGCGCTATCAGGCGCGGCTGAGCACGTTCAACGCGGTGGACTTCGACGACCTGATCCGCCTGCCGGTGCAGGTGCTGGAGGAGAACGAGGACATCGTCATGGCCTGGCGCGAGCGCATCGGCTACCTGCTGGTGGACGAGAGCCAGGACACCAACGACGCGCAGTACCGGCTGCTGAAGATGCTGGCCGGCCCGCGCGGCAACTTCACCTGCGTGGGCGACGACGACCAGAGCATCTACGCCTGGCGCGGCGCCAACCCGGAAAACCTGATGCAGATGGGGCGCGACTATCCGGCGCTGCAGATCGTCAAGCTGGAGCAGAACTACCGCTGCTCCAACCGCGTGCTGCGCGCGGCCAACGCGCTGATCGCGCACAACCCGCACGAGCACCTGAAGACCCTGTGGAGCGACCAGGCCGACGGCGAGCGCATCCGCGTGTGGGAATGCCGCGACAGCGAGCACGAGGCGGAGAAGGTCGCCGCCGAGATCGCCTACCTGGGCACCGCCAAGCAGGTGCCGTGGAGCGATTTCTGCATCCTGTTCCGCGGCAACTTCCAGTCGCGGCCGCTGGAAAAGGCCTTGCAGATGGCCGGCGTGCCGTACCACATCACCGGCGGCACCGCGTTCCTGGAACGGCAGGAAGTGAAGGACGTGCTGTCGTGGCTGCGGCTGCTGGTCAATCCCGACGACGATGCCGCGTTCCTGCGCGCGGTGCAGGCGCCCAAGCGCGAGGTCGGCGCGACCTCGCTGGCCAAGCTGGCCGAACTGGCCTCGGCCAAGCATCTGCCGATGTCGCGCGCGGCCGAGTCGATGGGCGCGCTGCAGCAGTTGCCGCCGCGCGCGGCCAACGGCCTGAGCGATTTCGTCGACGTCCTGCACGAGTTGCGCACCGCCTCGCTGACCCTGTCCTCGGCCGACGTGGTGCGCCAGCTCGCCGAGCAGTCGGGACTGATCCGCGAACTGCGCAGCCAGTGCAAGGACGAAACCACGTTCCAGCGCCGCCGCAGCAACCTGGAAGAACTCGCCAAGTGGTTCGAGGGCGGCCCGCGCGGGGCCACCGTCGGCGACCTGGCCGCGCAGCTGGCGCTGCTGTCGCGCAACGACAAGGACGACGGCGGCAACCAGGTGCGGATGATGACGATGCACGCGTCCAAGGGCCTGGAGTTCCGCTACGTGTTCATCGTCGGCTGCGAGGACGGCGTGCTGCCGCACGAGGTCAGCCTGGAGGAGGGCAACCTGCAGGAAGAGCGGCGCCTGCTGTACGTGGGCATCACCCGCGCCAAGGAGCAGCTGTGGATGAGTTACAGCAAGCTCACGCGCAAGTTCGGCGAGCACATCCGGCTCAAGCCCAGCCGCTTCTTCGCCGAGATCCCCGCTGAGGAAATGCAGCGCGACGGCGCCGACCCGGTGGCCGACGCCGAGCGCAAGAAGGAACGCGCCAATGCCGGGCTGGCGGCGATCCAGGCGTTGTTTGATTGAAGGCGGGGATTCGGGATTTGGGAGTCGGGATTCGTAACGGCGGTTGTGCGCAGCACTGTGCGTGGCAGGCCTGCGTGAAGTGATTTCCCTTCTCCCATCGGGAGAAGGTGCCCCGAAGGGGCGGATGAGGGTACGGGCGAAGCCTCGTGCATCCAACCTCCGCGAGACGCTGCGCGCCGGACCCTCACCCCAACCCCTCTCCCGAGGGGAGAGGGGCTCAGTCCGGTGCTTGTACATGGCTGGCCGAGTGCACTGTAGGAGGGGCTTCAGCCCCGACGCTTTCTTCTCAGCATTGCGGAATTGCAGCTTCGCGCGTCGCGACTGAAGTCGCTCCCACAAGAAGCGGTGCCGCCAGAACTGCGGCTCTCTCAAGCAGCGTCGATCGGCAGGCGCTCGGACGTAGCCGGCCGGGTGCACTGTGGGAGGGACTTCAGTCCCGACGCGGCTTCACTTGGTTGTGGCGCTGCCAGCTTCGCGCGTCGCGGCTGAAGCCGCTCCCACAAAAAATGAAGAGGCTGCTTTCGCAGCCCCTACCTGCAGCAGTCCGCCGCCCTGCTTACGACGACAGGTGCTCGATCGCGGCGACGCTGCCGAGGCGGTCGCCCAGGCGCTTGAGCAGGGCCAGGCGGTTGCTGCGGATCGCCGGGTCCTCGACGTTGACCATGACCCCGTCGAAGAACGCGTCCACCTGCGGCCGCAGCCGCGCCAGGAAGTTCAGCACGGTGACGTAGTCGTGCTGGCGCAGGGCGCCGTCGGTTTCCACGATCGCCGCTTCCACCGCCTCGGCCAGTGCGCTTTCGGCCGGCTCGCGCAGCAGGGTCGGATCGATCTGCGCGGGAATCGCGCCTTCGGCCTTGCGCAGGATGTTGCGGATGCGCTTGTTGGCCGCGGCCAGCGCCTCGGCCTCCGGCAGCGTGGCGAAGATGCCGATCGCGTCGATGCGGCGGTCGAAGTCGTAGAGCGAAGCCGGCTTCAGTTCCGCCACCGCATTGAAATGCGTCGCCGGTACGCCCTTGTCGGCGTAGTAGCCACGCAGTCGGTCGAGGATGAAATCGAACAACTCTTCCGCAAGCGAGCCCTTCAGGGACGCTGAAACAGTCACCCCCAACGAAGTCTTGATTCCAGCCTGCTTAGCAGCGACGAGCGCTTGAATCTTTTCACGTGCGCTGACGTCTGCAAGCGCGTGCTGAACATTGATAAGGGAAGAGCCGAGCATCTCTTCCAAATCCACATCAAACCCACTCTCAATCACCGTCCGCGCCAACCCCAGCGCATTGCGCCGCAGCGCGAACGGATCCTTGTTGCCGGTCGGCTTCAACCCCGCGGCGAAGCCGCCGGCCAGCGTGTCCAGACGCTCCGCGATCGCTAGCACCTTGCCCAGCGGCGACAGCGCGATGTCGTCGCCGGCGAAGCGCGGCTGGTAGGCCTCGCCGATCGCAAGCGCGATCTCGCTGCTCTCGCCGGCGGCCTTGGCGTAGTGGCGCCCGGCGATGCCCTGCAGTTCGGGGAATTCGTTGACCATGCGCGACTGCAGGTCGTTCTTGCTCAACTCGGCGGCGCGGCGCGCCTGCGCGGCGTCCACGCCGACCAGCGGCGCGATCGCCTCGGCCAGCGCGGCCACGCGCTGCACCTTGTCGGCGATGCTGCCGAGCTTGGCCTGGTAGGTCACGCTGGCCAGGCCCGCGCCCATCGCCTCCAGGCCCTGCTTGAGGTCCTCGTCGAAGAAGAACTTGGCGTCGGCGAAGCGCGGGCGGATCACCCGCTCGTAGCCCTTGGCCACTTCGGCCACGTCGCGCGAGACGATGTTGGCGATGCCGATGAAGTGCTCGGTCAGCTTGCCGCCGGCGTCGAGCACCGGGAAGAACTTCTGGTTGCTCTCCATCGTCTCGATCAGCGCTTCCTGCGGTACCGCCAGGAATGCCGGTTCGAAATGGCACAGCACCGCCGACGGCCATTCGACCAGGTTCACCACCTGCTCCAGGTTGTCGTCGGAAATGCGCGCGCTGCCGCCGGCCTGACGCGCGGCCTGCTCGACCTCGGCGACGATGCGCGCGCGGCGCGCATCCGGGTCCACCAGCACCTGCGCCGCTTCCAGCGCGGCCACGTAGTCGCCCGGCTGGGCCAGCGCGACCGGCGCGTCGTGCAGGAAGCGGTGGCCGCGGCTGACCCGGTCGGCCTGCACGCCGAACAGCTGCACCGGCACCACGTCGTTGCCGAACAGCAGCACCAGCCAGTGCACCGGCCGCGCGAAGCCGTAGTCGTGGTCGCCCCAGCGCATCGGCTTAGGGATCGGCATCGCCGCGATCGCCTCGCGCAGGATCTCCGGCAGCAGCGCGGCGGTCTGCGCGCCCGGGGTCACCGCACGGTGCACGAAGCGCTCGCCCTTGGCGTCGCTGGTGCGCTCCAGCGCGGTCCAGTCGATGCCGGCCTTGGCGGCGAAGCCGGCCAGCGCCTTGGTCGGCTGGCCGGCGGCGTCCAGGGCGATGTTGAGGTAGGGGCCGAGCACTTCCGAGCGCTGCTCCGGCTGCTCGGCGGCCACGCCCGGCAGCAGCACCGCCAGCCGGCGCGGGGTGGACAGCGGCCTGGCGTCGCCGCGTTCGACCGCGATGCCGCGCTTCTCCAGCCCGGCGATCACCCCGTCGAACAGGGCCTGCGCCAGGCCCGGCAGCGCCTTGACCGGCAGTTCCTCGGTACCCAGTTCGATCAGCAGGGGATGTAGTGCGCTCATGTGTCAGACCTTGCTAGCGGTTCCCTTCTCCCTGCGGGAGAAGGTGCCCCGAAGGGGCGGATGAGGGTTCGGGCGAAGCCTTGGAAGTTCAGGTCTGCAGGGCTTCGCCCCGTACCCTCACCCCAACCCCTATCCCGTTGGGAGAGGGGCTATGAAGGCCTCAGCGCTTCACGCCGGGGAAGCCCAGCTTCTCGCGTTGCGCGTGGTAGGCCTTGGCCACCGCCTGCGCCAGCGCGCGCACGCGCAGGATGTAGCGCTGACGTTCGGTGACCGAGATGGCGCGGCGCGCATCGAGCAGGTTGAAGGCGTGGCTGGCCTTGGTCACCTGCTCGTAGGCCGGCAGCGGCAGGCCGAGCTCGACCAGGCGCTGCGCCTCGCGCTCGCAGGCGTCGAAGCGGTGGAACAGCTCGGCCACGTCGGCATGCTCGAAGTTGTACGCGCTCTGCTCCACCTCGTTCTGGTGGTAGACGTCGCCGTAGGTCACCGGCGCGCCGTCCGGGCCGTAGGTCCACACCAGGTCGTAGACGTTGTCGCAGTTCTGCAGGTACATGCACAGCCGTTCCAGGCCGTAGGTGATCTCGCCCAGCACCGGCTTGCATTCCAAGCCGCCGGCCTGCTGGAAGTAGGTGAACTGGGTGACCTCCATGCCGTTGAGCCACACCTCCCAGCCCAGGCCCCAGGCGCCGAGCGTCGGCGATTCCCAGTTGTCCTCGACGAAGCGCAGGTCGTGCACCAGCGGGTCGATGCCCAGCGCCTGCAGCGAATCCAGGTACAGCTGCTGGATGTTGTCCGGGTTCGGCTTCATCGCCACCTGGTACTGGTAATAGCGCTGCAGGCGGTTCGGGTTCTCGCCGTAGCGGCCGTCGGTGGGACGGCGGCAGGGTTGCACGTAGGCCGCGTTCCACGGCTCCGGCCCGAGCGCGCGCAGGAACGTGGCCGGGTGGAAGGTGCCGGCGCCCACTTCCAGGTCCAGCGGTTGGATCAGCACGCAGCCGTGCTGCGCCCAGAACTGGTTGAGGGTCTGGATCAGACCCTGGAACGTGATCGGAACGGACCGGGAGACGTGCATGCAGCAAAGGCCGGCAAAAGGGGTGCGCTAGTATAGCGACCGACTTGCGGGGACTTCCGCGCACCGGACCTGGACCATGGATTCGCGACCTGCCGCGCAGCCGCCCGCCGTGCCTGTACCTGCCACCGTGTCGCTGCCGCCCGGGCGCCTGAGTTTCGAGCGGGTGGCCGCGGCGCTGCTGGCCGACGGCCTGGTCGCGCCGGCCGAGCGCGGCCGCATGCAGTTCTCGGCGCAGTCCGCGCGCACTGTCAGCGACGTGCATCCGCTGGTGCTGCTATCCAACCTGAAACTGGCCGCCACCCGTCCGCCCGGCAGCGAGCTGGGCCTGGAACGGCTGACCGAGTGGCTGGCGCAGCGCTGCGGCCTGCGCTACCTGCGCATCGACCCGACCCGGGTCGACGTGGCCGCGGTCACCGCCGTGGTCTCGCACGCCTACGCGCGCCGCCACCGCATCCTGCCGCTGGCGCTGGATGGCGAACGCCTGCTGGTGGCCACCAGCGAACCGCTGGCGCTGGACTGGCTGGGCGACGTGCAGCACCTGGCGCGGCGCCGGATCGAGATCGCGGTGGTCAACCCACTGGACCTGCACCGCTACACCATGGAATTCTTCGGCGTGACCCGCTCGGTGCGCGGCGCCAAGGACGGGCGCAACGAGCAGAGCAGCGGCCTGCCCAGTTTCGAGCAGCTGGTGGAACTGGGCCGCGGCGGCGACGTCAACGCCGACGACCACCACATCGTGCACATCGTCGACTGGCTGCTGCAGTACGCCTTCGAGCAGCGCGCCAGCGACATCCACCTGGAACCGCGGCGCGAGGCCGGGCGCATGCGCTTCCGCATCGACGGCGTGCTGCACAAGGTGCTGGAGGTGCCGCCGGCGGTGATGACCGCCATCGTCAGCCGGATCAAGGTGCTCGGGCGCATGGACCTGGCCGAGCGCCGGCGCCCGCAGGACGGGCGCATCAAGACCCGCTCGCCGGGCGGGCGCGAGACCGAGATGCGCCTGTCGACCATGCCCACCGCGTTCGGCGAGAAGTGCGTGATGCGCATCTTCGACCCGGACGCGGCGTTCAAGAGCGTGGACCAGCTCGGCTTCAGCGCGCAGGAGGCGGCCGGCTGGGCGGCGCTGGTCGAACGCCCGCACGGCATCGTGCTGGTCACCGGCCCGACCGGCTCGGGCAAGACCACCACGCTGTACTCCACGCTCAAGCGCCTGGCCACGCCGGACGTGAACGTGTGCAGCGTCGAGGACCCGATCGAGATGATCGCGCCGGAGTTCAACCAGATGCAGGTGCAGACCAACATCGACCTGGACTTCGCCAGCGGTGTGCGCACCCTGCTGCGGCAGGACCCGGACATCATCATGATCGGCGAGATCCGCGACCTGGAAACCGCGCAGATGGCGGTGCAGGCCTCGCTGACCGGGCATCTGGTGCTGTCCACCCTGCATACCAACGACGCGCCCTCGGCGATCACCCGCCTGCTCGACCTGGGCGTGCCGCACTACCTGGTCGCCTCCACCCTCAACGGCGTGCTGGCGCAGCGCCTGGTGCGCACGCTGTGCACGCACTGCAAGCGCCCGCACACGCTCAGCGACCTCGAGTGGGATGCGCTGCGCGAGCCGGGCGAAGCGCTGCCGGAGGAGCTGCAGGTGCACGCCCCGGTCGGCTGCCTGGAATGCCGCCGCACCGGCTACCTGGGCCGGGTCGGCCTGTACGAACTGCTGCCGGTGACGCCGCGCCTGCGCACGCTGATCCGCGCCGACATGGACCTGGCCGGCTTCAGCCGCGCCGCGCAGGCCGAGGGCGTGCGCAGCCTGCGCCGTGCCGGCCTGGAAAAAGTCGCCGCCGGCCTGACCACCATCGAGGAAGTGCTGTCGGTGCTGCCGCCGCGCGAGTGAGGCGGCCACGGCCGGCGCGGCGCGCGCTGGTGCGATCACGGCGATCGGCGCACGCCAAACGCCGAGTCCGCCACCAGCCGGGCCGAGGGCGAGGAGATCAACCGCATCGCCCTGGAATTCCAGGACGAAGCGGCCAAGGCCCTGGCCCCGGAACAGTACCGGCGCCTCTTCGAACTGGATCCCGACGAGCGGCTCACGGTCGTGGATCCGGCGATGCTGGCGGAATTCCCCTGCCGTCCCAAGCGCTGCGTGCACCCGCTCGAGTGGCGCAGCGCTCATGGCAGAACCGACGCGTTGCCGCGGCAAACGACTGTCGTGCAGCTGAATTGCCACGCGCGACAGCGGTGCGGTGCGTCATCGGCTTGGAAAAAGCCGCGAAGGTCTGTCTACAATCGGGTCGACCCCTTCCGAGTTGCCGCCCGCCGATGACGCCTGCGCCCTTCCTGATCCTCGAAACCGGCGAGCCGGTGGCGACGATGCGGCGCTATGGGCGCTTCCCGCACTGGATCCGCGTCGCCGCCGGCCTGGCCGCGCGCGACACGGTGGTCGCCAATGTCGCCGGCGGTGCCGCATTGCCCGCGCGCACGGGCTTCGCCGGCATCATCGTCACCGGCTCGGCGGCCTTCGTCACCGACCGCGCCGACTGGAGCGAGCGCTCGGCCGACTGGCTGCGCGAGGCCGCCCACGCCGGCACACCGCTGCTGGGCATCTGCTACGGCCACCAGCTGCTGGCGCACGCGCTGGGCGGGGAGGTCGCCTACAACCCGGCCGGGCGCGAATCGGGCACCGTGCACATCGACCTGCATCCGCCGGCGTTCGACGATCCGCTGTTCGCCGGCCTGCCCGAACGCTTCCCGGCGCACGCCACGCACCTGCAGACGGTGCTGCGCGCGCCGGCCGGCGCCACCGTGCTGGCGCGTTCGGCGCAGGACCAGTGCCATGCCTTCCGCTGGGGCGAAGCCGCCTGGGGCGTGCAGTTCCACCCGGAATTCGCCACCCACCACATGCGCGGCTACGTGCACGCCCGCGCCGAGTGTCTACGCAGCGCCGGCCGCTGCGCCCGTACCATCGCCCGCGAGGTCAGCGCCGCGCCGCTGGCGCGCAAGCTGCTGCGGCGCTTCGTTCAGCACGCGCGCGGCCAGCAAACCGCCGGCGGCCAGGCAAAACCGCGATAATCTGTACAGGCGCCGCGTTGTACGGCGTTCCCCCACTTCGGATTGGCAATGATCGAGATTCGCAAGCTGCCGGCCTCGGCCGGCGCGGAATGGCTGTTGAGCGGAATTGCGCTGCTGCGCCGGGCGCCGCTGGCGCTGGGCCTGCTGGGCGTGATCTGGGGCCTGGCGGCGCTGCTGGCGCTGCTGATCGGCGCGCTGAACCCGACCCTGGGCATGCTGGCGCAACTGCTGCTGGGCCTGGCCGGGCCGCTGCTGTTCGGCGGGCTGGTGTGGGCGGTGCGCGAAGTGGACCAGGGCCGCGTTGCGCAGCCGGCGCACCTGCTGGAGGCGCTGCACGGCGGGCGCGTGCCCAGCTTGCTGGTGGCGGTGCTGCCGCAGGTGGTGGTCGGGCTGTTGTTGAGCATCCTGGCGGTGATCGTGATCACGCCCAGCGGTTTGGAGCAGCTGGGCACGGTGATGAACAAGCTCAACGAGCTCGGCCAGTCCAGCACCCAGCCCGATCCGGCGCAGGTCGAGCAGCTGGTGGCCACGTTGCCGGCGATGCGCATCCTGCTGTGGCTGCTGATGGTGCTGGTCGGCTTCGTGGCGGTGACGCTGACCCTGTTCGTGCTCGTCCCGCAGGTGATGTTCGACGGCCGCAACGGCCTGGCGGCGATGCGCAACAGCCTGCGCGCCTGCCTGCACAACGTGCCGGCGATGCTGGTGTTCTTCGTGCTCGCCTTCATCGCGATGTTCGCGCTGTATTTCGTGCTGGCGTTGGTGGTGCTGCTGGTGCAGGCGCTGGCCGGGCCGACGATCGCCGCCCTGGTCGCGCAGTTGCTGCTGATGGCGCTGGCGATGCCGGCGCTGGCCGGCGCGGTCTACGCGGCGTGGAAGCAGATGTTCGTGCACAGCGGCGATGCCGCGCCGGCGGTGCCGCCGCCGCCTTCGAATGTGTTTGCCGCTTGAGGGCTGGGAATCGGGAACGGGGAATCGGGAATCGGTAACAGCAACAGCAGGCGGCCCTTCGGGGCCGCTTCTTTTTTGCGTGATGTGCGGACTGGATTCGGTGGTTGCTGCGGACTGGAGGTGCCTGCTGGTGCGGAAGGGTTTCAGCCCCGACGCACTACGCCGTTCCCATTCCCTATTCCCTAGCCTCGATTCCCGGCTTCTTGGTCACCGCACTGGCCGCAATGATGCCGATCTCGTACAGCAGGCACATCGGGATCGCCAGCATCAGCTGCGAGACCACGTCCGGCGGGGTCAGCACCGCCGCCAGCACGAAGATGCCGACCACTGCGTAGCCGCGGCCTTCGCGCAGCTGCTGCGGGGTGACCCAGCCGAGCAGGGCCAGGATCACCAGCGCCACCGGCAGCTCGAAGCTGGCGCCGAAGGCGAAGAAGATCGCCAGCACGAAATCCAGGTAGGCGCCGGCGTCGGGGGTGAGCTGGATGATGTCCGGCTTGAACGTGGTCAGGAAGTGGAACACCGCCGGCAGCACCAGGAAATAGGCGAAGGCGCAGCCGACGTAGAACAGCAGCACGGCCGAGGCCAGCAGCGGCAATGCCAGGCGCTTCTCGCGCTGGTACAGGCCCGGGGCGACGAACGCCCAGGCCTGGTACAGCAGCCACGGCACGGCGATGAACACGCCCACGAAGAAGGTCAGCTTGAGCGGGGCGAACACCGCGCCGGCCGGATGGGTGGCGATCACGCTCTGCCCGATCGGCAGCTGCGCCAGCATCGGCGCGGCCAGCCAGGTGTAGATGGGCTTGGAGAAGGGCAGCAGCGCCAGCACCACCACGCCCAGGCCGATCAGCGCGCGCACCAGGCGCGCGCGCAATTCGACCAGGTGCTCGATCAGGCTGCTTTCGGCTTCCGGATTCATCGCGGCGCCTCAGGGTCGCCGTTGGGCGGTGCGGCGCCAGGCGCCGGCGGTGTGGGGGCAGGGCCGTGCGCGGCGGGCGCCGGCGCGTCGCCTGGTGCGTGCGTCTGCGTGGTCGGCGCGGCTGGCGTGGTGGCCGGCAACGGGTGGTCGGCGGCGGCAGCGCCGGACGGCGGCAGTGGTTCCGACGCTGGCGTCGTGGTCGGCGGTGCGCTGGCCGCCGGCGCGCCCTCGGCCAGCGGCGGCGGCCCGGTCGGGTCGATCTCGCGGCGCAGCGCCTCGGTCTCGCGCTGCAGCTGCTGGCCGCTGTCGCGCAGTTGCGATTCGGCCTGGCGCAGCGAGGCCTGCACGTCCTGCAGGCTGCGCTTGAGTTCCTCGGCTTCCAGTTCGCGCTCCAGTTCCTGCTTCACCGAATCCCACTGCGCGCGCGCGCGGCGTACCCACAGGCCGGCGAAGCGCGCGGCCTTGGGCAGGCGTTCCGGGCCGAGCACCACCAGCGCCACCACGGCGATCAGCAGCAGCTCGCTGAATCCGATATCGAACACGCCGACAGCGTCCTATTCAGCGCGCGTCGCGGTCGCGTTCGGCCTGGCTGTCGCGGGAGTGCTCGCTGCTGCGCGACTCGTCGCCGAGCTGGCCGGCGGGCTTGTCCTCGTCGCGCATGCCTTTCTTGAACTCCTTGACCGCACTGCCCAGATCCTTGGCGCCGCTGGTCAGCCGCTTGGTGCCGAACACCAGCAGCACGATCACCAGCACGACCAGCCAGTGCCAGATGCTAAAACCGCCCATGATCCGCTCGCAGAGAAGTCGTAAGGAACGAGGAGGATAACGCACCGCGCCGCGGTGCGTTCAGTGCTGCGCGCCGCGGCGCGGATTCTAGTGGTTGCCGTCCAGCGACTCGGTGCGGATCTCGCCTTCGGACACCGGCTGGAAGCCCTGCTGCGGCGCCGTCTGCGGCGGGGCCTGCAATGGCGCGGTGCTGGCGCCGTCGGCGGGCTCGGCGACCGTGGGCGGTGCGGCCTGCGCCGCCGGCTGCGGCCGCGGCGGCGGTGCCGCGGCGGTGCGGCGATCGCCGCCGTCGGTGCCGCGGTTCTGCCGCGCGGCATAGGTGGCTTCCTCGAGCTTGTCGCGGAAGGCGACCACGTCGTTGGACGGCAGGGACGTGGTGCGGCCTTCGAAGATCATGCGCGGGGTGGTGTTGCCGCCGTACACGTTGAGGTCGGCGGCATCGTCGATCTGCAGCGCCGCGCCGTCCAGCGCCACGCCGGCGAACAGGCCGCGCGCGCGCGACCACGACCAGATCTCGGCCTTGAGCTGGCCGTCGGTGGCGGCGGAGGCGTTGCGCCCGACCGGGCCGGCGGCGACCCCGGCATCGGCGCCGAGGGTGAACTTGCCGTTGACGATGTTGTCCAGGCTGCGGTCGTTGCGGAACACCAGCACCACGTCGGAGGACTGCACGCCGACCTGGAAGCCGATGCTGCCGCCGGTGAGCTTGACGAACACCGGGTTGGACCAGGTGCCGTCGGGACGCTTGACCGACATCAGGCCGTGGCCGCGGCGCCCGCCGATGACCAGACCGGCCTTGAGCGTGTCCGGGATCACCACGATCGCGCGGCCCTCGTCGAGCAGCTTGTCGGGGATGGATTGCTCCGGGATCTCCTGGATGTCGCTCAGCACGCGCAGCGCATTGCGGGCGCGCTCGTCTTCTTCCGGGCCGGCCACGGCGTGGCCGACGAACAGCGTGGTGCTCAACAACAGGGCGAGGCGCGGCAGGCGGGGCATGGCGGGCGTCCGAAATAGGTCCGCAGCAAGATACTGCAAGTCCTTGAACTTAGTCACATCGCAATTAATCGGCAATGAGTGCGCGCGGCAATGCGCGGGCCGCGATCGTTGCGATAGGCACGATGGCGACGCGCGCGGCGGGCGGCTCTGCCACAATGCGCGCATGAGCGACGTACCCGAGACCGCCGTGCTGGTGGTGAATCTAGGCACGCCCGAGGCGCCGACTGCGCCTGCGGTCGCCCGTTACCTGGCCGAGTTCCTCGGCGACAAACGCGTTGTGGCCATTCCCAGGCTGTTCTGGTGGCCGCTGCTGAACTGGGTGATCCTGCCGCGGCGCTCGCCGCGTTCGGCGGAGAAATACGCGCTGGTGTGGCTGCCGGAAGGCTCGCCGCTGGCGGTGTACACCCGGCGCCTGGCCGAGGGCATGCAGCGCGAACTGCCCGGGCATCGCGTGGCCTGGGCGATGCGCTACGGTACCCCGGCGCTGGCGCCGGCGCTGGACGCGCTGCGCGACGGCGGCATGCGCCGGATCGTGGTGCTGCCGCTGTACCCGCAATATTCGACCACCACCACCGCCTCGATCGAGGACGTGGTGCAGGCCTGGCAGGCGCGCAATCCGCAGCTGCCGGTGACCCTGATCGAGGACTATCCGACCGATCCGGCCTGGGTCGAGGCGGTGGCCGACAGCGTGCGCACGCACTGGGCGCAGCACGGCCGCGGCGAGACCCTGTTCTTCTCCTTCCATGGCCTGCCGCAGCGCGTGGCCAACAACGGCGATCCGTACCCGCAGCGTTGCGAGGCCAGCGCGCAGGCGATCGCCGCGGCGCTGGGCCTGGGCGCCGGCGACTGGCAGCTCGGTTACCAGTCGCGCTTCGGCGCCGAGCGCTGGCTGCAGCCGTACGCGGAGCCGAGCCTGTGGCAGCTGGCCGAGCGGGGCACCAAGCGGGTCGACGTGATCTGCCCGGGCTTCGCCACCGACTGCCTGGAAACGCTGGAGGAAGTGGCGATGGGTTTCGTCGAGACCTGCGCCCAGCGCGGCATGCAGGTGCGTTACATCCCCTGCCTCAACGACGCCCCGGCGCACGCACGCGCGCTGGCGCAGCTGGCCGCCCGCACCGCATGACGCTGCGCACGTTCGCCTGCCCGTCGCGGGTGGGCAGGCTGGCCGGGCTGCGCAGCGGCGATCCGCACGGACCCAAGGTACTGGCGCTGCACGGCTGGCTGGACAACGCCGCCAGCTTCGTGCCGCTGAGCGCGCAGTTGCCGCAGCTGGACCTGGTGATGCTGGACCTGCCCGGCCACGGCCACAGTGACGCCTTGCCGGCCGGCGCCGACTATCTGCTGACCAGCGCGCTGCATCCGCTGCTGGATGCGGCCGACGCGCTGGGCTGGGAGCGCTTTGCGGTGCTCGGCCATTCGATGGGTGCGGCGATCGCCAGCACCCTGGCCGCGGCGGCGCCGCAGCGCATCGAGAAGCTGGTCGCGATCGAGATGCTGGGCGGTCTGGCCGAGACCGTGGAGGGCACGCTGGACCGCCTGCGCGACAGCGTCGCCGCGACCCGCCGCGCCGGCGCCTCGCCGCTGCGCGTGTTCTCCGACCTGGCCGCGCCGGTGCGCGCGCGGATGCAGGCCAACCAGCTCAGCGAACCGGCGGCGCGGCTGCTGGTGGAGCGCGGGGTCGAGGCGGTGGACGGCGGCTACGTGTGGCGCAGCGACCGGCGCCTGACCCTGCCCACCGCGGTGCGGCTGAGCGAGGCGCAGGTGCAGGCGCTGCTGGCCGGCATCGAGTGCCCGGCGCGGGTGATCTACGCCGATCCGGCGCAGCCGTATTTCCCCGAGCCGTTGCGCAACGAACGTGCGGCACGGCTGCGCCATGGCCGCGTGCATGTGTTGCCGGGCACCCACCATCTGCACATGGAGCAGCCGGCCGCGGTGGCGACGCTGTTGCACGACTTCTTCTGAGCCGCCGGCCGGCGCCGTTGCGCCGCCCTGCCACCGCTGCATCGCGCGACAGCCGCAGCGGGACGCTGCGCCGCTGGCCCGAACCGATGCCGTCGCACGTCCAGCACACGCCTGTGGACGCCGACGCGTGCGCGGAGGTCGCGTGCGCCTGCTCAAGTTTCCGGCATTGCCGCCGATAGAGGCTGCGACGCGCGACACGCCGCGGTTGCGATCCACCCGGCGTCACAGTTCGCCATGTTGTCGTAGGTCGGTCGCGTTTCGGTAAAGCTTGGTGGCCAGGGTACGTGTGGGCAATTGCGCCCGAACCTCTCCCCGCCCCGATGATCCGTCTCCTCCGTCGTTATCCAGTCGGTCCCCGACTGACCTTCGCCTTCGCGGCCTTGCTGCTGCTCTGCGGCGCGCTGATCGTCGCCAGCCTGGCCTCCATGGCCATGGCGCGCCGCCAACTCGACGACATCAGCCTGGACAAGATGGAGAAGATCCGTCTGTCCGATGCCATGGTCACCGCCCAGGCGCGCCTGGAAATCGGCCTGCTCAACGATGTGATCCTGACCAACCCCGACGAGAAGCGGGAGGTGGTGCGCGCGATCGGCCAGGCCGCGCGCGACTACGCGCAGGTGCGCCGCAAGCTGTTCGCGATGCGCCTGGATCCGGCCGACCGCACCGGCGCGCAGCGCCGCGCCGCGATCGACCAGGCCTTTGTCCAGGTGCAGCCGTTCCAGACCCAGGTGCTGGCGCTGGCCGCCGACAACCAGAACCTGGACGCGCAGACCCTGCACCTGTACACGCTGCAGCCGCTGCTGGCGCAATGGCAGCAGGCGATCCAGCGCAATGCCGCGCACCTGCGCACGCTCAGCGACCAGGCCTACGCCGATGCGGTGGCGACGATGACCCGCGCGCGCTGGATGCTGCTGATCGGCGGCGGCCTGCTGCTGGCGGTGGCCACCTGGCTGGGCTGGTGCATCACCCAGAGCCTGGTGCGGCCGCTGCGCGAAGGCACGCGGATCGCCGCGGCGATCGCCGCCGGCCGCCTCGACGCACCGTTGCCGGTGCACGGCAACGACGAGGCCGCCGAGCTGCTGCGCAGCATGCAGACCATGCAGGCGCAGCTGCGCGCGGTGCTCGCCGAGCAACGGCAGATGGCGCAGCGCCACGCGGCCGGCGCGGTCGCGCACCGCAGCGACGCGGCGGGGTTCCCCGGCGAATACGGGCAACTGCTGCACGATGCCAATGCCTTGGTCGAGCTGCACGTGGGCACGGTGCAGTGCACGGTCGCGCTGATGCAGCGCTACGCGATCGGCGACCTCAGCGAGGACATGCCGCGCCTGCCCGGCGAGCAGGCGGCGATCTCCGACACCATGGACGCGATCAAGGCCAATCTGGGCGCGCTCAACCGCGACATCTGGCACCTGGCGGCGGCCGCGGCGGCCGGCGACTTCAGCGCGCGCGGCGACGTCAGCCGCCACCAGCACGATTTCCGCATCATGCTCGAAAGCCTGAACCAGCTGATGGCCGCCGTGGACGGCAACCTCGGCGCGCTGTCGACGCTGCTGCGCGCCATCGCCTGCGGCGACCTGGGCGTGCGCATGCACGGCGAATTCCACGGCGTGTTCGCGCGCATGCGCGACGATGCCAACGCCACCGCCGACCAGCTGGCCATGATCGTGGCCGGGATCCAGCGCGCGGCCGCGGCGATCGACAGCGAGGCCGGCGCCATCGCCGATGGGCACCAGGACCTGTCGCGGCGCAGCGCCGAGCAGGCCGGCGCGCTGGAGCGCACCGCGGCCTCGGCGGCGCAGCTGACCGAGACGGTCAAGCAGAACGCTGCGCACGCGCATCAGGCCAACCAGCTGGCGCACGCGGCCGCATCGGTCGCGCGCCAGGGTGGCGCGGCGATCGACGAAGCGGTGGCGGCGATGCAGGGCGTGCAGGGGTCGTCGCGCAAGATCGGCGAGATCATCGCGGTGATCGACAGCATCGCGTTCCAGACCAACATCCTCGCCCTCAACGCGGCGGTGGAGGCGGCGCGCGCCGGCGAACAGGGCCGCGGCTTCGCCGTCGTCGCCAGCGAGGTGCGCGCGCTGGCGCAACGCTCGGCCGGCGCGGCGAAGGAGATCAAGACGCTGATCGAGGCCTCGCTGTCGCAGGTCGCGGTGGCCTCGACGCAGGTCCATGGCGCCGGCCAGACCATGGGCCGGGTGCTGGCGTCGGTGGGCGAGGTCAACGAGGTCGTGGCCGGGATCGCGGTGGCGTCGCAGGCGCAGTCGGCCGGCATCGAGCAGGTCGGCCAGGCGATGGCGCAGATGGACCGCACCACGCAGCAGAACCTGGCGCTGGTGGAACAGGCCACCGCGGCCTCGCATGCGCTGGAACAGCAGGCCGGCGCGCTGGCCGCGGCGGTGGCGGTGTTCCGGCTGCAGGCGCGCGCCGAGGCGCCGCACCAACGGCCCGCCATGGCCGCTCCGGCACCGGCCGAGCTCGATCTGGCCGTCGGCGCCTAGCCGGGCACCGCGGGGTCGCGCGGTGGCGTCGTGCGCGGGCGCTTACGCCCGCGCAGCGCTCCCGGAGCGTCCAGGACACTGGCGCCGGGGGGATGGCCGCTGGCGGCTGAATGCGTCGCCTGCACGGTGTCCATGAAGCTTGTGTGTAGAAAAAATTTCGCTTAAGTTCCCGCCACGCCTGCCGACAAGACAGGCATAGACGCGATACGTCTTGCGTACGCGGCCCGATCCCGGCGTCCTGACATGCCGGCGTAGCGCCGCACGGACCGTATCGTTCGCTGGCGCCGGAGGTCGTGCCAGGTGTGAGGTAGGCGGGGAGCGGGGGCCTGCCGGGCGCTGCGCATGGAGTTCTTCTTCCGCAGCGCTGAGGCGAAACGCGCCGTCCTTCCGTTTTCTCCGAATCTGTCCATCGCCACGGCGCTGCGCGCCTCGAGGCGAACCATCCCTTCCCGAAGACGCTGCCGGATTCGCCCGGTGTGGCCGCGTTGCGTGCCTTGCCGCCGTGTCGCACGACGCCGGCTGCCGGCCTGCCAGGCCCAACCCGCCGGGCCGCTCTCATGCGTCCGGGCGCTACGTCATCGTCCGGGCTGAAACAGCTTCGAGTTGGCTTGCCTCGTGCGCGCGCGACAGCGGCGTGCACGAGACGCCTCAGCTCAACAGCCGCCGCAACTGCGCCTTCAGGCGCCGCCCATGCGCGTGGAAATAGTCGCGCTCGGCACGCCAGGCCGGGTACCGTGCTTCCACCTCGCGCCAGAACGCGGGCGAGTGGTTGGCCTGGATCAGGTGGCACAGCTCGTGGACCAGCACGTATTCGAACGCCGAGGGCTGTCCCAGCACCAACGCCAGATCCAGCGCCATCGAGCCGTCCGGCGCCAGCGAGCCCCATTGCGAGGACATCACCTTCAGCCGCACCCGCGCCGGCGCGCGCGGCAGCGAGGGCAGGTACTTGGGCAACCAGCGACCGACATCGGCGCGCGCCTGCGCCTCGTAGAACTCGCGCAGCGCGCGCGCGATCGCCGCATCGCCGGCGCGCGCCGGCAACTGCAGCTGCGCCCCGTCGGCATCGACCTGCAGCCGCGCGTAGCGGCCCTCGCTCCAGCGCAGCGGCAGGCGTTCGCCGCGCAGCGGCAGCCAGCCGGGCACGCCGCGCTGCAGGCCGGGTTCGTTGTCGTCTTCCTGATAGCGCGCCAGCTGCTCGCCGAGCCAGTGCCGGTGTTCGAGCAGGAAACGCTCGCCGGACACCAGGCTGGCGCGCAGCGGCAGGGTCAGGCGCGCGCCGCGCTCGTCGACGCTGAGCTTGATCCGCCGCGCGCGCGGGTCGCGCACGCGCAGCACGTCGATCTCGCGCTCGTCCAACCGCAGGCGGACGAGGTCGCGTTCGACGGCCGCGGCGGGCGGCGCGATCAGGCGACGGAGGAAATCGGGCATGCGCACAGCATACCGCCCAGGCGCGCATGCACGGTGACAGCGCGCACCGTTCGCACTGCATGCTTCAGCTGGATTGCGGTCACAGTCGCCCCCGCATCGTTCGGCAGTGGATCCGAGCAGCGCACGCCGCGCCCCGCAGGAGCGGCCGCAGCCGCGACGAGCGGAGTCGGGACGTTCGCCGGCTTCGGCTGCAGTCGGGACTGAAGTCCCTACCACAGTGCACCCAGCAAGCTCGCCGAGGGCCGCTTGTGGGAGCGACTTCAGCCGCGACGAGCGGAGTCGGGACGTTCGCCGGCTTCGGCTGCAGTCGGGACTGAAGTCCCTCCCACGGTGCACCCAGCAAGCTCGCCGAGGGCTCCTTGTGGGAGCGACTTCAGTCGCGACGAGCGGAACCGGCAAGCCGGGTGGCCCGCTGCCGGCCTCGCCTCAGGTCTCCGCCTTGCTCAGCTTCAGCGCTTCTTCCAGCAGCAGGAACAGGCGTCGCACCTCGGCGCTCATCAGCGCGAAGCGGGCGTCCAGTTCGGCGCGCACGCCGTCCTGGTCGGCGTTCTCCAGCTGGTCCAGGGCGCCGTCGAGGAACTTCAGCTTGCGGATCACCAGGTCGTCGCCGAGCACGAAGGAGACGTGGTCGTCCAGGATCAGCGCCAGCTTGGTGACCTGCTTGCCGGCTTCCAGGTGCTTGTCGATCTCGTCGCAGCGCAGTTCCTGATGCTGGCACTTGACCACCGCGCCGCCTTCGATCGGATCCTTCATCTCGCACTCCTCGCCCAGGCTCAGGCCTTCGGGCAAGGGTTCGCCGGCGATCCAGCCGGTCAGGATCGAGCGCGGCGCCACTTCCGCGTTCAGCGGCAGCGCCGGGAAGCTGCCCAGCACGCCGCGGATCTCGGACATCACGTTCTCGCCGCTCTTGCGGCTGGAGGTGTCCACCGCGACGTAGCCGTGCTGCAGGTCGAGCATCGCGTCGGTGCGCGAGGTCTTGACGAAGGCGCGCGGCAGCAGTTCGTGGATCAGGTCGTCCTTGAGCCGCTTGCGCGCCTTGCCGCCGGGCCGGCGCCCTTCCTTCTCCTCGATCTCGGCGACCTTGCGCTCGAGCAGGTCGTTGACCACCGAGCCGGGCAGGATCTTGTCCTCGCCGCCGACGGTCAGCCACAGGAATTCGGCGATGCGGTGCGACAGCACTTCGCGTTCGTCGCGGCCGAACGGGGAGATGAAGCCGCGCGAGCTCATTTCCAGCGGGCCGACCGGCTTGAGCTGGACCTCCGGCAGGAGCTTGTCGATCTCGGAGAAATCGAGCGTGGTGGGGAAGCGGAACAGGGTCAGGTTGCGAAAGAACATCGAGCATCCAGCAGAAGGAACGGGAACGGCCCGGCGCCATGCGCAGGGTGGGCGGCGGGCATTGTCGCATCGCTCCCGCCCGGATACCGCAACGCGCGGTTCAGCGGCGGGCGCCGGCCGCGGGCAGGCGCCTCACCCGTGCTCTTCGCCGCTGGGCCAGGCCATGGCTGGCGGGGCATCGGCAGCGCCGAGCGCGCGAAAATCGAACAGCGCCGGGTCGGCCAGCTGCGACGGCTGCACGTTGCCCATGGCGCGCGCGATCTGCTCGATGCGGCCCGGATGCTCGCGGTCCCACTGCTGCAGCATCAGCCCGACCTGGCGCCGCTGCAGGGTCTCCTGGCTGCCGCACAGCGTGCACGGGATCAGCGGGAAGCCGCGCGCCTGCGCGTACTCGGCGATGTCGGCCTCGCGCACGTAGGCCAGCGGCCGGATCACCACGTGGCGGCCGTCGTCGCTGCGCAGCTTCGGCGCCATCGCCGCGAGCCGGGCGTGGAAGAACAGGTTCATGAAGAAGGTGGCGACGAGGTCGTCGCGGTGGTGGCCCAGGGCGATCTTGCTGATGCCGTTTTCGGCGGCGTAGCGGTACAGCGCGCCGCGGCGCAGCCGCGAGCACAGCGAGCACAGGGTCTTGCCCTCGGGCACCACGCGGCTGACCACCGAATAGGTGTCCTGTTCGATCACGTGCCAGGCCACGCCGAGGCCGCGCAGGTAGTCGGGCAACACCTGCGCGGGGAAGCCGGGCTGCTTCTGGTCCAGGTTCACCGCCACCAGCTCGAACGGCACCGGCGCCTTGCGCTGCAGCTGCAACAGGATGTCCAGCAGGGTGTAGCTGTCCTTGCCGCCGGACAGGCACACCATGACCTTGTCGCCGGCTTCGATCATGCCGAAATCGGCGATCGCCTGGCCGACCTGTCGGCACAGGCGCTTGCCCAGCGCCGAGGGCGTGCGCCGGTCGCGCGGGGCGGGATCGGCGAGGAGTTGCGGCAGGGGCAAGGGCGCGGGTGTCATCGGCACGCATTGTAGTTGGCGCGACGCATGCCGTCCGCGCGCGCGAGATCGGGCGCGGCGCGCGCTGCCCACCGCGCTCGGCACTGTGGGGCGCGCACGCTGCGCACGCCGATGGCGCAGCGCAGCAAGCGTTTCGCCGATGGGCTGGGTAAAGTCCGCGTGGTCCCGGCTTGCGAACCGCATCTGATGGCCCCGTCGGCTTCCCTCCGCAGTGAAGCTTTTTTTAGCGCGGTTTCTGATAGCGCTACCATAACGTCGCGTAAGACGCTGCGCGACAGGCGTGCAGGCTACCGGATGCGGCGCCCGAGTGCCGCCCTGGACCGGGCCTGCAGTCTCCGCGCCACAGGTGCGCGTGCCGGCGACGGCGATCGCGCAGCGCGCAGGCCCCTGCCGGCGCCCCTCCATCCATTCGCGCCTGCGTCCAGCTCGCCGATCGCTGCCGCTGCGGTAGCTCGGCAGCTACGCGCGTCTTCTTCCTCCCACTCCACAGGACCCCGCCTCCCATGAGCAACTCCGTCTACATCGGCGCCAAGGAATACTTCCCGGGCATCGGCCGCATCGCGTTCGAAGGCACGGCCTCGGACAATCCGCTCGCGTTCAAGGTCTACGACGCGAACAAGCGCATCGGCGACAAGACCATGGCCGAGCACCTGCGCTTCGCGGTGGCGTACTGGCACAGCTTCTGCGGCAACGGCGCCGATCCGTTCGGCCCGGGCACGCGCGCCTATCCGTGGGACGCCGGCAGCGACGCGCTCGGCCGTGCCGAGGCCAAGGCCGATGCGGCGTTCGAGTTCTTCACCAAGCTCGGCGTGCCGTACTACTGCTTCCACGATATCGACCTGGCGCCGGACGCGGACGAGGTCGGCCAGTACCAGAAGAACCTCAAGCACATGGTCGGCATCGCCAGGCAGCGCCAGGCCGACACCGGCATCAAGCTGCTGTGGGGCACCGCCAACCTGTTCTCGCATCCGCGCTACATGAACGGCGCGGCGACCAATCCGGACTTCGACGTGGTCGCGCGCGCGGCGGTGCAGGTCAAGGCCGCGCTCGACGCCACGGTCGAGCTGGGCGGCGAGAACTACGTGTTCTGGGGCGGCCGCGAAGGCTATGCCAGCCTGCACAACACGCAGATGAAGCGCGAGCAGGACAACATGGCGCGCTTCCTCACCATCGCCCGCGACTACGGCCGCAGCATCGGCTTCAAAGGCAATTTCCTGATCGAGCCCAAGCCGATGGAGCCGATGAAGCACCAGTACGACTTCGACAGCGCCACGGTGATCGGCTTCCTGCGCCAGCACGGCCTGGACAACGATTTCAAGCTCAACATCGAGGCCAACCACGCCACCCTGTCGGGCCACAGCTTCGAGCACGATCTGCAGGTGGCCAGCGACGCGGGTCTGCTCGGCAGCATCGACGCCAACCGCGGCAATCCGCAGAACGGCTGGGACACCGACCAGTTCCCGACCGACCTGTACGACACGGTCGGGGCGATGCTGGTGGTGCTGCGGCAGGGCGGGCTGGCGCCGGGCGGGCTGAACTTCGACGCCAAGGTGCGGCGCGAGTCGTCCGCTCCGCAGGACCTGTTCCTGGCCCACATCGGCGGCATGGACGCGTTCGCGCGCGGGCTGGAAGTGGCGCATGCGCTGCTGACGGCCTCGCCGCTGGAGCAGTGGCGCGCCGAGCGCTACAGCAGCTTCGACAGCGGCGCCGGTGCGGCGTTCGCGGCCGGCCGCAGCACGCTGGCGGAGCTGGCCGCGCATGCGGCCAAGGCCGGCGCGCCCAAGCAGGTCAGCGGCCGCCAGGAAGCCTACGAGAACCTGATCAACCAGTACCTGATCCGCTGATGCGGACCCTGTCGGCCGCCGCCGTGTCAGCGCCGCCCGGCGCGCGCGGCGGCCGGTGCGGCCACCGAATCGCGCTTGACCAGCTGATGAGCGAGCACATGATCGATCTTCGTCCGGGCCGCGCGTTCCTTGCTGCGGATGCTGCGCAGCAGGATGTCGATCGCCGCATCGGCCATCGCCGCGATCGGCTGGCGGATGGTGGTCAGTTCCGGCCACACGGTGGTCGCGGCGGAGGTGTCGTCGAAGCCGACCACGGACAGGTCGCGCGGCACGTCCAGGCCGCGCCGGTGCGCCACCGAGATCGCCGCGGCGGCCATGTCGTCGTTGCTGGCGATGATCGCGCTGGGCGGCTGGCGGCGCGACAGCAGTTTTTCCGCGGCATCCAGGCCGGAGCGGTAGGTGTAGTCGCCCGGCTGCAGCAGGTGCCGGTCCAGGCGCAGTCCGGCCTCGGCCAGCGCCGCCTGGAAGCCTTCGAAGCGGCGCGCGCTGGCCGACAGGTTGGAGCGGCCGGCGATGTAGCCGATGCGGGTGTGGCCCTGCGCGATCAGGTAGGCGGTGATGTCCTTGCTGGCGTTGAACTCGTCGATGCGCACGCAGGCGACCTGCTCGCTGAAGCGGTCGGAGGCGATCGCCACCACCGGTACCTTGGCGCGCACCAGTTCGCGGATCGCCGCATCCGATTCGCACAGCGGCGGCGGCAGGATCACCCCGGCCACGCCGCTCTTGGCCAGCTTGCGCGCGGCCTTGCGTTCGGCCTCGGCGCCGAGGTCGTCCCAGTAGTCCACCACCACCTGCAGCGAGGTGCGCGACGCGGCGCGCAGCACGCTGACCAGCAGCTCGCCCAGGTAGGCGCCGCTGGGATTGCTGTAGATCAGCGCGACCCGGGTGCTCTGGGCGGCGGCCAGCGCACTGGCCGCCAGGTTCGGCGTGTAGCCGAGCGTGTCGACCGCGCGCATGACCTGCTCGCGGGTGCTGTCGCGCACGTTGCCCTGGCCGTTGATCACCCGCGACACGGTCATCGGCGAGACCTTGGCCAGTGCGGCCACCTCGTCGATGGTCACGGCGAGGCTCTTGCGGCGGACCGATTTCCTGACCTTCTCCAAAATGGGCCTCTTCGCTGGCGTGCGGGCGTGGATCGCGACCGGGGACATCCTGCGCAAGCCCCGCGTGCGGCGGCGCCGCGGCACGGTGTGGATCCCGACACGCGTGACGCCTGCATGGTACCGGGAAGCCGGGTGGGCGGCGACCGCTGGTGCGCGCCGGCATCGGGCCGAAGGAGGCGCGCATGAGCGGCGGCGCATGGTCGCGCGCGCCACAGTGCCGGCACCGCCTGTGCGCCGGCTGGCTGCGCAGCGCCTGCCTGTGGCTGGCGTTTTTAGTGCCGATCGCCGTGGCGCAGGCCGAGGATGGCTACGACCTGTGGTTGCGCTACCAGCCGCTGGCCGAGGCGCAGGCCGCGCCGTGGCGCGCGGCCGCCACGCAACTGGTGGCGGATGCCGACACGCCGATGCAGCGGGCCGCGCGCGACGAGCTGCGCCGCGGCCTGGGCGGCCTGCTCGGCGCCGAACCGCCGCTGGCGGCAACGGCGGACCGCGCCGGCGCGATCGTGCTCGGCACCCCGGCCACGCCGGCGATCGCGCGGCTGCGGCTGGACACGCGCGGCCTGGGCGAAGAGGGCTATTTGATCCGCAGCGTGGTGGTCGATGGCCGTTCGGTCACCGCCATCGTCGGCGGTGGCGAGCGCGGCGCGCTGTATGCGGCGTTCCGCTTCCTGCGCCTGCTGCAGACCGGGCAGGCGCCGGCGCGGCTGGCGCTGCGCGATGCGCCGCGGGTGAAGCTGCGCGTGCTCGATCACTGGGACAACCTGGACGGCGTGGTCGAACGCGGCTACGCCGGCGCCTCGCTCTGGGACTGGCAGAAGCTGCCCGGCTACGTGGACCCGCGCTACACCGACTACGCGCGCGCCAACGCCTCGATCGGCATCAACGGCGCGGTGCTGAACAACGTCAACGCCAGCGCAGTGAGCCTGACCGACGCCTACCTGGACAAGACCGCGGCACTGGCCGCGGCGCTGCGCCCGTACGGCATCCGCGTGTACCTGAGCGCGCGCTTCAGCGCCCCGATCGAGATCGGCGGGCTGGCCAGCGCCGACCCGCTGGACCCGGCGGTGCAGCGCTGGTGGCGGGCCAAGGCCGACGCGATCTACGCGCGCATTCCCGATTTCGGCGGCTTCCTGGTCAAGGCCAATTCCGAAGGCCAGCCCGGTCCGCAGGACTACGGGCGCAGCCATGCCGACGGCGCCAACATGCTCGCCGACGCGCTGGCGCCGCACGGCGGGGTGGTGATGTGGCGGGCCTTCGTCTATTCGCACGCGCAGCCGGATGACCGCGCCAAGCAGGCGTACAGCGAGTTCGTGCCGCTGGACGGCAAGTTCCGCGACAACGTGGTGGTGCAGGTCAAGAACGGCGCCATCGACTTCCAGCCGCGCGAGCCGTTCCATCCGCTGTTCGGGGCGATGCCGAAGACGCCGCTGATGCTGGAATTCCAGATCACCAAGGAGTACCTGGGCTTCGCCACGCACCTGGTCTACCTGGGCACCCTGTACCAGGAAACCCTGCAGGCGGACACGCGGCGCGGCAAGCGCGCGACGGTGGCGCGGGTGGTGGAGGGCGGCGTGGACGGGCATGCGCTCAGCGGCATCGCCGGGGTCGCCAACATCGGTGCGGACCGCAACTGGTGCGGCTCGATCTTCGACCAGGCCAACTGGTACGCGTTCGGGCGGCTGGCCTGGGATCCGCAGGGCGATGCGCGGGCCATTGCCGAGGATTGGGTCCGGATGACCTTCGGCCACGATCCGGCGCTGGTCACACCGGTGGTCGGCATGATGATGGCCTCGCACCAGGCGGCGGTCGACTACATGACCCCGCTCGGCCTGCATCACCTGATGGGCCGCGGCCATCACTACGGCCCGGCGCCGTGGGACGCGGGCAGCGCGCGGCCGGACTGGGACCCGGTGTATTACCACCGCGCCGACCGCAACGGCATCGGCTTCGACCGCAGCGCGACCGGCAGCGACGCGGTGGCGCAGTACGCGCCGCCGCTGGCGCGCCGTTTCGGCGACGT
This sequence comes from Xanthomonas campestris pv. phormiicola, assembly GCA_025666215.1. Classification (NCBI taxonomy): domain Bacteria; kingdom Pseudomonadati; phylum Pseudomonadota; class Gammaproteobacteria; order Lysobacterales; family Lysobacteraceae; genus Xanthomonas; species Xanthomonas campestris. The sequence goes on along the minus strand of CP102593.1, from coordinate 5,259,130 downwards.
GCGCACGGTGCCGGAGCGGTATCTGCTGTGGTTCCACCACGTGCCGTGGGACCATCGCATGGCCTCGGGCCAGCCGCTGTGGAATGCGCTGCTCGGCCGCTACGACCGCGGCGTGGCCGAGGTGGCGCGGATGCGCGCGACCTGGGCCGGGCTGGCGCCGTATGTGGATGCGCAACGTTATCGCCAGGTCGCCGATTTCCTGGCGATCCAGCAGCGCGAGGCGCAGTGGTGGCGCGATGCCAGCATCGCCTACTGGCAACAGGTGTCCGGACGCGCGCTGCCGCCGGGCACCGCGCCGCCGCCGCATCCGCTGGCGTATTACCAATCGCTGTCGTTTCCGTACGCACCGGGGAATCCGCAATGACGCCGCACCGTTCCGCTGTTCGCATCGCCCGCCGCCTGCTGCTGGCGGCGCTGTGCGTGCCCGCGTTCGCGCATGCCGACGACGCACTGTTGTTGAATGCGTTGTTTCAGGACCACGCGGTGCTGCAGCGCGATGCGCCGATCCGCGTCTGGGGCCAGGCCGCGGCCGGCGAGACGGTGACCGTGCAGCTGGCGCAGCAGCGCGCGCAGGCGCGCGCCGACCGCCAGGGCCGCTGGCAGGCGCAGCTGGCGCCGTTGCCCGCCGGCGGGCCGTACGTCTTGCAGGCCAGCACCGCGCACGGCCGCGTGCAGCGCGCCGCCGACGTGCTGCTCGGCGACGTGTGGCTGTGCTCGGGCCAGTCGAACATGGAACTGCCGGTGCAGCGCACGCTGGATACGCGCAGCGAGATCGCCGATGCGCAGCAGCCGGCGATCCGCATGTTCAAGGTGCCGGCGCAGTCCAGCCCGACCCCGCAGGCGCAGTTCGGTGGCGTGGCCGCCTGGCAGCCGACCACGCCGGAGACGGTCGGCGAATTTTCCGCCGCCTGCTATTACTTCGCCCGCGAACTGCGCAAGACCGTGGACGTGCCGATGGGGCTGATCAACGCGTCCTGGGGCGGTTCGCAGATGCAGGCGTGGATCGGCGATGCGGCCCTGCGCAAGGTGGACGGCAACGCGCCGGCGCTGGACGTGCTGGCGCGCTACGCCACCGATCCGCAACAGGCGGCGCCACGCTGGGGCACGTTGTGGGAAGCGTGGTGGCGTGCGCATGGCGCCGGCGCGCCGTGGCAACCGGACGATGCCGGCGGCGGCTGGCGCGCCGCACCGGCGGCGCTGGGCGCCTGGGACGACTGGGGCGTGCCGCAGCTGGTCAATTTCAACGGCATGGTCTGGTACCGCAGCACGGTCACGCTGAGCGCCGAACAGGCCAGGCAGCAGGCGACGCTGGCGCTGGGGCCGGTGGACGAACTCGACCAGACCTGGGTCAACGGCCGGGCGGTGGGCAGCAGCTACGGCGCCGACCAGCCGCGCAGCTACCGCCTGCCGCGCGGCGTGCTGCATGCGGGCAGGAACACCGTGGTGGTCAACGTGTACAACAGCTACCGCCGCGGCGGCCTGCTCGGCGATGCGCAGGCGCAGCAGCTGCAACTGGGCGACGGCAGCCGGGTGGCGCTGGCCGGCTGGCAATACCGCATCGTGCCGCCGCAGCTGGGCACGCCGCCGCGCGCGCCGTGGTCCTCGGCCGCGGGCCTGACCACGCTGTACAACGGCATGATCGCGCCGCTCGGCCACCTCGGCCTGCGCGGGGTGCTGTGGTACCAGGGCGAATCCAACACCGGCGCTGCGGCCGGCTATCCGGCGTTGCTCGACGCCTGGCAGCGCGACTGGCGGCAGCGCTTCGGCGCGCAACTGCCACTGCTGCTGGTGCAGTTGGCCAACTACGGCGCGCCGCCCACCCACCCTGGCGACAGCGGCTGGGCGCAGCTGCGCGAGGCGCAACGGCGCTTCGTCGCCGCCGATCCGCATGCCGGCCTGGCGGTGGCGATCGACATCGGCGACCGCTACGACATCCATCCGGCCAACAAGCAGGAACTCGGCCGGCGCCTGGCGCGCGCGGCGCGGCACGTGGTCTATGGCGAGGCGTTGGCGGCGTCCGGGCCGGTGGCGCATGCGCTGCGTCGCGACGGCGCGGCGCTGGTGGTCGATTTCGACGACGTCGATGGCGCATTGCAGGCCTATGGCGCGGATGCACCGATCGGGTTCGAACTGTGCGGCGCGGCATCCGGCAGTTGCCGCTATGCGCAGGCCGAACTGCAGGACCGCAGCGTGCGCCTGCCGGTGCCTGCCGGCGCGGCGCCTACCCGCGTGCGCTACTGCTGGGCCGACAGCCCGGTGTGCACCCTGTTCGATCGCGCCGGGCTGCCGGCCGGTCCGTTCGAACTTTCCCTCCCGTCCGCGGCCCGTGCGGCTGCGGCTTCTTCCCCGTGAGCGATCCGCGATGACCCAGACTTCCGATGGCGCTGCTTGCGCCCAAGGCTCGGCCCGCGACCGCGAGATCGTCGAGACACGGGGCGTCGTCACTCACCTGCGCCGGCTGGCCGACTTCGCCGCGCTGCACCAGCTGCGTAGCGGCTTCCACGGCGCCACCGACCTGTCGCCGGTGTGCATGGGCGCGGCGCTGCACTTCGACACCTGGGTGCCCAACGTCGGCATCCAGGAATACCTGTTCCATTCCGACGAGGCCAAGGCGGTGCTCCCGCACGACTACACCTTCCAGGCCGGCCGCCCGCATTGCGGCGAGACGCCCGGGCATGACGTGGACATCGACGAAGCCCCGGCCGCACGCTATTCCTACGCGCCCCAGCAGCTGCCGGTGGCGCGGCTGGAAGACGGCGCGATGTGGCAATGGTGAGGCGCATGCGCTGGGGACGCGCATTGCTGTGGGTGCTGCTGGGTGGCGTGGCGATGCAGACGGCATCGGCGCAGCGCGGGCGGGCCGCCGACATTGCCGAATTCGATTGGTTCGAATACCGCGGCGACGATGCGGTGTTCGCCACGCCGCTGCCGCCCGGCCACTACCGCAATCCGGTGCTGGCTGGCTTCTATCCCGATCCCAGCGTCGTGCGCGCCGGCGACCGCTACTACCTGGTCACTTCCACCTTCGCCTATTTCCCGGCGCTGCCGGTGTTCGAGAGCCGCGACCTGGTGCACTGGCGGCAGGTCGGCAACGTGGTCGAACGCGCCGGGCAACTGGACTACGACGGCCTGCATGTGTCGCGCGGCATGTTCGCCGCCAGCATCGCGTACCATGACGGCCGTTTCTACGTAGTCGGTACCGCGGTCGACAGCGGCGGCAACTTCATCGCCAGCGCCGACGATCCGGCCGGGCCATGGTCGCCGCTGCACTGGTTGCCGGACATCGACGGCATCGACCCGTCGCTGTTCTTCGACGACGACGGCACCGCTTACCTGCTCAACAACGGACCGCCGCAGGGCGCGCCGCTGTACGAAGGGCACCGCGCGATCTGGATGCAGCGCTTCGACCTGGCACGGATGCAGCCGGTCGGCCCGCGCCAGGTGCTGGTCAACGGCGGCGTGGATCTGGCCAGCAAGCCGATCTGGATCGAAGGCCCGCACCTGTACAAGCGCGACGGCTGGTACCTGCTGTCCTGCGCCGAAGGCGGCACCGGCGCGCAGCATTCGCAGGTGGCGCTGCGCAGCCGCACGCCATGGGGACCGTATTTGCCGGCGCCGCACAACCCGATCCTGACCCAGCGCGACCTGCCCGCCGAGCGCGCCAATCCGATCAGCAACGCCGGCCATGCCGATCTGGTCGAAGGCCCCGACGGGCAGTGGTGGGCGCTGTTCCTGGCCAGCCGCCCGTATGCGCAGCACCGCTACAACACCGGCCGCGAGACCTTCCTGCTGCCGGTGAGCTGGCACGACGGCTGGCCGTCGATCCTGCCCGCCGGGCAGCCGATTCCCTATGTCGCGCCGGGGCCGGCCGGACTACGCGCCGATGCCGATGCCGCGCCGCTGAGCGGCAACTTCACCTGGCGCGACGGCTTCGACGCGCGGCAACGCGACCGCCGCTGGCTGCTGTTGCGCACGCCAAAGCGCGAATGGCTCGACCTGCGCGCCCATCCGGGCTGGCTGACCCTGCAACCCGGCACGCAAGGCCTGGACGGCAGCGGCAATCCCGCGTTTCTGGGCTACCGGCAGCAGCACACGCGCTTCGACGCCAGCGCCGCCGTGCAGATACCGGCGCGGCCGGGCCTGGTCGCCGGCCTGGCCGCATTCCAGAATGCCGACGCCTGGTACGTGCTCGGCGTGCGTCGCCGCGGCGCACGCGCCGAAGTGTTCCTCGACAAGCGCGACGGCAAGCGCACCAGCACCGTCGCGCGCAGGACGGTCGATGCCAAGGGCGCGCTGCGCCTGAAGATCGCCGGCGACGGCGGCCGCTATGCCTTCGCCTTCGCCGCCGATGGCCAGGACTGGCAGTGGCTGCGCCGCGACGACGATGCGGCGATGCTCAGCACCGCCGTGGCCGGCGGTTTCACCGGCACCACCCTCGGGCCGTACGCCCGCCGCGAACCGGATCGATCCAGCAAGGAGTAGCCAATGCACACCGAGACTGCGCCGTACCAAGGACATGGCCGCCGCGTCGCGACGCTGGCGCTGCTGCTGGCCATCGCGCCGTACGCGGCGCCTGCCGCCGAAGCGCCCCCGCCGTACCTGGACACCCAGCGCAGCTTCGAGCAGCGCGCCGCCGACCTGGTGTCGCGGATGACGCTGGAGGAAAAAGCCGCCCAGATGCAGAACGCCGCGCCGGCGATCCCGCGCCTGGGCGTGCCCGCCTACGACTGGTGGAACGAGGCGCTGCACGGCGTGGCCCGCGCCGGCGGCGCCACCGTGTTCCCGCAGGCGATCGGCATGGCGGCCACCTTCGACCTGCCGCTGATGCACGACGTCTCCACCGCGATCAGCGACGAGGCGCGCGCCAAGCACCACGAAGCCCTGCGCCACGACCAGCACGGGCGCTACCAGGGCCTCACGTTCTGGTCGCCGAACATCAACATCTTCCGCGACCCGCGCTGGGGCCGTGGCCAGGAAACCTACGGCGAGGATCCGTTCCTCACCGCGCGCATGGGCGTGACCTTCGTGCAGGGTTTGCAGGGCGAGGGCGCGGATGTGCCGAAGAACGCGCAAGGCGAGGCCTATCGCAAGCTCGACGCCACCGCCAAGCACTTCGCCGTGCACAGCGGCCCGGAGGCCGACCGTCACCACTTCGACGCGCACCCGTCGCAGCGCGATCTCTACGAGACCTACCTGCCGGCGTTCGAAGCGCTGGTCAAGGAAGGGAAGGTGGATGCGGTGATGGGCGCCTACAACCGCGTGTTCGGCGAATCGGCCAGCGCCAGCAAGTTCCTGCTGCGCGACGTGCTGCGCGACAGCTGGGGCTTCGACGGCTACGTGGTGTCCGACTGCTGGGCGATCGTGGACATCTGGAAGAACCACAAGATCGTCGCCACCCGCGAGGAAGCCGCCGCGCTGGCGGTAAAGCACGGCACCGAGCTGGAATGCGGCGAGGAGTACTCCACGCTGCCCGCCGCCGTGCGCAAGGGCCTGATCAGCGAAGCCGAAGTCGACAAGGCGCTGCAGAAGCTGCTGTATTCGCGCATGCGCCTGGGCATGTTCGACCCGCCGGACAAGCTGCCCTGGGCGCAGATTCCGATCTCGGCCAACCAGTCGCCCGAACACGACGCGCTGGCGCGGCGCACCGCGCGCGAATCGCTGGTGCTGCTGAAGAACGACGGCGTGCTGCCGCTGTCGCGGGCGAAGATCAAGCGCATCGCCGTGATCGGCCCCACCGCCGACGACACCATGGCCCTGCTCGGCAACTACTACGGCACGCCGGCCGCGCCGGCCACCGTGCTGCAGGGCATCCGCGCCGCCGCGCCCGACGCCGAAGTGCTGTACGCGCGCGGCGCCGACCTGGTCGAAGGCCGCGACGATCCCGCCGCCACGCCGCTGATCGAGCCGCAGTACCTGCGTCCGTCGGCCGATTCGCCCGAGCGCGGCCTGCGCGGCGAATACTTCCGCAACCGCGACCTGTCCGGCTCCCCGGCGCTGGTGCGCACCGATGCGCAGATCGGCTTCAAGTGGGACCGCGGCTCGCCCACCGACAACCTGCTCGCGCGCGGCGAAGCCGGCCCGGACCAGGCCATCCCGGCCGACAACTTCAGCATCCGCTGGAGCGGCAAGCTGGTGCCGCCGGCCACCGGCACCTACCACCTGGAAACCGCGGCCGACGACGGCGTGCGGCTTTACCTGGACGGCAAGCGCCTGATCGACCGCTGGAGCGCCAGCGACCGCCTGCACGCCGACGGCGTCGATGTGCGCCTGGAAGCCGGCCGCAGCTACGACCTGCGCCTGGAGTACTACGAAGGCGAGCGCGACGCCGGCGTGCGCCTGGCCTGGCGCCAGCCCGGCGCCAAGCCGCCGCTGCAGGACGCGCTGGACGCGGCGCGCCACGCCGACGTGGTGGTGTTCGTCGGCGGCCTCACCGGCGACGTGGAAGGCGAGGAGATGAAGGTCGACTATCCCGGCTTCGCCGGCGGCGACCGCACCGACCTGCGCCTGCCCAAGCCGCAGCGCGAGCTGCTCGAAGCGCTGCAGGGCACCGGCAAACCGGTGGTGGCGGTGCTGACCACCGGCTCGGCACTGGCCATCGACTGGGCGCAGCAGCACGTGCCGGCGATCCTGCTGGCCTGGTACCCCGGCCAGCGCGGCGGCAGCGCCGTGGCCGACGTGCTGTTCGGCGACGCCAACCCCGGCGGCCGCCTGCCGGTCACGTTCTACAAGGAGAGCGAAAAGCTGCCCGCGTTCGACGACTACGCCATGCGCGGCCGCACCTACCGCTACTTCGCCGGCACCGCGCTGTACCCGTTCGGGCACGGCCTGTCGTACACCCAGTTCGCCTATTCCGACCTGTGCCTGGACCGCAGCAAGCTGGCAGCCGACGGCAGCCTGCACGCCACGCTCAAGGTGAAGAACACCGGCCAGCGCGCCGGCGACGAAGTGGTGCAGCTGTACCTGCACCCGCTGGCGCCGAAGCGCGAACGCGCGAGCAAGGAACTGCGCGGCTTCCAGCGCATCGCCCTGCAGCCCGGCGAAACCCGCGAAGTAAGTTTTGCCATCTCCCCGCAGACCGACCTGCGCAGCTACGACGAAGCGCGCAAGGCCTACGTGGTGGACCCGGGCGACTACGAACTGCAGGTCGGCGCCTCCAGCAGCGACGTGCGCGCCCGCCAGCGCTTCAGCGTGCAGCCGTCGCCCACGGCGGAAGCAAAGCCGCGGCCGTGACCGCAATCGGTGGTGCGAGCCGTCACCGCTCGCACCACCGAACCGGACCCCCGCGATCCCTGTGGGAGCGGCTTCAGCCGCGACCGCCTCACCGGCCCAACCCCCGCTCGCCTCAGCTCCATTGTGGGAGGGACTTCAGTCCCGACAGCCCTGCCGACCAAGTCTCAGACCGAAAAAAATCCCCCTCATGGACTGCCCGTGACCGAACCACGCCTCACCGCCGCCACACTCCCCAGCCTGCCGACGGCCATCGCCCGCCCAACCTACGCGCTGGACCGCGTCCGCATCGGCATCGTCCACCTCGGCGCCGGCGCCTTCCACCGCGCCCACCAGGCGGTCTACCTCGACGACCTGCTCGCCGACGAACCGGACTGGGCGATCAGCGCCGTGTCCCTGCACAGCCCGCAGCTGCGCGACGCACTGCGCCCGCAGGACGGCCTCTACACCCTCGCCCTGCTCGACGAACCCCCCGAGCTGCGCATCATCGGCGCCATCCGCGAAGTGCTCTGCGCGCAGGACGAACAACCCGCCGTCCTGGCCCGCCTGGCCGACCCCGCGGTGCGCCTGGTCACCCTCACCGTCACCGAGAAGGGCTACTGCCTGGCCGGCGAACAGCTCGACTTCGCTCATCCGGACATCGTCCACGATCTCGCCGCCGCGCATGCCCCGCGCAGCGCCATCGGCTACCTCGTCGCCGGCCTGCGCGAACGCCTGCGCCTGGGCCTGGCGGCGTACACCGTGCTCAGCTGCGACAACCTGCCCGACAACGGCGGCAAGCTGCGCCGCGCCGTGCTGCAGTTCGCGCACGCCATCGACCCGGCACTGGCCGCCTGGATCGAAACCGAAGCCGCGTTCCCGCGCTCGATGGTCGACAGCATCACCCCGGCCAGCGACGACGCGCTGCGCGAGCGCGTCGCCGCGCAACTGGGTTGCGACGACGCCTGGCCGATCCAGCGCGAGCGCTACAGCCAATGGGTGATCGAAGACCGCTTCTGCAACGGCCGCCCCGCCTTCGAGCGCGCCGGCGTCACCCTGAGCGACGACATCGCCGGCTTTGATCGCGCCAAGCTGCGCCTGCTCAACGGCCCGCACTCCGCGCTGGCGTATCTGGGCTCCCTGCTCGACCTGGACACCGTCGCCGACGCCATGCGCCACCCGCAACTGGCCGCCTTCGTCGAAACCCTGATGCGCGAGGACATCGCCCCCACGTTGACGCCGATGCCCGGCTTCGACCCGCAGCACTACACCGGCGCCATCCTCGCCCGTTTCCGCAACCCCGCCATCGCCCACCGCCTGGCGCAGATCGCCTGGGACGGCTCGCAGAAACTGCCGGTACGCCTGCTCGGCACCATCGCCGATGCCCTGGCCGCCGGCCGCCGCATCGACCGTCTGTGCCTGCCGATCGCAGCGTGGATGCAGTTCGTGCGGCGGCAGGCGCGCGCCGGCGTGGCGCTGGTGGACCCGATGAGCGAAGTGCTGACCGGGATCGGGCGCGGTGCGACTGGTGATGCGGGCCATGACGTGAACGCCTTCCTGGCGCTGAATGCCGTGTTTGCGCCGCTGTCGGGAGATGTACGTTTCGTGAAGGCAATGCGAAGCGTTTATGCTGCGCTGGGCGACAGAAGCCATGGGAGCACGCGGCAAGCCCTTGCGTCGATGTGACATTCGCCGCTTACCTTCCTCCGCCAGCGCAGGAACCCCGATGTTCAAGAACCTCATCCCAAAGATCTTCTACGACCGCCTGCAGGACGGACTCGACTTCTTCGTCGACGGCCTGGGCTTTGCCGTCCTGTACCAGGACGCGACCATGGCCGTCGTCGCACGCGACGGCGCCAAGGCCTATCTGGTCGAGAACCCCGAGTGGGCGGCGAAGGATCGGCCGGAGCTCAGCGTCGACACCGACGATGTCGATGCGATCTTCGCGGAAATGTCCGCACGCGTGCCGCATTTTCTCCATCCGAATTGCAACACCGTCGCGCTCAGGCCCTGGGGGGCGCGCGAGTTCGCGATGCTGGACAAGACCACGGTGTGCGTGAATTTTCGTCAGTGGCTTGCCGACTAGCCAGGCCGTTACGGTGTCTTCGTAGAGCGAGTTTGCGGCATATGCCGGCGGCGTGCCTGGCCGATGCGGACACCTCACGTACGCGTAATCGGATCTGAGCGCATATGGCGACGCGCAAGAAGCACGACCTGCCAGAGAAGCGCTGCCTGCACTGCGCCCGGCCGTTCCGCTGGCGCAAGAAGTGGGAGAAGGTCTGGGATGAGGTGAAGTACTGTTCCGATCGCTGCCGCGGCGAGCGCAAGCGCGTACGCGCTCCGGCGGTTCAATGAGTCGCGCGGCGCTGCGATTCCTTCATCCTGTGCGACTGCTCGCCCGGCACCCTGCATGAACCACACGTTGTCCCAGACCCACACCCTGCGCCTGGTCCTGGGCGACCAGCTCAATCCCGACCACGCGTGGTTCGACGTGTGCGATTCCGGCGTGGTCTACGTGCTGATGGAAGTCCGCCAGGAAACCGACTACGTCCTGCACCACGCGCAGAAGATCCTGGCCCTCTTCGCTGCCATGCGCGATTTCGCCCGGCAGCTGCGCGCAGCCGGGTACCGCGTGCGCTATGTCGCCATCGACGACGTCAGCAACCGACAGTCCATCCCCGACAACCTGGCCGCGCTGATGGCGCACTACCGCGCGCAGCGCCTGGAGTACCAGGACCCGGACGAATGGCGGCTGGACGCGCAACTGCGGCAATGGTGCGCCGCGCAGCCGTTTGCCACCCAGGCGGTGGACAGCGCGCATTTCTACACCACGCGCACCGAGCTGGCCGAGCTGTTTCGCGGGCGCAAGCAGTGGCTGATGGAGCACTTCTACCGGCGCATGCGCCAGCGCCATCATGTGCTGGTCGACGCCACCGGCGCGCCCGAGGGCGGCCAGTGGAACTACGATCACGACAACCGCCAGCCCTGGCCCGGGACGCCACCGCCGCCGCCGGATGCGCGCCCTACGCACGATCACAGCGCACTGTGGTCCACCATCCAGGCCGCCGGCGTGGCCAGCTTCGGCCAGCCGCAGGCCAGCCAGCTGCGCTGGCCGCTCAACCGCGGCGAGGCGCTGGCCTGGCTCGATCACTTCATCGCCAGCGCGCTGCCGCAGTTCGGCCGCTACGAGGACGCGATGAGCACGCGCAGCCCGCGCCTGTTCCACTCGCAGCTGTCGTTCGCGCTCAACACCAAGATGCTGCGCCCGCACGAAGTGGTGGAACGCGCGCAGGCCGCCTACGACGCCGGCGCCGCGCCGCTGGCGGCGGTGGAGGGTTTCATTCGGCAGATCCTGGGCTGGCGCGAGTACGTGCGCGGCATCTACTGGGCGCACATGCCTGGCTATGCCCAACGCAACGCGCTCGACCAGCACACGCCGCTACCCGGCTGGTTCTGGACCGGCGACACGCGCATGCGCTGCCTGCGCCACGCCATCGGCCAATCGCTGGACGAGGCCTACGCCCACCACATCCAACGGCTCATGGTCATCGGCAACTTCGCCCTGCTGGCCGGCCTGGACCCGGCCGCCGTGCACCGCTGGTACCTGGGCGTGTACATTGACGCCTTCGAGTGGGTGGAGCTGCCCAACACCGTGGGCATGAGCCAGTTCGCCGACGGCGGCTTGCTGGCCACCAAGCCCTACGCCAGCAGCGCCGCCTACATCGACCGCATGAGCGACTACTGTCAGGGCTGCCACTACCACAAGAAGCAGAAAACCGGCGAACGCGCCTGTCCGTACAACGCGCTGTACTGGGATTTCTTCGCTCGCCACCAGGCGACGCTTGGCCAGAATCAACGGCTGGGGATGGTGTATCGGCAGCTTGGCAAGATGGAGGGGGCGCAACTGCAGGGGTTGCGTGAGCATGCCGGGTGGGTGCGGGCGCGGCTTGAGACGTTATAGCGGCTGAGAGAGTCGGCAAGCCACAGAGACAAAGTAAGCGCTTTGATTGCCGCGGATTTGCTGATCGTCAGTTCCTGCTATGTGCAATGCTGGACAAGAGGACGGTGTGCGTGAACTTTCGCGAGTGGCCAGCCGAGGGTTGAAGTCGCCTGGCGTGGTTGTCTAGGCTGCGCACCAAGCGGTTCACCGCACCTTCGCGTGATAGAGCTTGGACAGGGTTTTCTTGTAGTCGGCAATCGGCGGCAGCCCCATCGCCTGGCGACGCGCATCCAGGCCGTCCAGATCCTGGGTGGTGTCCAGGAACATCGTTCCGTCCGGATCCGTTCCGAACTGGGTTCCATAGAGTTGCGGCTTGCCTTGGTGTAACAGCACGCGATCCTTGAGCAGCGCGAAATCGGCAGGGTCGGCCTCCTTCTGCTCGAGCGCTGCCTGCATCTGCGCCAGAACCTGCTCCTGGAAGCCAGGGTCGAGCGTGGCGTGCTGGGCGATCAGGAAGGCGGCCTTGGAACCGTCTTCGCCGACCATGGACCTGGTGGGCCATCCTTTTTCCGCCACCACCTTCTTCAACCAGGTGGTGTTGTCCCGGTCCACCGGCACCGTCCGCTGCCACGCTTCGGCAGTGTTGCCGTCAGCAATGGCCTTCTGCCTGACGGCCTGGTCCTTCTCCACGCGTGCCAGCAACTCCCGGCGCAGCGGCTGGTCGATACGCGCCCGGCGTGCGGCATCGAGCCGCTCGGCCTTGGCCAGCATCGTTGCCCAACCGGAGGCAGTGCGAAGTTTGTTGAGGCCTGGGCGGTCCTTGTGCTTCAGATCCTCCACATCGACTCGTCCCTGCGGCAGCTGCTTGTCGAGGACAGCAAACGCGGCATCCGTTCTTCCGGCAGCGGACAAGCACTCGATGTAGAAGAGATCCATGCCGCTCGGCAGCCCTGCAGGTGCTTGGTCGATCGCGGCCAGGGTGTCGGCGCACTTCCCGTAGTCCTTCGCGTCGTAGGCCTGGAGGGCTGCATCGAGACTTGGGGCATCAGCGGCACCGGCCGGAGCGACGCTAGCGACAACCAGCGAGACAAAAAGCACATGCCAATGTTTCATATGAATCCTATGCCTTCCATCGCCCATAACTGCGCGCGCCATTGGAATGAGACCTTACATCAGCCGTTGTTCCATGGCATGGGTCAAGCGTTACGCTGGTGAAGGCAACAAACGCGGGGCCAACAACCACAGGCGTGTGGAGCGGCTATACCGCGAACAGCAAATGCAGGCCGGTTGCCGCAAGCGCAAGGCGTTCGGCAGCCCCGCAGCTGGCTTGTCGAGCGCGGCCAGGGCGTCGATGCGCTGGCCGTGCGGACGAAGCAGCCGCCCCGACCGTCGGGGCGGTTGTTTTAGCCGGCTTGTCCAAGCCGCAGCTTGAGTTGCGCGATTTCCGCCGCGCTGACGCCGATCGCCTTCAGATAGCCCTCGGCACCGCCATACTGCTGGTGCAATGTGGACAGGAACATCTCCATGTTCTCCGGCGCGGTACCGGTCAAGCCGGCCATCTTCCCGCCGACTTCCGGGTGCTGCTTGATCAGCTCCATGATCTGCGCGTTCATTGCCGCGTCCTTGGGCTGGCCCTCGAGATAATGGGCGGAGATCGCATAGTTGTGCGTGATGTCCGCGCGGGAGATGCCGGCCAGGTCGAGCAGCAGCGCGGTGATGACGCCGGTGCGGTCCTTGCCGGCGCTGCAGTGGAACAGCACGGTGCCGTCGCGCTGGGCGGCGATGCGCTGGAAGACCTGCTTGAACTGCGACTGGTTATGGTCCATCCACTGCACATAGGCCGCGCCCAGCGTGTCCGGAAAGGCCATCAGCATCTGCTGCAGGTCCATCCTCTCGGTGCCCATCAGCGAGATGCGCTGGTAGGCAAAACGAGGGTCGGTGGCCAGCAGGTCCGGCGAATGCGCTTCTTCGTCGGCAGTACGCAGGTCGATATCCAGCGTGACGCCAGCGGCGGCCAGGGCGTCGCGGTCGGCGTTGGTCACTTGGCCCAGGTCCGCGGTGCGCACGAAGGCGTTGGCCGGGACAGGGCCATGGCTGCCTCGCAGGCCGGCGAGGCTGCGGGCGTTCCACGCGCCCTGCAGGACAATGACCCGCTGTGCGTCGTCGGCGTCGGGTTGCACGTTGGCGGTGGGCGCGGTGGCGGTCGTGGTCCCGGTGGCCGGCGCGTGCGCGAACGCGACGGGGCTGCCGGCGAGCAGCGGCAGGCTCAGGACCATGGCGAGGACGAGTTCTGTACGGTAGTGCTTCATATAAGGCTCCAGGGAATTCAGAAGTTGACGGTGACGTCCAGGCCATAGGTGCGCGGATCGTTGAAGATGCCGCTCTGGCCCAGGGCGGCGCTGCTGATCCTGTAGAACAGGTGTTGTTCGTCCAGCAGGTTGCGCGCCCACAGCGAGACGGCGAGGGTGGAGCCGGTGCTGTTCAGCGGCAGGTCGATCAGTGCCGCGCGGGCGTTCACGATGAAGGAGCTGTCGGTGAGCATCTGGTCGTATTCGCTGGTGTAGTAGCCATCGGACCAGTTGCCGTCCAGGTGGAACTTGAGCGCGGCGAAGTTGGCGAACGGCAGCAGATAATCCAGCGACAGGCTGCCGGCGTTCTTGGGCGCCAGCAATGGCTTGACGGTGACCTGCACTCCTGCGCCGAACGGATCGAGCGCGGTCTGCGGATCGATTCGGGTGTAGGCGTAGTTCAAGCCGATGGTGAGGTTGTCCACCGGCATCAGGTTGAACTCCAGCTCGGCACCGCGCGAGGTGCCGTTGCTGAGCGCGTTGGTGGTCACCACGGTGGTGCGGGTCTGGCCGCTAATCGGGTCGAAGGGCAGGGAGAAGTCCATCTGCTTGTGTTCGATTTTCGAATCGAACAGCGCCAGGTTCAGGCGCGCGCGGTTGTCCCAGAACTGCGATTTCAAGCCGAGTTCGTAGGCAATCACTTCTTCCGGGCCGAAGGCGGTATAGGTGGTGGAACGCGAGTTGGCGCCACCGGCCTTGAAGCCGGTGCTGTATTTGGCATACGCCATCACGCTGTCGTTCAGGTCGTAGGCGATGTTGACCATCGGGTCGAAGCGTCCCCAGGCGTCGTCGAAGGCGAGGCTGGTGGCCAGGCCGTTGACGATGTACAGGCTGCCTTTCTTGTGGTCGTGCGTGTAGCGACCGCCGGCGGTGAGGTGCAGACGTTCGAGCTCGGCGGGCGTCCAGGTGGCCTGGCCGAACAGGCCCAGGCTGTCGGTCCACGCCTTGCTGGCGCGATCGATACGCACGTTGGCCAGGTTCAGCGGATTGGTGGCGGGGTTGAGCGTGTAGCTGGTGCCCCCCGGTCCCCACAGCAGCATATTCGGGGTCTGCGCGTTGTCGCCAGCGGTTTCGTGATAGTAGAAGGCGCCCGCCAGGTACTGGAGCTGCGAGGTGTTGCCGATCAGCTGGAACTCCTGGCTGTACTGGTGCTGGTAGACCTTGGCGAGGCTGTAACGGCCGAAGGCGGTGTTCGCGCCGCCATAGGCGGAGATCGCATCGACCAGGCCCATGTCGAACTGGCCTTGGGTAAGCTCGCGGTAGGAGCTGATGGACTTCAGTTCCAGGGTGTCGCTGAGGGTCCAGCTGAGATCGAGCAGGTGGCCGCTGGTACGGCCGATGCTGTCTTCCTGCGGGCCACCCAGGATCGACGAATCGCGCCGATTCAGACTGGCCCCGGCCTTCTGCAGGGCGCTTGCGTACGGGCCCGGCACCAGCAGCTGCGTGTAGTACGGCGTGGTGGCGTCGTAGGAGCGGTCGAACGCATACAGCGCGGAGAAGTCGTCGCTTGGCTGCCATAGCGCGCTCAAGCGTGCGCCGCGCTTGTCGTAGCTGTTGAAGTCGCGCTCGCCGCGCATGGGGTTGTCGGCGGTGCCATTGCGCTTGGCCTGCACCGCGTCGATCTTGAAGCTGACGTCGCCCACCTTGGGCAGGTTCAGGTGCAGGCCGGTGTTGTAGCCGTTGTAGTTGGAGACGCCGGCGCTGACGTTGCCGCCGAACTCTCCTGTGGGCCGTTTGGTAATGATGCTGAGCGCGCCACCTTCGGTGTTGCGGCCGAACAGGGTGCCCTGCGGCCCCTTCAGCACTTCGATGCGCTCCACGTCGTACAGCATGCTGCCCAGGCCCTGTGCGCGGCCCATGAACACACCATCGACGTAGACGCCGATGCCGGCATCGCGCGCCGGCTGGTTGGCGTCGCTGGCGGCGCCGATGCCGCGGATGCCGATGTTCAGCGCGGAACTGCGGGTGGCGAACGGCGTCACCCGCAGCGACGGGATCGAGCCATCGGACAGGCTGCCGATCGAGATCGCGCTGCGGTCCTTCAAGGCCTCCGCGTCCACGACGGACACCGAGATCGGCGTTTTCTGCAGATTGGTCGTGCGCTTTTGCGCGGTGACGACGACTTCGTCCAGGGCAACCACATCGCGTGGGGTGGTGTCGGTGTCGGCGTCACTGGCCAAGGCGGTGCCGCCAGGCAGGACAGCGGCGATGGCAAGGGCGAGCAGTTGACGGTGCAGCGGGGCGGGACGCATAGGGCTTTTCATCTGCCGGGGTAAAGGAACGGCGCAGTCTGTGCGCGCAAAATGACGAGTGAATGACCATTCATTCAGTTTTGTGTGGAGTACAATCGCCGTCCAACCAGACGCAATCCGCGGCGCGCAATGACGGTTCATCCCATTTCCGCTGCCCCTGCCGAAGAGGCGGCCACCGCTCACGCGGACGCGCAGCGGCAACGCATCCTTGACGCGGCGCAGCGCTGTTTCATCGCCCGTGGGTTCCATGCCGGGTCGATCAACGACATCGCCACCGAAGCCGACATCAGCCAGGGATTGATGTATCGCTACTTCGCCAACAAGCGGGCGCTGATCCTGGCGCTGATCGAACGGCAGCTTGACCACGACACGCATGCGATCGCCCAGATGCCGGCGGTGCCGGATGTGGCCGAAGGGCTGCTGCGTTGCTATCAGGTGTGGGCGCGCGGGGAGACCTTGGAGACCGGTGGCAATGCCATCGCCAATGTCGCGCTGTATGCCGAAATCACCGCAGAGGCGCAGCGCGATCCAGTGGTGGCCGAGGTCTTGCGTCGGCACGACAGGCAGACCAATAACGCCATCGCCGACTGGCTGCGCAAGCACGACAGCGCACGCGGCCATTCCTCGGACGAAGCGGAAATCGCGCGCCGCATCCTGCTGTTTCGCATGCTGGTGGAAGGCCTGGCGATGCGCTCCGCACGCGATCCGGACCTGTCGGCGGAGCGTCTTCGGCCGGTGCTGATCAGTGCGATTTCAAGCTTGGTGGACGGTTAAGGCGACAACGCGGGATTGGGAGGCGCCGCCCCTGAAGAACCGCGCATCGCAGCCGGTGTGTCGCATCGGCCGGTCGGTGCTTGGACCGGGACGGCCCGATCGTGCATGCGATGGGCTGCAGCGCAAATTCTTCTGCAGGGGAGGCCGGTAATCAATCACGAAGGCGGATGCCTGAACATCGTCCCGCCTCCGGACAGCGAAAAGCCCCGGTGATCGCCCCGAGGCTATGACGCCGACCGGGAACCCCCAGTCCACTTAGTGTCTATGGTTCCCAGGAGAAGAGTTCAATACATATCTGTTCCAGATTTGCCATTTCGTAAAGGGAGCCATCCTTTCGATAGGCCCAACAAGCCTTGATCCAGTCGAACAGCGTGTTTTAACCCAGCGCTACGGCGCAAACCCCAACCCCGTCGCCTTCACCCGCACCCGCGCCAGGATCTTGTGCGAGGTCATGTACAGCGTGCGGCCGTCGTCGCCGAAGGCGCAGTTGGAGACAGGGCCGCCGGTTTCGATGCGGCCCAGGCGGCGGCCGTCGGGTGCGAACACGAGCACGCCGCCGGGGCCGGTGGCGTACAGGCGGCCGTCGCTGGCCACCGCCATGCCGTCCGGCAGGCCGGGGTTGGCGTCGCCGACGATGTCGGAGGCATCGGCGAAGAGGCGTTTGCCGGTGACGTTGCCGCGCGCGTCGAGCGTGTAGGCGGTCCAGATCGGCCGCGCCGGGTCGGAGTTGGCCACGTACAGGGTGCGTTCGTCCGGCGACAGGGCGATGCCGTTGGGCAGGCTCAGGCTGTCGTCGAGCAGGTGCACGCTGCCGTCGGGGTCCAGCCGGTAGACGCCGTTGTAGCGCAGTTCCTTGACCGGGGAGTTGTCGCCGTCCTTCAGGCCGTACGGCGGGTCGGTGAAGAACACCACGCCGTCGCTGCGCCGCACTAGGTCGTTGGGGCTGTTGAGGCGGTGGCCGTCGTAGGCGCTGGCCAGGATCGTCTTGCGCCGCGTGGCTGGATCGAGCCGGGCCACGGCGCGCGTGCCCGAATCGGCGAGCAGCACGCTGCCGGACGGTTCGGCGTGCATGCCATTGGCGCCGGCCTCGCGCAGGGCATCCAGCGGCGGGCCGGCATAGCCGGAGGGCTTGAGGAATACCGAAAGGCCGTCGCGCTCGGACCAGCGGTACATGGTGTTCTGCGGCACGTCGTTGAACAGCAGGTAGCCGCCGTCGCGCACCCAGGTGGGACCTTCGGACCAGGTGAAGCCTTCGGCGATGCGCTCGACGCGCGCGTCCGCGGCCACCGTGTCGCTGAACGCGGGATCGAATGCAGTGACATGGCCGATCACGGGGAAGCGCGGCGCGGGCGCCTGGCTCTTCGCGCAACAGGCCAGCAGCGCGACGACGGAGGCGGCGAGCAGGAGACGGGGCAGGCGCGGCATCGGAGGTTCCTGGGCTTGATGTCCGTTCAATGATGCCAGCTGCGCGCGAGGGCTCTTCACCTGCGGGTGCCGGTCTTCGCTTGCCTGCGCCGGTGCGCCGGCATGGGGCCCGGTGCGATGGATGGCCGCATTCGCCAAGCGAATGACCGACGCGCGCGCAAGGCCGGCCGTAAGGTCGATCGCGTGGCGCCTGGCGAGACGGGACCAAGAACCGGGCCTGCGTGCGGCGCGTCCGATCCCGTCGCACGCACGACCGGGCGCGCACAGCGGCCTGACGGCGCCGTGCGGCGGATCGCCGGTCCCCGGCCGTCAACCACGATCGACTCCTTCGGAACCCAAGGTCCATGCAACTCAATCCCGTCCAGGCATTCGCCGCCGTA
Source organism: Xanthomonas campestris pv. phormiicola (assembly GCA_025666215.1). Lineage (NCBI taxonomy): Bacteria > Pseudomonadati > Pseudomonadota > Gammaproteobacteria > Lysobacterales > Lysobacteraceae > Xanthomonas > Xanthomonas campestris. The sequence goes on along the minus strand of CP102593.1, from coordinate 5,240,805 downwards.
TTCGTCTTCGCGGTCAGCGGTACGTCCGCATGCGCCCAGTCCGTCGACCGGGACTGGTATGCCGGGCTCACCGCGAGCTACACCGTCAACGACAGCCATCGCACCGAGAACAACGGCTGGGCGGTCGGTGCGGTGGTCGGCAAGGTGCTCGACGACCATTGGAACGTCGAGTTGAGCGGGCAATACGCCGACTTCGGCGCAAAGGACGACCAGGCCAATATCGTCGCCGACGCCCTGTATTTCCTTGCACGCGCGCACGCGTTCTCGCCCTACGTCACCCTCGGGGTAGGCGATGTCTATGAAGGGGGACTGCCGGCGCACAGTGCGTTCAACAACCTGTTGCTGCGCGGCGGCGTGGGCTTCACCACGGCGGTCGCCGCCAACGTCGACCTGCGAGTGGACACCCGCTATCAATGGCATGACAACGTCGCCGGCACGCCACCATACGGTGATTGGTTCGTCTCCATCGGCGCCAACTACCATTTCCAGTAGCGCGTTCTGCGGGTTACGGGAGAAGGCGCGTTTACCCGGACGCCGCGAGTCGCTTCGCGCCGGACCCTCTCCCCAACCCGTCTCCCGATGGGAGAGGGGCTTGTCGCGGCCTTCGCGCTTCAGTGCGCCGTGTCTCCACGCTGGCGGCTGCGCGATACTGGCTGCTCCCTCCGGGCCATCGCCACGCTCGCACCGCGAGCGGCCACGCCTGCCACATAGCCTGCTAGTCACCCTGGCTTGATGGCGCTGTCTTGCGGCACACGCCGCCCTATCGTGCAGCCATGACGAACTGACGAGGAAAAGGCCATGCGCATGCATCGATATGCTGCCGTTCTGCTGGCCGTGTGGTCCTTGCTCGCGCTGGCATCGGATCCGCATCCGACGCGGTTGCCCAATGCCTCGGCGTTGGATGCGGAAGTGGCCCGTGCGCTGGCCGCCACGCATGCCAACGGCATCGCGCTGGCGGTGATCGAGCACGGGCGGATCGTGCATGTGCGCGCCTATGGCAAGCGCAATGCCGCCGGCGCTCCATTGCAGCCGGACACCGTGATGTATGGCGCATCGCTGACCAAGATGGCGTTCGCCTACATGGCCATGCAGCTGGCCGAGCAGGGGGGGCTTGACCTGGATCGCCCGATCGCCGACTAGCTGGACAGGCCGCTTCCCGACTACCCCGCCGATCCCAGGTACGGCCCATGGGCGGACCGCGCCGGCGACCCGCGCTGGCGCACGCTGACCGCGCGCATGCTGCTCACGCACAGCGCGGGCTTGGCCAACTTCGCGTTCGTGGAGGCGGACGGCAAGTTGCGCCTGCATTTCGCTCCGGGCAGCCGCTATGCCTATTCCGGCGAAGGCATGATCCTGCTGCAGTTCGTGCTCGAGCGCGGCCTGGGCCTGGATGTGGGCCAGGAAATGCAGCGCCGTGTGTTCGACCGGTTCGGCATGCAGCGCACCAGCATGACCTGGCGGCCGGACTTCGCGGCCAACCTGGCCGATGGATGGACCGAGGACGGCAGCGTGGAAGCGCACGATCCGCGCAGCACGGTGCGCGCGGCCGGCTCGATGGACACGACGATCGCCGACATGGCCCGGTTCGCCGCAGGCTATCTGGCGGGCAAGGGGCTCGCGCCGCGGAGCGCGTCGGCGCTGACCGCGCCGCAGCTGCCGATCACCACCGCCTCGCAGTTTCCGACGCTGCAGGACGAACTCCCGCCCGAGCGCCGGCGCGCCGATCTCGCCGCCGGCCCGGGCGTGGTGGCGTTCCGCGGACCGCAAGGCGCCGCGTTCCTGAAGGGCGGACACAACGACAGCACCGGCAATCTGCTGGTCTGCGCCAGGCGCTACCAACGCTGCGTGGTCCTCCTGTCGAACGATGTGCGCGCCGAGCGCGCGTTCCCGGCCCTGGTCGACTTCGCAATGGGCAAGACCGGCGCGCCGTGGACGTGGGAGTACGGGGACATGCCGTTCGTTCGTTGAGCGGCGTCCGCCGAGCGATTGCGGGATGCGGCGCGCGCGCCGGCCGCGTTGCGACACCGCGTGCCGCAGGCCTCACAACTTGTAGGCCCGCTTCGGCAAGCGATAGGCCAGGTCGAGCGCGACCTCGGCCGCTTCGTCCTCGTAGAGGCGATGCTCGGCGACGAGCTTGGCCAGGAACGCGCAATCGACGCGGCGCGCGACGTCGTGCCGCGCCGGGATCGACAGGAACGCGCGGGTGTCGTCGTTGAAGCCGACCGTGTTGTAGAAGCCGGCGCTGGCCAGGGTCTGCTCGCGGAAACGCCACATGCCTTCCGGCGCGTCATGGAACCACCACGCCGGGCCGAGCAGCAGCGCCGGGTAGTGGCCGGCCAGCGGCGCCAGTTCGCGCGCGTAGGTGCTCTCGTCCAGGGTGAACAGGATCAGGGTGAAGCCCGGCGTGTTGCCGAAGCGGTCCAGCAGCGGCTTGAGCGCGTGCACGTAGTCGGTGCGCTGCGGCAGGTCGGCGCCCTTGTCGCGGCCGTAGCGCGCGAACAGGGCGCGGTTGTGGTTGCGGAAACAGCCCGGGTGCAGCTGCATCACCAGGCCGTCGTCCACGCTCATCGCCGCCATCTCGGTCAGCATCTGCGCGCGGAACAGTTCGGCGTCCTCGGCGCTGGCGCCGCCGCCGCGCACGCGCGCGAACAGCCGCGCCGCGGCGGCCGCAGGCAGGTCGGCGGTGGCCGCGCTGGGGTGGCCATGGTCGGTGGAGGTGGCGCCCATCTGCGCGAAGAACGCACGCCGCCGGCGATGCGCGCGCAGGTAGCCGTCCCATGCATCCACGTCCTCGCCGGTCAGCTCGCCGAAACGGCGCAACGCATCGGGGAACTGCTCGTGTTCCGGGTCGATCACCGCGTCGGGGCGGTAGGCGGTGAGCACCCGCCCGTTCCAGCCGCTGGCGCGGATCGTGGCGTGGTGCCGCAGCGGGTCCAGCGGCGACTCGGTGGTGGCGATCACTTCGATGCCGAAGCGCTCGAACAGCGCGCGCGGCCGGAACGCCGGCGTCTGCAGCGCCTCGCCGATACGGTCGTAGTACAGATCGGCGCTGGCCGCGTCCAGCCGCACGCGCAGGCCGAACACGTCGTGGAAGACGTGGTTCAGCCATAACGCCGACGGCGTGCCGCGCAGCAGCTGGAAGCGCTCGGCGAACACGCGCCAGGCCGCGCGCGGGTCCACCGCGGCGCGGCTGCCGTCGGCGCGCGGGATGCCCAGCGCGTCCAGGTCCACGCCCTGGCTGTAGAGCATGCGGAACAGGTAGTGGTCGGGCACCAGCAGCAATTCGGTGGCGTTGGCGAACGGCGCGTCCGTGGCGAACCAGGCCGGGTCGGTATGCCCGTGTGGGCTGACGATGGGCAGCGCGGCGACCTGCGCGTACAGGCGGCGCGCGATCGCGCGCATGCCCGGCTCCGGTGGCAGCAGGCGGTCGGGATGCAGGGACAGGGCGGGGGAAGACAGGGGCATGGTCGGCATCGGGCAGGGGTGTGGGTCGGACGCGATCGTCGCGCTAGGGCTTGCTCGCGACGTAGGCGCGCAGCCAGCGCAGCGCCGGGCGCTCGCTGCCGTCGTCGCGGATCAGATAGGCGCCTTCCTTGTCGCGCCACAGGCCGCGGCGCACGCCCCACAGGGTCACCCCGCGTACCGCGGGGTGTTCCCAGAACAACGGGAACACGCGCTGGTAGTCGGCCAGTTGCTGCGCATCGCTGGGCCCGTCCAGGTCGAATTCGGTGACGTAGAGCGGCAGGCCGGTCGCGGCCAGCGTGTCGAGGTTGGCGCGGTGCACGGCCATCGGCACGTCGGGCCCGGTTTCGAACGCATGTTCCTGCACGCCGATCGCATCGATCAACCGCTCGCGCTGCAGCAGCTGGACGATCTGCAGGTAGCGGCGCGTGTGGTCGGCATTGTTGGTGATGTTGTAGTCGTTGATCATCAGCGTGGCATGCGGGAAGTGCTGGCGCGCCAGGCGAAACGATTGCAGCACCCACTCCCAGCCGCTGGCGCCGTCGCCGCCCAGCGCCTGCAGGTAGTTGCCGCCGCCGCTGTCGTCCTTGCCGGGCGGATCGTTGAGCGGTTCGTTGACCACTTCCAGCAGATCGATGTCCGGATAGCGCTGCGCCACCGCGGCGAACCATTGTTCGATCTCGGCGCGTTGCTCGGCCGGCGGCAGCGTCTTGATCCATTCCGGCTGCTGGTGGCCCCACACCAGCACGTGCATCTGGAACGGCAGGCGGTTGTCCTTGGCCACGCGATAGGCCTGGTCCAGCGCGCTCCAGTCCATGCGGTCGCGCACCGCCTCCACGCTGCCCCACTTGCCGGCGTTCTCAGGCGTGAGCTTGTTCCAGTCGCGCAGGAAATCCTGGGCCTGCTGTGGGCCGTAGGCGTTGCCGAGGAACTTCTGCTTGCCGGCGGCCAGCGGCGCGGCAGGCGTGGCAGTGGCCAGCGACAGCAGCAGCGCGAGCGAGACCAGCGGTGCGGTCTTCATTGCGGTCTCTCCGATCCGTGTGGCGGTGCGCAGGCGTGGCGCTGGGAGCACCGGCCGCGGCCGCGCGCGGCGCCATCATCGCGCATCTTCCTGCAGTTGCGCCGGCTGCAGCCGCGGCGCCAGCCATTGCACCAGCGCCAGCGCCAGCAGGTAGGCCGAGCCGGTCATCGGCGACACCGGAACACGACTGCCGGTGGCCTCGAGCAGCAAGCCGATGAAGGTGGCGATCGGCATGCCGCCGATCGCGCCGGCGAAGCCGCCGATGCCGACCACGGCGGCCAGCGCGTGGCGCGGGAACATGTCCGAGGGCAGGGTGAACAGGTTCGCCGACCAGCCCGGGTGCGCGGCCGTGGCCAGGCCGACCAATCCCAGCGCCAGCCACAGGTTGGCGGCGCGTGCGGCGAACACGATCGGCACCACCGCCAGCGCGCAGATCAGCATCGGGGTCGTGCGTGCGCGGTTGACGCTCCGGCCGCGGGCCGTTGGCATCGGCGCCCGGCGACGGCTCATGGCCGCGGCACCGGCATGGCGGGCTCGAAGTGCGCGCTGTGCTGCAGTTGCCGGCGTCGGCATGCGGCGCTGCCTGTGTGACGCTGTCGGATATTGCGGTGCAACACGCCATCTGCGTTGTTCCCGGCTCGGTGCATACGCTTCGATCCCACGGGCGCGGCGGCTGCCGCCGTTTGGTAGCGCCATCATTGGCGCGCCGCCGCAGGCGACACATCGTGCACAGCAGCACGAAACGCGATGGCGCCATCCGATGCGTGGCGCCCCGCCACCGTACCCGGGCGCAGGCGTTCCGCAATGTGTAGCGGTGCTGCCGGGTTTATGTTGCCGTGCAGCGTGACAGCCATCTTGGTAGCGCTAACATCCGCGGCCACGGCCCAGGCACGGGCATCGAAGTCGCTGCACGCTTTTCCGTCACTCGGGCAATTCGTCGGCTGGTCGCTCCGCGTCGCGCTCACGGAGCCGCAGGTCGCCTGTTTTTTGGGAGGATCACGGTGAAGAACAGTTACGCGCGCACCACGTTGTCTCGTGCACTGGCCACGGCATTGCTCGGCATGGCCGCGGGCGCCGCCTGGGCGCAAACCACGCCACCGGCACAAGCGCCTGCGGCGCAGGCGGCGCCATCGCCCGCGCCGGCCGGCGACGATGCGGTGACGCAGCTGGATGCGGTCACCGTGTCCGGCTACCGCCGCAGCATCCAGTTCTCCACCGACGCCAAGCGCGATTCGGTGACCTTCAGCGACACCGTGTTCGCCGAGGACATCGGCAAGTTCCCGGACATGAACATCGCCGAGTCGCTCAACCGCATTCCCGGCGTGCAGCTCTCGCGCGACGTCAATGGCGAAGGCCTGAACATCGCCATCCGCGGCCTGGGCACCAGCTTCACCAAGACCACGCTCAACGGCGCCAGCATCGCCACCGCCTCGATCGGCCTCAACGCGCAGAACCAGAACCGCGAGGTCGACCTCAACCTGTTCCCGACCGAGTTCTTCACCCAGCTGACGGTAAGCAAGACGCCGACCGCGAGCATGCTCGAAGGCGGCGTGTCCGGCGTGGTCGACATGCGCAGCGCGCGCCCGTTCGATCGTCCCGGCACGCATCTGACCTACCAGCTGCAGGGCGACTGGAACAGCACCAGCGAAAAGACCACGCCGCGCGGCGCGCTGATGGGCAGCTGGACCAACCAGGCCGGCACCTTCGGCGCGCTGTTCGGCGTGGCCTCGGTGCGCAGCAAGCTCGGCGTGGAAGGCTTCGAAAGCATCGGCTGGACCAATCCGGGCCTGACCTACGCGCAATGCGGCCTGACCCCGCCGGCCGGCACGCCATCGACCAACCAGCCGGCCGCGTGCAACGCCAACGGCGGCGGCAACTGGCGCATCCCCGACACCGTGCCGGTCACCGCCGGCGCCGGACTGACCCCGGGAGAGAGCATCGACGCCGCCTGGCTGCTGGCGCACAACCCCGGCCTGAGCATCGCGCAGATCAGCGACGCGCTGATCCCGCGCCTGGGCCGCCGCGTGCAGATGCAGGGCGACCGCGACCGCGATGCGTCGGTGATGTCGCTGGAATGGCGACCCAGCGACAGCGCGCATTTCTACCTGGACACGCTGTTCTCCAAGGCCAAGCGCACCACCGAACGCACCAGCATGAATCTGATCGGGCGCAACGGCAACATGATTCCGTTGGACATGCAGGTGGACGACAACGGCGTCGTCACCGATGCGACCTTCACCAACGCCCAGTATTTCCTGGAAGCGCGGCCGTACCGCGAACAGGTCAAGTTCTGGAGCGTCAATCCCGGTGCCGAGCTGCTGTTCGGCGCGAACCAGGACATCAAGCTCAACTTGCAGGCCAATGCCACGCGCAGCTGGCTGTACCGGCAGTCGCCGAGCATCCTGGTGACCTCGCCGTTCACCACCGTGGACTACAGCAACACCGGTGGCGATCAACCGTCGATCGGTAGCCCGCTGGACCTCGACGATCCGAACCTGGGCTGGAGCTGGACCGGCGGCCGCCTCAACATCAGCAACGAGAAGCGCCAGACCCAGACCCGCGGCGCGCGCGCCGACCTGCAGTTCGGCGAAGACCAGCGCAACGTCAAGGTCGGCGTCGCCTACGATCAGGCCGAGCGCCATATCCGCGGCTTCGACAACAGCGCCGCGTGGGAGACCCTGGTCTGCCGCGGCGTCGCCGCCACCTGCACCGGCGGCGCCGGCTCGCTGATCCCGCAGTCGGCGCTGGCGTCGTACCTCAAGCCCGGCCCGGGCGGCTTCATCACCGTGGACTTCGACCGCTTCCTGCGCGACAGCGGCTATTACGGCCTGAGCGACAACGCGCCGGAGACCAACGCGGCCAACACCGGCGCCTCCACCGGCGGCATCCTGGAAAAGAACTGGGGCTTCTACGTCGAGGCCAACGGCGAGACCGACGTGTGGAACCGGTCGCTGCGCTTCAACGCCGGCGTGCGCTACGTGACCACCGACCAGACCATCAGCGGCCCGGTCACCATCGGCGGGGTGCGCCGCTACCAGGTGCTGAACTCGGACTACAACGAACTGCTGCCCTCGTTCAACGTGGCCTGGGACGTGGCCGACAACGTGGTGCTGCGCCTGTCCGGCTCGCGCACGCTGACCCGGCCCGATCCCAGCGCGATGCTGCCCAACACCAACTTCAGCGACCCGTCCGCGCAGACCGCCACCCAGGGCAATGCCAACCTGGCGCCGTACCGCTCCACCAACGTGGACATCGGCGGCGAGTGGTACACCGGCGGCGAAGGCTTCGTCGGCCTGACCCTGTTCGACAAGCGCATCGACGGCTTCACCGTCAACGGCGTGCGCCGCATCCCGTTCCTGGACCTGGGCGTGCCCTACAGCGACCTGACCGCGACCCAGCAGGCCGCGATCGACCAGCGCGGCGGGCCGAATGCGGCCACCGTGGACGTGCAGACCCAGGTCAACGCCGACGGCACGCTCAACATCCGCGGCCTGGAAGCGATCTGGGTGCAGCCGCTGGACCGCCTGTTCGATGGCCTGGGCTTCAGCCTCAACTACACCCACGTCAAGCAGGAATCCGAGGGCGACGGCATCCAGGCGGTGGCGGTGGGCGTGGCGCCGAACCTGTGGAACGGCACCGTGTACTGGGAGAAGAACAATGCCTCGGTGCGCCTGTCCTACGCCTGGAACGACGACATGATCATCTCCGGCGCCAACCAGAACGGCATTCCCGACGCGCGGCTGATGGCCGATGCGCGCGGCCAGCTGGACCTGTCGGCCAGCTACACGCTGGCGTGGATCCGGTCGGCGCCGCAGATCACCCTCAACGTCACCAACCTCACCGACGAACCGTTGCGCACCACCTTCCAGTATCCCAACGCCACCTACGACCTGTACAAGCCCGGACGCACCATCATGCTCGGCATCCGCGGCTCGTTCTGATCCTGCCTGCCGGAGGCGAGGCTCCCGCCATGCGGGGCCACGCGTCCGGCACGCAGGCGCGCCCGCACCGGCACCCGTTCCGCCTTCGCCGTACCGTCTTCACTCCGGCCCCTCTCCCGGCGCAGAGGGCAGCAAGCTCCTCCCGCGACTCCCAGGCCCATGACCAGCACCCACCGCCTCCCGCTCAGCGAAAAGATCGGCTACAGCCTGGGCGACCTGGCCGCCAACCTGATCTTCCAGACCCTGATCACGTTCCTGGCGTTCTTCTACACCGACATCTACCGCATCCCGGCCGGCACCGCGGCCACGCTGATCTCGGTGGTCGGCCTGGTCGGCGCGCTGGTGTTCACGCCGCTGGTGGGCGTGCTCGCCGACCGCACGCGCACGCGCTGGGGCAAGTTCCGGCCGTGGATCCTGTGGACCGCGCTGCCGTTCGGCGCGATCTCGCTGCTCGCCTTCAGCACCCCGGCGCTGGGCGAGCACGGCAAGGTGATCTACGCGTTCGCCACCTACACCCTGCTGGTGCTGATCTACGTCGCCAACAACCTGCCGTACTCGGCGCTCAGCGGCGTGCTCACCGGCAGCATGGAGCAGCGCAACAGCCTGTCGGCGTACCGCTTCTTCGCCGTCACCATCGCCCAGTTCGTGATCCAGGTGCTGCTGCTGCCGCTGGTGCTGATCCTCGGCAACGGCGACAAGGCGCAGGGGTTCCAGCGCACCATGGCGCTGTTCGCGGTGGTCGGCACGCTGTGCTTCCTGATCACCTTCCTCACCACCCGCGAGCGGGTGCTGCCGATCGCCGCCGAACCGTCCAGCGTGCGCAAGGATCTGGGCGACCTGGTCCGCAACAAGCCGTGGCTGGTGATGCTGGCGCTGACCATCCTGGTGTTCGTCAACCTGGCGATGAAGGGCGGCATGTACGTGTACTACTTCAAGTACTACCTGGATGCGCAGGCGCTGGCCGGCTTCCTCGACCAGGCCGGGTTCAACGGCTTCATCGCCGGCATCAACGGGCTGCTCGCCAGCGCCGGGCTGGCCGCGCTGCACTGGCCGCAGGATGCGCCGACCTCCGCCTTCAGCGTGTTCAGCGCCGGCGGCATCCTGGCGATGATCGTCGGCATCGGCGGCTCCAAGCGCCTGGCCGACCGCTACGGCAAACGCAACGTGTTCGGCGCCGCGCTGCTGGTGTCCACGTTGTTCCTGCTCGCGTTCGCGGTCTATCCGCCGCAGGCGATCGGCCTGGTGTTCGGCTCCTACGTGCTGCACGGGTTCTTCTACGGCATCACCATTCCGCTGCTGTGGGCGATGATCGCCGACGTGGCCGACTATTCGGAGTGGAAGAACCACCGCCGCGCCACCGCGATCATCTTCTCGGCGATGCTGTGCGGGCTGAAGGTCGGCCTGAGCGTCGGCGGCGCGCTGGTCGCCGGCCTGCTCGCCTTCTACGGCTACGACGCCGCGCTGCCGCAGCAGGGCGCCGCGGTGACCGGCGGCATCCGCCTGGCGGTCAGCGTGTACTGCGCGATCCCGTTCCTGCTCGGCGTGGCCCTGCTGTTCCTGTACGAGATCGACAAGCCGCTGGAATCGCGCATCGAACGCGACCTGGACGCGCGCCGCCTGCAGGCCGCCGCGCCCGGCCACTGACGCTTCTTTCCCCCTACGCTCTAGGTACGCAATGTCCGCCGACACCGACGCCGCAGACCTGCGCAGGCTGGCCAGCAAGGCCATCTCGCAGCCCCTGGTCACCCACATGTACACCGCCGATCCGTCGGCGCACGTGTTCGAGGGCGCGTTGTACATCTATCCCTCGCACGACATCGACGCCGGCATCGCCTTCAACGACGACGGCGGCCATTTCGACATGGAGGACTACCATGTGTTTCGCATGGACAGCGCCGACGGTCCGGCGGTGGACTGCGGCGTGGTGCTGCACGTGAAGGACGTGCCGTGGGCGCAGCGGCAGATGTGGGCCCCGGACGCGGCGTGCAAGGACGGGCGCTACTACCTGTATTTCCCGGCCAAGCGCGCCGACGGCATCTTCCAGATCGGCGTGGCCATCGGTGCGCGCCCGGAAGGGCCGTTCGCCGCCGAGCCGCTGGCCATCCACGGCAGCTACTCGATCGATCCGGCGGCATTCGCCGACGACGACGGCGAGCACTACCTGTATTTCGGCGGGATCTGGGGCGGGCAGCTGCAGAAGTACCGCGACAACGTGTATGCGCAGGCGCACGAGGAACCGGCGGCTGCCGAGCCGGCGCTGGGGCCGCGCGTGGCGCGGCTGCGCGCGGACATGACCCAGTTCGCCGAGCCGCCGCGGGAGGTGCGCATCGTCGACGAACACGGCCACCCGCTGCTGGCCGGCGACCATGCGCGCCGCTTCTTCGAGGCGCCATGGCTGCACAAGTACGGCGGTCGCTATTACCTGTCGTATTCGACCGGCGACACGCATCTGCTGTGCTACGCGATCGGCGATTCGCCCTACGGCCCGTTCACCTACCAGGGGCCGCTGCTGAGCCCGGTGATCGGCTGGACCACGCACCACTCGATCTGCGAGTTCCGGGGCACCTGGTACCTGTTCTATCACGACGCCATGCTGTCCGGCGGCGTCACCCACCTGCGCTCGATCAAGCTCACCGAGCTGCAGCACGACGCGCAGGGGCGCATCGCGCTGGTCCATCCCTACGGCGAGTAGGACGCAGGGAATGGCGAATGGCGCCGCCTTCGCGTCGGCGCCGCGCACGGTGACGGCAGCCCTATCGCCTGTGTATGCTCGGGCCTCGTGGAAGACATGACGCCCGCCGAGATCTCCCAGCGCATCGACGCCCTGCGTCGCGAGCACCGTGCGCTCGACGAACAGATCCAGCGCACCCCGGCCAACCTCGACGACGAGTTGCAGGCCAAGCGGCTGAAGAAGCGCAAGCTGCAGCTCAAGGATTGCATCATGCGCCTGGAAAACCTGCTGATTCCCGACGAACCGGCGTGAGCGCGGCGACGTTCTTCAGCGTCGGCCATTCCACCCGCCCGCTGCAAGATTTCCTGGATATCCTGCGCGGCGCGCAGATCACCCTGCTGGCCGACGTGCGTGCGTTCCCGTCTTCGCGGCGCTTCCCGCAGTTCGACGCCAGCGCGCTGGCGCGCAGCCTGGCCGCCGCCGGCATCGGTTACCGGCACTTCCGCGCGCTGGGCGGACGCCGCGACAAGCAACCCGGCATCGATCCGCAGCGCAACGGCCACTGGCGCAGCACCGGCTTCCACAATTACGCCGACTACGCACTGGGCGCCGAATTCGGCGAGGCGTTCGCGCAGCTGCGCGAGCTCGGCGACCGCGGCGCATGCGCGCTGATGTGCGCCGAGGCCGACTGGCGCCAATGCCATCGCCAGATCGTCTGCGATCACCTGCTGCACCACGGCCACCGGGTGATCCACCTGCTCGACGGCAAACGCCGCGAACCGGCCATCCTCAACCCGGCCGCACGCAGCGACGGGCAAGGGCAGCTGGCGTATCCGGCGGATGTCGCGCCCGCCGGCCCGGTGACCGGCGATCTGTTCGGCGGCTGAGCCATTCGATCCGTACGATGCCACCTGTGGAGCGACTTCAGTCGCGACGGGCGTTGCCGGTGGTGCCCCGTCGCGGCTGACGGAACTGCGGTATCTGATGCGTGCACTTGTGCGAGGGGCTTCAGCCCCATGCCTTTCAACGTCTTTGATGTCCCGCTTTTGTAACCCGCTGATTTGCTGCTGATGGTGTTGGAAGACGCAACAGGGTGTAGCGCATTGCGCTCGCGCGTCGCAGCTGTCACCAATTGATTTTTATTGGCTCCGGCCAAAGACGTTGAAAGGCATGGGCTTCAGCCCCGACCCGACCACGCCGGTGTCGCTGGGCGCGACGGCTGCCTTGCCAGCATGAGTGCCGCGGCATCGCCGTCAATGCGCGCACACCGCCTGCCCGGCCGCTCGCGGCCGGGCAGGCAACGATGTAGCCAGACGCGGACGATGTCGCTCAGGCGGCGGCCTGCGTCGTCACCGGCAGGCGGTTGCCGATCCATTCGGCGATGCTGGCGGCCGCGTCGCGGCCTTCGGCCACCGCGGTCACCACCAGGTCGGCGCCGCGCACCGCGTCGCCGCCGGCGAACAGCTTGGGGTTGGTGGTCTGGTAGGGCAGGCGACCGCTGCCATCGGGGTCGCTGCCGCCGGCCAGGATGCGGCCGTTGGCCGTGCCTTCCACGCCCTGCGCGGCCAGCCATTCCGGCACGCTCGGCGAGAAGCCGAAGGCGATGATCACCACGTCCGCGTCCAGCAGCGATTCGCTGCCCTCGATCGGCACCGCGGCCTGGCGGCCGCGCGCATCGGGTTCGCCCAGGCGGGTCTGCACCACGCGCACGCCGGCCAGCTTGCCGGCGGCATCAGCTTCCACCGCCAGCGGCTGGCGGTTGAACAGGAAGCGCACGCCTTCCTCGCGCGCGTTGGCCACTTCGCGCGCCGAGCCGGGCATGTTGGCTTCGTCGCGGCGATAGGCGCAGGTCACCTTGGCCGCGCCCAGGCGGATCGCGCTGCGCACGCAGTCCATGCCGGTGTCGCCGCCGCCGAGCACCACCACGCGCTTGCCGCTCAGGTCCGGCAGCGCGATGGTGTCTTCCCAGCCGGCGATCGGCCGGCCCCACGGGTCGTTGCCGCCGACGATGCGGCTGTTCTGCACCAGGAACGGCAGCGCCGGCAGCACGCCGGGCAGGTCCTGGCCGGCCAGGCCGCCGTCGGTGTAGCGGTAGGCGCCGGTGCCGAGGAACACCGCGTCGTATTCGCCGAGCAACTGCTCCAGGCTCACGTCGCGGCCGATCTCCACGCCCAGGCGGAACTCCACGCCCATGCCTTCGAGCACCTCGCGGCGCTTGCCGATCACGCTCTTGTCGAGCTTGAAGCTGGGGATGCCGAACTGCAGCAGCCCGCCGATCTGCTCATAGCGGTCGTACACCACCGCATGGATGCCGGCGCGGACCAGGCGGTCGGCGCAGCTGAGCCCGGCCGGACCGGCGCCGACCACCGCCACGCGCTTGCCGGTGGCCTGGACCTGGCTCAGGTCCGGGCGCCAGCCGTTGTTGAGCGCGGTATCGACGATGTACTTCTCCACCGCGCCGATGGTGACCGCGCCGAATTCCTCCAGCGTGCAGCTGCCTTCGCACAGGCGGTCCTGCGGGCACACCCGGCCGCACACTTCCGGCAGCGGATTGGTGCTGTGGCACAGCGCCGCCGCTTCCTCGATGCGGTTCTCCTGCACCAGCTGCAGCCACTGCGGGATCGCGTTGTGCACCGGGCATTTCCAGCTGCAGTAGGGATTGCCGCAATCCAGGCAGCGCCCGGCCTGGTACTGCGCGTCGGCCTTGTCGAACTTGCCGTACAGCTCGTTCCAGTCGCCGGACGTACGCAGCTCCACCGGGATGCGCTGCGGCATCTGCCGGGGCAGGTCGAGGAACTGGAAGGCTTGTTTGCGGCTCATAGGGCTGGGAGTCGGGAATGGGGAATGGGGAATCGGAAAAGCGGATCTGCATGCGCGGAAGGGGAACTGGCGAGCCGGGCTTTGACCATTCCCGATTCCCCAGTCCCGATTCCCGGCGCCGCCATCAGGCGGCGCGCCGCAACGACTCGGTCAGCGACTCGATGCTCGCCGCCTTCGGCTTGACCAGCCAGAACTTGCCGACGTAGTCGCGGAATTCGTCAAGGATCTGCTGCGCCCAGATGCTGCCGGTCAGTTCGCGGTGGCGGCTGATCAGCTTGTGCAGGTGCTGGCGGTGGCTCTCGAAGCCTTCGGCGGAGATGCGATGGATGTCGATCAGCTCGTGGTTGTAGCGGTCGACGAAATCGCGGTCCACGTCGAGCACGTAGGCCAGGCCACCGGTGAAGCCGGCGCCGAAGTTCAGCCCGACCTTGCCCAGCACCAGCACGATGCCGTCGGTCATGTATTCGCAGCAATGGTCGCCGGCGCCTTCGATCACCGCCAGCGCGCCGGAGTTGCGCACGCCGAAGCGCTCGCCGGCGCGGCCGGCGGCGTACAGCTCGCCGCCGGTGGCGCCGTACAGGCAGGTGTTGCCGATGATCGCGGTGCTGCGCGCCTCGAAGCGCGCGCCACGCGGCGGACGCACCACCAGGCGGCCGCCGGCCATGCCCTTGCCGACGTAGTCGTTGGCCTCGCCTTCCAGCTCCAGCTGCAGGCCGCCGGCGTTGAACGCGCCGAAGCTCTGCCCGGCCGAGCCGCGGAAGCGCAGGGTCAGCGGCGCATCGTCCATGCCGTGGTTGCCGTGCACGCGGGCGATGGCGCCGGACAGGCGCGCGCCGATCGAGCGGTCGGTGTTGTGGATCAGGAAGCGATGGTCGCCGCCGGTCTTGTTGGCGATCGCGTCGGCGAGCAGGCCGTCCATCTGCGTGGCCAGGCTGTCCGGCGATTCGTACAGGCGCTGCGCGGCGCAATGGCCGCCGTCGTAGCGCACGTCCTTGAGCAGCCGCGACAGGTCCACGCGCACGCCTTCGCGCGGCGACACGTTCAGTTGCTGCAGCAGTTCGGTACGGCCGATGATCTCGTCCAGC
Organism: Xanthomonas campestris pv. phormiicola; assembly: GCA_025666215.1. NCBI lineage: Bacteria > Pseudomonadati > Pseudomonadota > Gammaproteobacteria > Lysobacterales > Lysobacteraceae > Xanthomonas > Xanthomonas campestris. The sequence continues at coordinate 5,225,805 of CP102593.1, read as the reverse complement.
GAGCGTGCGCCCAGGTACGACAGCCATTGCCGCACTTCTTCGGACAGCAGCTTGAAGAAATTCTCCACCCGCTCGGGCAGGCCGGTGAAGTGGTTGGCGCGCAGGCGCTCGTCCTGCGTGGCCACGCCGGTGGCGCAGTTGTTGAGGTGGCAGATGCGCAGGTACTTGCAGCCGAGCACGATCATCGGGCCGGTGCCGAAGCCGAAGCTGTCGGCGCCCAGGATCGCGGCCTTGATCACGTCCAGGCCGGTCTTCAGGCCGCCGTCGGTCTGCAGGATGGTGCGGTCGCGCAGATTGTTGGCGACCAGCGCCTGGTGCGACTCGGCCAGGCCCAGTTCCCACGGCACGCCGGCATAGCGGATCGAGCTGACCGGGCTGGCGCCGGTGCCGCCGTCGTGGCCGGACACGGTGATCAGGTCGGCGCCGGCCTTGACCACGCCGGCGGCGATGGTGCCCACGCCGGCATGGCTGACCAGCTTCACCGACACCAACGCGGTCGGATTGACCTGCTTGAGGTCGTAGATCAGCTGCGCCAGGTCCTCGATCGAATAGATGTCGTGGTGAGGCGGCGGCGAGATCAGGCCGATGCCGGGCTTGGCGTAGCGCAGCCGCGCGATCAGCTCGTTGACCTTGTGCCCGGGCAGCTGGCCGCCTTCGCCGGGCTTGGCGCCCTGCGCGACCTTGATCTGCAGCACCTCGGCATTGACCAGGTACTCGGGGGTGACGCCGAAGCGGCCGGAGGCCACCTGCTTGATCTTGGAGCGCTTCTCGGTGCCGTAGCGCGCCGGGTCTTCGCCGCCTTCGCCGGAGTTGCTGCGCCCGCCGAGGCGGTTCATCGCGATCGCCAGCGCCTCGTGCGCCTCGGGCGACAGCGCGCCCAGGCTGATCGCGGCGGTATCGAAGCGGCGCAGCAGGTCGGCGGCCGGGGCGACCTCGTCGAGCGGGGTCGGCACCTCGGCGCGCTTGAGCTGCAGCAGGTCGCGCAGCGCCGACGGCGGACGCGCATGCACCGCCTCGGCGTACGCGGCCCAGTCGGCCTGCTCGCCGCTGCGCGTGGCGCGCTGCAGGGTCATGACCACGTCCGGGTTGTACATGTGGTACTCGCCGCCGTGCACGTACTTCAGCAGGCCGCCCACTTCCGGCTTGAGCAGGTCGTTCCAGGCGCGCGCGGTCAGCTGCCGCGCCTCGGTGTCCAGCCGCGCCAGGTTGACCCCGCCGATGCGCGAGGCGGTGTCGGGGAAGCACAGCTCCACCACGTCCGGGTCCAGCCCGACGATCTCGAACAGCTGCGCGCCGCGGTAGCTGGCGATGGTGCAGATGCCCATCTTGGAGATGATCTTGGACAGGCCCTTGTAGATGCCCTTGCGGTACTTGCGGCCGATCTGCGCCTGTTCGCCGCCCTTCTTCAGCAGCAGGATGCCGCGCCGGCCCAGGTCGAACAGGGTCTGGTAGGCCAGGTACGGATACACCGCGGTGGCGCCGAACCCGAGCAGGCAGGCCATGTGGTGCGGATCGCGCGCGGTGCCGGTCTCGATGATCAGGTTGGCGTCGCAGCGCAGGCCGGCGCGCGACAGATGGTGGTGCACCGCGCCGGTGGCCAGCAGCGCATGCGCCATCGGCCGTTCCGGCACCGGGTAGCGGTCGGTCAGCAGCAGCATGACCTTGCCGTCGCGCACCGCCTGCTCGGCCTGCGCGCAGATCCGCTCCAGGCCGGCCTTGAGGCCTTCCTCGACGCTGTAGGACAGGTCGATCTGCGCGTTGCGGGTCTGGTACTGCTCCATCTTCAGCAGCTGGCGCAGCTTGCGCTGGCTGAGCACCGGCGAATTGAGGATGACGTGGTTCACCGTCTCCGGGCCGGCATGGAAGATGTTGGTCTCCTTGCCGAGCTGGGTGGTCAGCGACATCACGCAGTCTTCCCGCAGCGGATCGATCGGCGGGTTGGTGACCTGCGCGAACGCCTGGCGGAAGTAGTCGTACAGCGGCCGGGTGTGACGGCTGAGCACCGCCATCGGGGTGTCGTCGCCCATCGAGCCGGTGGCTTCCTGCTCGGTCTCGGCCAGCGGCCGCAGCACCTGCTCCACTTCCTCGGTGCTGAGCTGGAACAGCTTGTGGTAGCTGCGCAGGGTGCGCTCGTCGAACGGCTCCTCGACCAGCGACGGGTCGATCAGCTCGGTCTGCAGGTAGGTCACGCCCTGCTGCAGCCACTGCTTGTACGGGGCGCGGCCGCGGTTGATGCGGTCGATCGCGTCCGAGTCGAGCAGGTCGCCACGCTTGAGATCGATGGCCATCATCTCGCCCGGGCCGAGCTTGCCCTTGCGGGTCACGCGCTCGGCCGGCAGCTCCCACACGCCGGCTTCGGAGGCGACCAGGAAATGGCGGTCGGAGGTCAGCATCCAGCGCGCCGGGCGCAGGCCGTTGCGGTCGAGCATGCACGCCGCGTAGCGGCCGTCGCAGGCGACGATGCCGGCCGGGCCGTCCCACGGCTCGGTGTTGAGCCCGTAGAACTCGTAGAACGCGGCCAGGTCGGCATCCTTGAACTCCAACGACTGGGTCGCCGGCGGCACCAGGATGCGCAGCGCCTGCAGCAGGTCCATGCCGCCGGCGACCAGCAGCTCGAGCATGTTGTCCAGGCTCTGCGAATCGGAGCCGTGCATCGAGATCACCGGGTCGAATTCGGCGATGTCGAAGCGCGGGGTCTGCCACACCTTGCTGCGCGCCTGCGCCCAGTGCCGGTTGCCCTCGATGGTGTTGATCTCGCCGTTGTGCGCGAGCAGTCGGAACGGGTGCGCCAGCGGCCAGCGCGGCAGCGTGTTGGTCGAGAAGCGCTGGTGGAACACGATCGCGCTGGAGGCCAGGTCGCTGCGCTGCAGGTCCGGGTAGAAGGTGCTGAGCTTGTCCGGCAGCACCATGCCCTTGTAGCTGATGCCGTTGGGCGAGAGCGTGGTGACGTAGAAGTCGGCGATGTCGCGCAGGCGCTGCTCGGCGCGGCGGCGCGCCAGGAACAGGGCCAGGGCGAACGCATCGTCGCCCTGCTCGGCGCCGGCATCGACGAACACCTGCTCGATGTGCGGCAAGGTGTCCTTGGCCAGCTGCCCGCACACCGAATCGTCGGTGGGGGTGACCCGCCAGCCGCGCGGCTGCGCGCCGGCGCGGACCAGTTCCTCTTCCAGCACCTGGCGGCAGCGCGCGGCGCCATCGGCGTCGTCGCGCGGCATGAACACCTGGCCGGCGGCGAAGCGCGCGCCCACCGCGATGCCGGCGTCGCGCGCCAGCGCGCGCAGGAACGCATCGGGTTTGCGGATCAGCAGGCCGCAGCCGTCGCCGGTCAGGCCGTCGGCGGCGACGCCGCCACGGTGGGTCATCCGCGACAGCGCGGCAATGGCGGTATCCACCAAGGCCCGCGAGGGTTGGTCATCGAGTTGCGCGACCATGCCGAAACCACAGGCATCGCGCTCGTCTTGGGGGGCGTAGAGCCCGTGGCGGTTGCGGGGGGCCATGTCTGCCTCTGAAAAGCGATCCGAAGGAACGCGGCGACACTCGCCCCCGCTCTATCCTGGAGCGCAACTTGAGGTCACCGGAACATCGACTAAAGCACATGTTGGTGCGGTGCCGCAATACACCGTTGCAGGTGCAACCGTCGTCGCGTCGCCGGCCTTGCCGCCGCCGCCGTGTGCGCCGCCCGCAGGCGGCGCCGGAGCGGCCTCAGCCGCAGCGTACGCCGGTGATCTGGTTCTTGGCATCGACCTCGATATTGAGCCGTTCGCCGTCGAACTCCATGGTCACCGCCTGGTTCGGCTTGAGCACGCGCACGCGCTTGGCGTTGGTGTCGCTGCGCGCCTGGTCCAGCAGCGCCTGTTCGGCGGCCTGGCCGACCAGGCCCTGCGCCTGCGAGGCGTCGCAGCTGCCCACCGGCGGCGGCTCCGGGGCGCTGGCCGGATCCGGCGCGGCGGCCTGCTGCGCGGCGGCCTGGGCCTTGGCCGCCACCTGTTCCTGCTCGTCCGGCGGCGGCGCGGTGCACGCGCCCAATGCCAGCGCCAGGCAGGCCGTGCCGAACAGGCCGGCACGCGCGGACGCACGAGAAGAAAGGAAAGTGCTCATCGGGGCTCCTGGTGGGTGGAGGGAAGACCGGTCCAGCATAAGCGCACAAGAATCGGACAAGTCGCGTTCGCCACACGTTAACCGGTCGATATTGACGCGGCCTAGGCAGCGCGCTGCCGACAATCCCGGCTCCTCACCCGCTGGCGTCCCGATGTCCAATGCGTCCCGCACCACCGCCGCCACCGAGGCGGCCCGCGCGCTGCAGGCCAGGCAGGCCGCCAGCAGCGCCGGCCTGGTCTACGTCAGCGACACCGAACCCGGCATCGCCCGCCGCCGCGCCGGCAGCGGCTTCGGCTACCGCCTGCCCGACGGCCGTGCGGTGCGCGATGCGCCGACCCTGCAGCGCATCCGCCAGCTGGCGATCCCGCCGGCCTACACCGAGGTATGGATCTGCACCAAGCCCAACGGCCATGTGCAGGCCACCGGCCGCGACGCGCGGCGGCGCAAGCAGTACCGCTACCACGCCGACTGGGCGCAGGTGCGCGGCGACGGCAAGTTCGAACGGATCATCGCCTTCGGCCAGGCGTTGCCGCGGTTGCGCCGGCGTCTGCGCCGCGACCTGGCGCTGCCCGGCTACCCGCGCGACAAGGTGCTGGCGATGGTGGTGGCGCTGATGGCCGAGACCCTGGTCCGCGTCGGCAACGCCGAATACGCGCGCAGCAACCGCTCCTATGGCCTGACCACGCTGCGCAACCGCCACCTGGAATTCGTCAAGGGCGGCCGCGCGCGGCTGAAGTTCCGCGGCAAGGGCGGGCAGGACCACGACATCGAGGTCGACGACGCGCGCCTGGTCAAGCTGATCCGCGGTTGCCAGCAACTGCCCGGGCAGGCGCTGTTCCAGTACCGCGACGACGACGGCCAGCTGCAGCCGGTGGACTCGGGCGAGGTCAACGACTACCTGCGCGAGGCGATGGGCGAGAGCTTCACCGCCAAGGACTTCCGCACCTGGGGCGGCACCCGCGCGGCGTTGCAGCGGCTGGCGCAGCTGCCCCTGCCCGAACCCAGCAGCGAGCGCGCGCTGAAGCTGGCGCAGAACGCGGTGATCCGCGAGGTGGCCGACGCGCTGGGCAATACCCCGGCGGTGTGCCGCAAGGCCTACATCGACCCTTGCGTGTTCGCCGGCTGGCGCGGCGGCGAACTGCACGGTCTGTGCGAGCGCGTGCGCGGCGAGCGGCAGTGGGACCTGGCGACGCTGAAGTACCTGGCGCAGGCGCGCGCGGCGACGCGCAAGGCGGCCAAGGCCGCGGGCGCGAGGAAATCGGGTGCAAAGGCGGCAGGCTCAAGATCGGCCGCGCCAGCCGCATCGCGCCAGGCCGGCCGCAGCGCGGCAGCCGCAAAAGCGACGCGTCCACGCAAAGCCGGTTGAGCGAAGCGCAGGTGCGGCCGCTCGCGCGCGTGCCGCTGCATCACGCGCAACGCGGACGCTGCGGAACGGCTGCGTCCGCGCCGCTCAGCCGGCGCAGCGTGCCATCGGCCTCAACCGCAATACAGCGTGGTGATGTTGTTGTACGGCCCGACCTCGATGGTCAGGCGATCGCCGCCGCTCTCGCCGGCGCCGCGCGACGCGCTGTCCACGCCGCTGGAGGTGGCGCCGCTGTGGCCGACGCTGCTGTTCACCACCTGCACCTTCAGGCTGTCGCTGTCGACGCGGGCGCGTTCGACGGTGGTCTGCGCGGCGGCCAGGCCGGCGGCGCCGCGCACCTTGTCGACGTGGCACTGGCCGGAGATGACGCCGTCGATCGGCTGTACCTGGGCGATCTGGGTGGTGCTGCAGGCGCCGAGCAGCAGGCTGGCGGCAAGAGGAACGGCGAGGGCGAGCGGATGGCGGATCATGGGCGGGTTCCTTCGTGCGGATAGCGCGAGCGTGTCGCGGCGGATGTTTGCGCGGCATGAAGAGCGCGGTCCCGGGCTGCCGAGGCGCGTCAGGCTGGACGGGCGTGTGCGCCAGCACCACAACAAGCTGAGCACGCCACCAGCTGGACAAGGAAGCGGGCGCTCAGCAGGCTCCTGCGCCGTCGCAACGTGCATCGCCGGCGCAGCAGTTCTCGGTGAGATAGGCCAGCAGGCCGGTCATCGCGGCGAAGTCGGCGCGGTAGCAGATGGTCCGGCCGCGCTGCTCGGCGGTGACCAACCCGGCGTTGCCGAGCTCTTTCAGGTGAAAGGACAGCGTGGCAGCGGGCAAGCCCAGTTCCTGGACGATGTCGCCGGCCAGCTTGCCGCCACGGCCGGCTTGCACCAGCAGGCGGAACACGCGCAGCCGGGTGTCCTGGCCCAGCGCGGACAGGGCCTTGGTTGCCTTCTTATGTTCCATGATTCTAGAATAATCGAATGAATACCGCAGATCAATCGAACATCTCGCTCCCCCATCTCGACCTGGATCTGGCCGATGTGCCGACCCTGGACAGGCTCGCGCTCCAGGGCAGCAGGCACAAGCCGCGCATTCTCGTTCTTTACGGATCGCTGCGGCCCGAGTCGTACAGCCGCAAGCTCGCCTTCGAATGCCAGCGTCTGCTGCAGCACTTCGGCGCCGAGGTGCAGGTGTTCGACCCCAGCGATCTGCCGCTGGCCGATGCGGTCGCGCCCGAGCATCCCAGGGTGCAGGCGTTGCGTGCGGCGTCGGTCTGGTCCGAGGGCCAGGTCTGGATCAGTCCGGAACGGCACGGCACGCTGTCCGCCGTCTTCAAGAACCAGATCGACTGGCTGCCGCTGCAGCAAGGCAGCGTGCGCCCCACGCAAGGGCGAACCTTGGCGGTGATGCAGGTCAGCGGCGGTTCGCAGTCGTTCAATGCGGTGAACGCGCTGCGCGTGCTGGGGCGCTGGATGCGCATGTTCACCATCCCCAACCAGTCCTCGGTGGCCAAGGCGTGGCAGGAGTTCGACGAGAACGGGCGCATGAAGCCCTCCGCCTATTACGACCGGGTGGTCGACGTGCTCGAGGAGCTGATCAAGTTCACCCTGCTCACCCGCGACCGCAGCGACTACCTGGTCGATCGCTACAGCGAACGCAAGGACACCAACGCCGCGGCGCTGCTGGCGCAGCAGGCCGGCGCCGTCGAGCCGGCAGCGCCAGGCGCAGAGAAATACTCCATCCCCCTGGCGCCGCCATCGACGCGCGCCTCGCACGCGGAGCGCGATTGCATGAAAGCCGTCATCTACCACAACCCGGCCTGCGGGACCTCGCGCAACGTGCTTGCGCTCATTCGCCATGTCGGCATCGAGCCGGAGATCGTGGACTACCTCGCGCACCCGCCTGCGCGCGAACGCCTGATCGAACTGATCGACAGCGCCGGCCTGTCCGTGCGCCAGGCCATGCGCCAGAAGGGCACGCCCTATGCCGCCCTGGGCCTGGACGATCCGTCGTTGAGCGACGACGCGCTGCTCGACGCCATGCTCGCCCAGCCGATCCTGATCAACCGTCCCTTCGTCGCCACGGATCTGGGCGTGCGCCTGTGCCGGCCATCGGAGGTGGTGCTGGACATCCTGCCCGCAGCCAGCAGCGCTTTCGCGAAAGAGGATGGCGAGCCGGTGCTCGATCGCAGCGGCAAGCGCATCGGCCGCCAGGCCGGCTGACAGCGCGGACAACCGATCGACGGCGGGGACCTGGCCCGATCGGACCTAGCCCGCGTACCTCGCCTCCGTCAGCCGCCTGGGACGGGCTGACGGCCGGCGGGCTGGATGCGCCCGGTCTGCGTTGTCCGTTGCTGCGGCATCCACGCCGGCATCGCCGGCAATGACCGACGGCCTATTGACTACACGTGTCGCCATGGGTACGTTTGGCGACACGTGTAGTCATTGGGGCGGGCGGATGCGACGCAAATCGATCGGGGACCAGGAACTGGCCCTGCTGCAATACATCGGCGAACAGGGCGAGGCCAGCGTCGGCGAGGTCGCTGCCGGCTTCGGCGAGACCCGCGGGCTGGCCCGCTCCACCGTGCTGACGATGATGGAGCGGCTGCGCGCCAAGGCCTATCTGCGCCGGCGCCAGGTGCAGGGCGTGTACCGCTACGCCGCCACCGCCGGGCAGGACGACGTGGTGCGCAGCGCCGTCGGCAGCTTCGTCGAGAAGACCTTGCAAGGCTCGGTGTCGCCGTTCGTGGCGTGGATGTCGCAGCGCGCCGAGGTCAGCGACGACGAACTGGCCGAACTCGAGGCATTGGTGGCCAAACTGCAATCGCAGCGGCGGGAGGACTGAGGCATGGACATGATCTTCGGCACGACGTTGTTCGAGACCCTGCTGTCGCGGCTGCTGGCGACCAGCGTGCAGGCCGCGGTGCTGGTCGCGGCGATCTGGGCGCTGTGCCGCTGGCTGCCGGCACTGCCGGCGGCCACGCGCTGCCGGCTGTGGTGGCTGGTCGGCGCGCAGACCGTGCTCGGCCTGCTCTGGGCCGGTGCGCTGCAGCTGCCGGTGTTGCCGGCCGCGCCGGCACAGCCCGCGGTTGCCGCGACCGCATTGCCGGCCGTGTCGCTGCAGGCCGCCGGCGCTGCGACAGCGACGACGGCAGCATCGCCGCATGCCGCCATGCAGCGGGCGACCTCTGCCGCCGCAGCGTTGTCCTGGGCGCAGGCGCTGGTCGCGCTGTGGATGGCGGGCGTGCTGCTCGGCGCGCTGCGCAGCGGCCATGCCTACCGCGCCAGCCGGCGCCTGGTGCGCACCAGCACACCGTGCACTGACGCCGCATTGCTCGGCGCCCTGCGCCTGGCCGCCGAAGCGCACGGCCTGCGCCGGCCGCCGCAGCTGCGGCTGTCCGCGCAGATCGATTCGCCGCAGCTGATCGGCCCGTGGCGGCCGGTGCTGCTGCTGCCGGCGCGGCGCCTGGCGGCGATGCATGCCGACGACCTGGACATGGCATTGACCCACGAGCTGGTGCACCTGCAGCGCCGCGACCTGTGGTGGGGCCTGCTGCCGGCGCTGGCGCAGCACCTGTTCTTCTTCCATCCGCTGGTGCACCTGGCGGTGCGCGAATACGCATTGGCCCGCGAAGCGGCCTGCGACGCGGCGGTGGTCGCCGGGCACCGGCACTGCCGGCACAACTATGCGCGCCTGCTGGTGCAACTGGGCGTGGCGCCGCGGCCGGCCGCCGGCGTCGCCAGCGCCTCGCCCAGCTTCGTCAGCCTGAAGCGGCGGCTGCTGATGCTGCAGAGCACCGCATCGTTTTCGCGCTTGGGCGCGGGGCTGATCACTGCCGCGATCGCGCTGGCCGGGGTGATGCCGCTGCGCCTGGTCGCCAAGCCGGCGCCGGCCGATGCGACGCCGGTTGCTGCATCGCCCATCTCGCCCGTCGCGCCGGCTGCACCGGCCACGCCTGCGGCACCCGCGGCCCCGGCGGCCGCGTCCTCGATCGTGGCGAGCGTGCTGGCCCGGCCCGCTCCCACGCCCCCGACGGCGCCGCAGCCGCCGGTCGCGCCCACGGCTCCCACCGCGCCAAATCAGGTCGACGCGCTGGTCACCCAGGGCCGCCTCTCGCTCGGGCAGCACGACGACCGCGATGCCTACGTGCTGGTGCAGGACGGACACAACCTGATGGACGCCTCGCTGGACGACCTGCGCGAAGCGCGTCGCCTGGCCGGCAACGGCGACCTGCTGTGGATCCGCCATGACGGCCACCGCTATGTGGTCCGCGACCCGGACGCGCTGGCGCACTTCGAGGCGCTGCACGCGCAGACCCTGGACCTGGCCGATGCGCAGGCCGAACTGGGCGACCAGCTCGGCGATCTCGGCGAGCGCCAGGGCGACCTGGGCGAACGCATGGCGGAACTGAGCTCGCAGATGGCCGAGAGCGCCGCCCGCCAGGCCGAGGCGGCGGTCGCCGCCAGCCGTGGCGCCGCCAGCCAGGCGCAGATCGATCGCATGGCGGCGCTGCGCGCGACCGAACAACTGCGCCGGCAGGACCTGGGCAAGAAGATCCAGGAGCTGGCCAGGCAACAGGCGCAACTCGGCTTGCAACAGGCCAAACTGGGCAAGCAGCAGGCCGATGCCAGCGAGCGTGCGCGGCAGCGGGCCGAGCACCTGATCCGCGAGGCCATCGCGCAAGGGCTGGCCTCGCCGATCGACGGCTGAGCGCTTCCCCGCAGACGGCGCCCGCGGATAATCGCCGCGGACGCCGACAGGAGGCGCAAGCGACGATGGCCGTTTGCAAGGTGGTGGACGGCCATTTCGGCGCTGCCGTTCCTGCAGCGCTGCCTGGCCGCGCCCGCACGCCTGCGCGACTCGGCGTACCGCTGCCGATGCGCTCGCTGGCGGCGGTGTTCGCGCGCGCCGGGCGCCGGTTCGATCGCTTCGGCAGCGACCTGGGCGGCACGTCGGTGCAGCTGCGCGGGCTCCGCGATGGCCGCGCGCTGTGCTGGGAACTGACCGCGCCGACCCTGCACGGCCCTGAGATTCCCTGCCTGGCCGCGATCCTGCTGGTGCGCAAGCTGGCCAGCGGCGTGACGTCGCCGCTCGGTGCGCATGCGTGCATGGGCCTGTTGAGTCTTGCCGAGTTCGAAGGCGAGTCTGCGGCCTGGCGGATCGAGACTGCGGTGCGGGACATTCAGGTCGGAATCCCCCTGCAGCAAGGCTGCTTGCGCTCCCTTCTCCCATCGGGAGAAGGTGCCCCGAAGGGGCGGATGAGGGTCCGCGCGCAGCCTCGTGCGCCCAACTCCGCGAGACGCTTCGCGCCGTACCCTCACCCCAACCCCTCTCCCGAGGGGAGAGGGGCTAAAGCGCTGCGTTACGGCGCTTCCACGAACGGCACCACTTCGCGGTCCTCGGCTTCGGCGTCGACCAGGCGTTGCAGCAGCAGCGCCAGCGTGACGACGTCCTGGTGGTTGTGCGCGGCGACGCGGCGCAGGTTGCGCGCGCTGCCGCCGCGCAGGTAGTTCAGCCATGCGGCCGGCGCTTCGGAGCCGGGCAGGTCGTCCTCGCGCACGATGCGCAGCAACTGGCGTTCGATCGTGGCCAGCTTGCAGTTCTCCCAGGTACCCCGATAACGGCGCCGGGTGGGATGCAGCAGGTCCACATGCTCCAGCGCCGACAGCGGGTCGGCGCAGCGCGCCAGCCGGTAGCGGGTCTTCAGCAGCGGCGCGTCGTAGCAGCGGCCGTTGTAGCTGGACAGCACCGTGGTCGGCGCCAGCCACGCGCGGAACGCTTCGAGCATCGCCTTTTCCGCGCCCATCGTCGCCATCAGCAGCTGGCGGATCCGCAGGCCGGCGCCCTCGACGGGATGCAGGTACCAGTCGGCCGCGCCGATCATGAAGGCGCGCGTGCCGGTGCCGCCGGCCAGGCCGGTGGTCTCGGTGTCGAAGAACAGCAGGTCCGAGGGCTGCACCGCGTCCTCGCGGCGGGCGAAGGCCAGCGACAGCGCGGCGGCGGGGATCGGCTGCGGCAGGAACGCTTCGATCAGATGCAGGCCGGGCGCGATCTCCACGCCGGGCAGGTGGCGGTCGGCCGCCTGCGGCTTGCGCGCCGAGGTGGCCGGCGCCGCTGCGCGCTCGCGCATGCCGAGCAGGCGCCGCAGCGAGGCGACGTCGGCGCCGCGCTGGCCGAACGGTTCGATCGCGATCGGCGGCGCCACGGCGACGGCGGTGGCGCCACCGCGTGCGGGCATCGGCGCGCTGGGCGCCGGCGCGACGGGCGCCGCAGCGGTGTCGCGCGGTGGCTTGCGCAGCAGCGCGGCCCCGCCTGCGGGCGTGGCGGCCCGCGCCGGCGCGGTCGCCGACGCGGCAGGGCCTGCAGCGACCGCATTGCCCGCCGGCCGCAGGCCCGGTGCCGGCGCACGCGGCGTCTCCACGCCCGGATCGCCGGCCTGCCTGCGCAGCGCGCGCAGGCGTTCGAGGCTGATGCTCATGCGCTGCGCTCCGGCAACGTGCCGGGACCGGCGCGGAGGGTGGTCGATCCGGCATCCGGTACCGCGCCTTCCCGCAGCAAGCGCAGTGCGTACAGATGCTCGAAGCCGGTGCTCATGCGCTCCACTCCGGCAGCGCGTCGGACTGTGCGTCGAGCGCGGTCGATCGGTCGTCCAGCATCGCGCGCTCCAGAAGCGCGCATGGCCCGTGCGGGCACGCGTGATCGATCCTCATGCGCTCCACTCCGGCAGCGCATCCAGTTCGTTGTCGATCGCGGCCGTTTCCTCATCCAGTGCCGCGCCGTCCAGCAACAGGCGCAGCACGTGCAGCGCCAGCGCCTTCGGCGTGGTCGCGCTGTCCTCCTGCGCGGCCAGCACCGGGCCGACGCAGGCCGGGCAGCCGGCCACGCAGTCGCAGCGCTGCACCAGTTCGCGCGCGCGCTGCACCAGCTCGGCCTGGCGCTGCCACAGCGGTTCGCTCAGGCCCACGCCGCCGGGGAAGTTGTCGTACAGGTACACGGTCGGCACGAACTGCTGCAGCTCCACGCCGACCGGCTCGCCGTTGTCGCCGCCGCGCAGCTGGCCGCGGCCCTTGGCGTCGGCCATCGCGAACCAGGCGCCGTCGCCGTCGCCCACCGCCTTCTGCAGGTCGCGCGCGTCGGCCATCACCGCCACCGTCGCCACCACGTGCAGTGCGTAGGCCGCGCCGAGGAAGCCGTCCAGCGCGTCCTGCTTGGCCGCGAACGCCTTCAGCAGCGTGGCCTGCGGCAGCTGCCACCACACCGCGGTGGTGTGCAGCTCCTGGTCGGGCAGGGTGACCGGGCCGTAGCCGATGTTCTCGTGGGTGTAGTAGCGGATCTTCTTGTAGCCGGCCACGCGCCGCACCACGTGCACCTCGCCGTGATGGCTGTCGCCGCGCCCGGCCGCGCCGCCGTCGAAACGGTCCAGCACCTTGAGCTTGGTGAAGTCGATGCTGTCGGTGTAGTAGTCCACGTGGGTGCGGGTGACGTAGGCCTTGCGCCCTTCCCAGTCCAGCTTCTCCACCTGGTACGGGGTGCTCTGCACCATGTGGATCGCGCCTTCGTACAAGGTCAGCGCGGCGGCGGAATAATCCACCTCGGCAATGATCTGCTGCTTGCCGTCGGTCTTGTCCACGACCACGAAATTGCCGTCGGCCACCGAGCGCAGGCTCACCGCGTTGGCCGGATAGCTGTCGGCGATCCATTCCCAGCGGTCGCCTTCCTGGTGCACCACCTCGCTCTCGGCCAGCGCTTCCAGGAACACCGCCGGATCCACCGGGCCGAATGGCTCGCCGGCGACGAAGGTCAACTCGAACGCGGCGCAGCGGATGTGGTCGAACAGGATCAGCGGCTGGTCCGGGGCGATGCGCGCGTGTTCGGGCGAGGCGTCGGCGAAGAAGTCCGGGTGCCGCACCACGTACTGGTCCAGTGGCTGCGAACTGGCCACCAGTACGCCCAGCGAGGGCTGCTGGCGGCGCCCGGCGCGGCCGAAGCGCTGCCAGGTCGCGGCCACGCTGCCGGGGTAGCCGTTGAGCACCACCACGTCCAGCGAGCCGATGTCCACGCCCAGCTCCAGCGCCGAGGTGGAGACGATGCCGTCGATGCTGCCGGCACGCATCGCGCGCTCGGCCTCGCGGCGTTCGGTAGGCAGGTAGCCGCCGCGGTAGGCGCGGATGCGCGGCGGCTTGCGCGGGTCGTGGTCGAAGATGTCCTTCAGGTACTTGGTCAGCACCTCCACCATCAGCCGGGTCTGCGCGAATACCAGCGTCTTCAGCCCGGACTTGATCGCGATGCGCGCGATGCGGTTGCTCTGCGAGCGCGCCGACGCGCGCAGGCCCAGGTCGGCGTTGACCACCGGCGGATTCCACAGCAGCACGTGTTTGTCGCCGGACGGCGCGCCCGATTCGGTGATCGCATGCACGCGCTGCTCGATCAGCGCCTCGGCGTGCGCGCGCGGGTTGCCGATGGTGGCCGAGCACAGGATGAATTGCGGATTCACCCCATAGAACGCGCAGATGCGCTTGAGCCGGCGCAGCACGTTGGTGACGTGGCTGCCGAACACGCCGCGGTAGGTGTGGATCTCGTCGATCACCACGTAGCGCAGGTTCTCGAAGAACTGCGCCCACTTGGTGTGGTGCGGCAGGATCGCCTGGTGTAGCATGTCCGGGTTGCTGACCACGATGTCGCCGTGCAGGCGGATCGCCTGCCGCGCATCGCCCGGGGTGTCGCCGTCGAAGGTGAAGGCCTTCACCCCCAGCTCGCCGGCGCGGTTGAGTTCCAGCAGCTCGGCCACCTGGTCCTGCGCCAGCGCCTTGGTCGGGAACAGGTACAAGGCCTTGGCCTGCGCGGTCATCGCCGCGGCCACCACCGGCAGCGTGTAGCACAGCGACTTGCCCGAGGCGGTGGGCGTGACGATGGCCACGTGCTCGCCGCGCTGCGCCGCGTCCCAGGCCTCGGCCTGGTGGCTGTACAACTGCTCGATGCCGCGCGCCTTCAGCGCCGCGACCAGCGCCGCCGGCACGTCGTCCGGGATCGGCGCGTAGCGGCCCGCGCGGCCGGGGAGCATGAAGCTGCCGGTGATGCGGTCGTGGTAGCGCCGCTCCAGTCGCTCGGTCAGCAGCGCGCCGTCGCGCGAGGGCGCGCCGCCGGTGGTGGACAGGGCGCGCTCGGCGTCCTCGGTGCGGCGAGCTAGGGCGTGGGCGGGCATCGGGACGGCTCTCAAAGCGGGACAGGGAAGCGGAACGGCGTCTCAGGGTATGAGACAGCGGCCAACCGGGCGAGGGCAGCTGGCTGAGCGGATTCAGCCAGCGAGACGAAACATATCCGTGATCGCCATGACGGGTTGCGGCATATGACGGATGGCGTTATGGTTGCTGCGTGATCCGGAACTTCGTCGACAAGGAAGCCGAAAAGATCTGGCAGGGCACGCCTTCACGGCGATTGCCGGCCGATATCCAGGCTGTGGCTCGGCGCAAGCTACGCATGCTCAACAGCGCGGCCATACTGGACGACTTGCGTGTTCCACCGGCCGACCATCTGGAAGCGTTGAAGGGCAATCGCAAGGGCCAATACAGCATCCGGATCAACGATCAATCGCGTGTGTGCTTCCAATGGAAGGACGGCGATGCGCTGGACGTGGAAATCGTCGACTACCACTGACCCATCGAGCCGCCATGAAGACCCTGCCCAACATCCACCCCGGCGAAGTCCTGCTGGAGGAATTCCTGACCCCGCTGGGCATCAGCCAGAACGCACTGGCGCGCGCCGCCGGCGTGCCGCCGCGCCGCATCAACGAAATCGTGCTCGGCAAGCGCAGCGTGAGCGCCGACAGCGCGATCCGGCTGGCCGCCGCGCTCGGCACCAGCGAGCGCTTCTGGCTCGGCCTGCAGGCCGACTACGACCTGGAACAGGCGCGGCGCGCGCTGGGCGCGCAGGCGCGCAAGATCGAGCGCATCGCGGCGTAGCCCACGCAGGAGCGTGTCCGCCGTCGCGATGGCGGACGGCGCCGGCGCGCGCGGGCCGGCAACGCTGACCTGATCGTCGCGGCCAGCGCGTATCCTGTGCTCCCCCCTCGCGCAGCGGCGCCGTCCCCCGACGCGTCGAAGACTCGCCTTGTCCGTGCCCGCTCTCGCTCCTGCCGCACATTACAAAACCGCCGGCGCCCGCCGCGCCGACCTGGTCGTGCACGCCGCCGGCCTGCTGCTGTCCATCGTCGGCGGCGCCATGCTGATCTGGCGCCCGCACGCCAACCACGAGCTGCTCCTGGCCACCTGCGTCTACGCGCTGGGGATGCTGGTGATGTTCGCCTGCTCGGCGGCCTACAACTTCGCCCCGCCGCAGCGCCAGCCGATCCTGCGCAAGCTCGACCACGCCGGCATCTTCGTGATGATCGCCGGCTCCTACACGCCGCTGTTCGTGCTGGCGCTGTCCGGCGCCTGGGTCTGGTCGATGACCCTGGCGGTGTGGGGCGTGGCGCTGTTCGGCGTGTTCGCCAAACTGTTCCTGCCCGGCATCAGCAAGGGCTTCTGGGTGGCGATCTACCTGCTGTTGGGCTGGGCCGGCATCGTCGCGATCAAGCCGCTGATGGCCAGCCTGGACAGCGCCGTGCTGTGGTGCATCGCCGCCGGCGGCATGTTCTACACGGTAGGCGTGGGCTTCTACGTGCGCAAGTCGATGGTCTACAACCGCGCCATCTGGCACGCGCACGTGCTGGGCGGCGCGCTGTCGCACTGGTGCGCCATCTGGTTGTGCCTGCAGCCGATGCAGACGGCCTGAGCGCCGTGCAGAAGCGCGCGCTGCCAGCGGCGCGCGCGCGGCCGTGCCGCCGCCGCGATGGTGACGTTCAGCCGCCGACCGTAAGCTCGGCACCTGCCATGGCCATGCATGGGAAAGGATGGATCTCGATGTGCAATGCCGCGCGTTTCGTGGTTGCCGCCGCGCTGCTTGGCGCGGTCGTGCAGGTGCATGCCCAGCAGGCCGACCCCGCGCCCGCCGCGAGCGATCGGAACATCCAGACTCTCGACGAAGTGCGCGCGCTGCCGCCGGACGTGGAGCAGCCGTTGGACCTGTACCGTTTCAAGAATCCGGTCAGCGCCCAACCCAACCGCTTCGACAAGGATTGGCGGCCACCGCCCTCGGTGGAGCAGGTCAGCCAGGGTGGCGGCTACCTCGCGCTCGGCATCTACTACGTGGCCGGCAAGGCGGCCAGGGGGTTGCATACGCTCACTGGCGCGCCGGACCAAGTCCAGCCGGCCATCGCCCGCCCGCCGCCGTTGGACGACGCGCAACTGCGTCGCGCCGCGGAACTCTGCGCCGCGCAGCATCCGGATTGCGCCGCGCGGCAGTGAGTCGCCCGGCCGACCCTGTCGTGTGCGTGATTGGCTGCGCCGCCGTGCGCGCTGCGCTCATCCGAGCGTCAAATCAGCATCGCCCTCCGCGCGCTTAGCGCAGAGGGCGAGCAGAGGCTTACAGCGAGCAGCGCAGACGGCGGCCGCGCGTGACGAAGGTATCGGTGCGCGCGTCGTAGCTGCGGTAGCGCTGCTGGCAGGCGCGGACGTGGCGGTACCAATCGTCGTGCCGCGACCGGTGCGCAGGCGGATTGCCCGGACGCGGGCCCCATTTGGGATCCCAGCGGCCATAGCGCTTGTCGTCCGGCCGATCGTGATCGTTGCGGCGGTCGTCGTGCCTGGCCTGCTCGCGGCGATCGTCGTTGGGTTGGCCCGGTCGCGGGTCGTCGTGGCGAGGGTCATTGTCGTGCCGGTCCCGGGGCGGGACCTGCTCGGCGCCTGCAACGGCAGGAACGCCGGCGGCCAGGGCACAAGCGACGACAACTCCGAATAGCTTATTCATTCGATTTCTCCATGGGCGGGCCACACATGGCGATCCGCCGATGAACCTACTCGCACCGGTGCGGTGATGCCGTGATGTGTCCGCGCAATGGTTGGCGCCGCGCGACGGGTGGATCGGCTTGGTCCACGGTGCAAAAGGCAGCGGAGGAATGCTGCCACGCCACCGGCACCGGCGCGTTCAATCGCGCCGGTCGCAGCGGCTTGGGCGACTGCGCGCCAGCACCGCCACGACCGTCTGCAGGCGCCGGCTCATCCAGCCGGGTACCGGGCGGACGCGCGGCGACGGTATCTCCGGAAGGTCGAACAGCGCCTGCTGGCCCGGACGCAACGGGGACGAGGATGCGGAAGGAAGTGGACGCTGCGGCTTCATGGGGATGCCTGATGGAAGGTGGCAAAAGCACTGGGGGACGAACGACGCAACAACGAGAAGGTGCAGCAAGGTTCCATGCCGCAGCGCCGCCGGAGGGCGTTGCCGCTGGCGGCCGCGACGCTCGCGTGGAGCTCCGATTCGTCAGTTGCCGTATAAAAACCAAACTGTACGGTTCTATTATTTGGCGGCCGTTTGCGCTTGTCAACACAGGCGCCTGCAGCGGTTCACCTTGGAGGATGCGCGTTGCAACCAGGCGGACAGGCCCACTCCAGGCAAGCAGGCCTTCTTCGGCGAGGTTGGACGGGTCGGTCGGCCGCGCTGCGCCCTCGCGCGCAAGGTGGGAAAGCGGGCTGTGCGGTCAGGTCGGCCGGCAGCGGGCGTCCGCTGCTGGCGACCTCGGGCACGGCGGTGCTGCCGCAGGTCCGTCTTGGTACCGAGGCCGATCGCGCCGATCCGGCGAGCGCGCCACCGCGGGCGATCTCCGAGACCGCGGCGCTGGCCTTTGCCGCAGCGGGTGCGGGCGTTGGTGCTGCGACTGCCGCCGTCGGTGCATGGCGCGGGCGGCCACGGCTTCGTGCCCGCGCTGATCGGCATCGCCCGCGACACGGGCATGGCGGCCTATGCAGGCGACGGCAGCAACCGCTGGCCGGCGGTGCACCGCGCGGATGCGGCGCGGCTGTTGCGGCTGGCGCTGGAGCAGGGCGAAGCGGGGACGTGCCATCACGGCCATGCCGAGGAAGGCATCGCATTCGGCGAGATCGCCGCGCTCATCGGGCGGCAGCTGCAGCTGCCGGTGCAGTCGGTGCCGGCCGAGGCGGCGCCGGCGCAGTTCGGCTGGATGGCCCGCTTCGCCGGCCGGGGCATGCCCACCTCCAGCGCATGGACACGCGAACAGTTGGGTTGGCGGCCGAGCGGGCCTGGTCTGCTGCGGGATCTGGACGGCGCCGGCTATTTCCCGGGCGGAACGCACCGCAGGTGGCGCCGTCCCGCCTGGTCGACGTCAGCCGCAAGCCCAGTCGAACGGCATGTTCTTGACGTCCGGCTGCGCATTGCCGCCGCCCAAGTCGTAGCCGCCGAATTCTTCCTCGAACCCGACGGAGCACGGGCCGGACTCCGGCACGTTCTGCACCGGGCGCATGGCTGCACGCGCGTTCTCTGCCTCAGGGGGATGTGCGCGTGTACTTCTCCAACTCGTCGGCGCGTGAGCTGAGCCGCTCCAGCGCGGCCTCCGCGCTCTGCAACGCTGCCGCCTGGCCGTGGCCACCGAGTGCCTTGTCCAGATCCCTCGCCTGCGCGTCGGATTGCAGCCAGGTGTACTGCGCATCCATCAGCGCGGCCCGGTCACGGCCACCGAGCCGATAGCGCAGGGTGTCGTAAGCCTTGGTCATGCGCTGTTCCTGCAGCCTGCGTTCGCGTTCGATGCAGCGCTGTTGATCGTAGACGCCGCTGGCCTGCTTGCGGCAGTCCCGATAGGCGGCAGACAAGCCTTTTGAGGCGCCGGCGTTTTCCGGCTGCTGTTGCTCCTGCAATTGCTGAAGCTGCTGGCGCTGCAGCTGAAGCAGTTGCTGTTGTTGCTGCATCTGCTGTTGCTGTTGCATCAGCTGCTCCTGCTGTTGCTCCTGTGCGCTCGCATCGGCGCAGATGGCCGCAGCGGCCAGCAACACGACCCACAACAGCCAGCGGCGCTTGTTTTCCCTGGTTCCCATGCGTCCTTCCCCTTGCATCGTTTCCATGTGCGAGACAGATTTACAAGCCTGCGGTTAATGTTTTGCCAAGAATACGGGGCGCGCAGCGATCCTGGCGATGCCGGTCCGCCTTGCCAAGCCCGGAAGCCTGACATGGCTCGGCCTCGGAAATCTGGGAGCAAGGATCGCACCGCATGGCGTGGCGATACTCCGATCGCTTCTTCGTCTTGCGACATCGGTCTGCTCAGGACCATGGATCGGTTCGCGCGCGCTCACCGGGCGCGTCCCCGCGTGCTGCGACTTCCAGGCTCCTGGTACTCGTGCTGGCCACCGCGCTGCTGGCCGCTTGCGGCGTTTGCAGGCCCAGGAGCCGGCACGGAATCAGGCGCGCAGCGTCCCGATGTGATCGGCGCGAACGTCGCTTGTGCAGGGATGCGCAGACGGCACGCCGGCCCGCGGTCAGCGCGCGCCGCCGCGAGGGCGAGTAGGCCTGCAATGGAGCACCTGCGCTACATCCAGCTGACCGGCAACAACTGGAAGGGGCCGATCCAGGATTTCCACCTGACCTTGAAAAAGCGCGGGCCGGCCGACCTGGTCAGTCCGTGCTTCGATGGCGCGTTGAAGCGGACCGGTCCGCTGACCTTCGAATTCGGGCGCAAGGATTTCGTGCCGAAGCAGGATCTGAACGTGCTGTTCCTGCGTTAGCCCGCTGGCGTCACGCACGCGCTGCAAGCCGACGTCCCGCTGAACGCGGGGCGGACTGCGCCCGCAATCTTTGCCACTGGCGGTAGCGGAGACGCAGGGCAATCGGGCAGCATGCCGCAGCGCCGACGGCCGAGGCTGTCGGCGACCCCTGTCGCCGGTGCATGCCCATGCTCGATCCCGCCGCTGCTGCTTCCGATTCCGTCGCGCTGGTGGCCGCGCGCATCGATCGCCTGCCGGCGACGGCCACGCTGTGGCGGCTGGTCGCGTTGCTGGCGCTGGGCGGTTTCTTCGAACTCTACGACCTGTTCCAGACCGCCTACATCAGCCCGGGCCTGTTGCACGACGGCATCTTCGCCACCGGAACGGCGGGCGTCTTCGGCATCGCCGACCAGGCCGCGTTCGCCTCGGCCACGTTCCTGGGCCTGTTCCTCGGCGCGAGCCTGCTCAGTCCATTCGCCGATCGCTTCGGGCGCCGGCCGGTGTTCGCCTTCGCGCTGCTCTGGTACACCGCCGCGACCGTGGCGATGGGGCTGCAGGGCACGGCGCTGGGCGTGATCGTCCTGCGCTTCGTGGTCGGTATCGGCCTGGGCATCGAGCTGGTCACCATCGATACCTATCTGTCCGAACTGATGCCCAGGCACATGCGCGGAGCGGCTTTCGCGTTCGCGTTCTTCGTGCAGTTCCTGGCGGTGCCGGCGGTGGCGGTGAGCGCCTGGGCCTTGGTGCCGCAGGCGCCGCTCGGGGTCAGCGGCTGGCGTTGGGTGGTGCTGCTCAGCGGCACGTTCGCGGTGGCGGTCTGGTGGCTGCGCCGGCGCTTGCCGGAATCGGCGCGCTGGCTGGCGGCGCAGGGTCGGCACGCCGAGGCCGATGCGGTGCTGCGCGATCTGGAAGCGCGGTGTACGGCGGACCTGGGGCGCGCGCTGGATGCGCCGAGGATCGAACCGCAACTCGCCTGCGCCGCGACGCGGGGGCGTTTCGGCGCGCTGTGGAAGGCGCCCTACCGGCGCCGCGTGGCGATGCTGGTGGCGTTCCATGTGTTCCAGGCGATCGGCTTCTTCGGCTTCGGCAACTGGTTGCCGGCGCTGTTGTCGGCGCAAGGCGCGGACAGCGTGCATGGGCTGGGCTATGCGTTCGCGATCTCGCTGGCCTATCCGCTGGCGCCGCTGCTGTTGCTGCGCGTCGCCCAGCGCTGGGAGAACAAGTGGCAGGTGGTGTGGTCGGCGCTCGGCGCGATGCTGTTCGGCACGCTGTTCGCCTGGCAGACCCAGCCGCTGGCGATCATCGCCTGCGGCGCGGCGATCACGTTCTGCAATGCCTGGATGAGCTTCGCCTACCACGGCTACCAGGCCGAACTGTTCCCGACCGCGCTGCGTGCCCGCGCGGTCGGCTTCTGCTATTCCTTCAGCCGCCTGTCCACCGCCGGCAGCAGCCTGCTGATCGGACTGCTGCTGGAGCGCGCCGGCAACCGCGGCGTGCTGGCCTTCATCGTCGCCAGCCTGCTGGCGGTGGCCGGGATCATCGGCATCTTCGGGCCGCGTACCCGCAACCGCACGCTGGAACAGATCGCGGGCTAAGGTGCCTGCGACCCGTCGCATACCCGGTTTCGTCATCTGCCCTCGACAGCATCGCGCCACCGGCCGGTGCATGCTGTGCATTCCCACGCCAAGACTCTCGGCCATGACCTCCAATCTCCCCGTTCCCGCCATGGATGCCGCCGACCACCGCGATCTGGCCCAGGCGCACGCGCTGCTCGAACATCCCGGCCTGGCGGCGAAGATCGCCAATACGGTCGGCGCGCCGATCGAGGATCTGCTCAGCAAGCGGCTGCCGAAGGCGCTGTCCTCGCGCATCGACACGATCAGCCATCGCGCGCTGCGCATCGCCTTGCGCTCGGCGCTGCTGACCCTGCGCACCCAGGCACCGGGCGCGGCGCGGCCGCGCCTGCATGGGGTGGCGGTGGCCGCGACCGGCGCCGCCGGCGGTTTCTTCGGCCTGCCCGGGTTGCTGGTGGAACTGCCGCTGACTACCACGCTGATGCTGCGTTCGATCGCCGACATCGCCCGCGCCGAGGGCGAACGGCTGGACGATCCGGCCACCACCCTGGCCTGCCTGGAAGTGCTGGCGCACGGCGGCCGCAGTGCGCGCGACGACGGCAGCGAATCGGGCTACTTCGCGGTGCGCACGGCGATGGCGCAGCAGCTCAGCGCCGCCGCGCAGTACATCGCCGCGCACGGCATCGGCAGCAAGGGCGCGCCGGCGCTGGTGTCGCTGATGTCGCGGATCGCGGCGAAGTTCTCGATCACGGTCAGCGAGAAGCTGGCCGCGCAGGCGGTGCCGCTGGTCGGCGCGGCCAGCGGCGCGCTGCTCAACACGGTGTTCATGGCCCACTTCCAGGCGATGGCGCGCGGCCACTTCATCGTGCGCCGGCTGGAACGGCGCTATGGCGATGCGGCGGTGCGGCAGGCCTACGAGGCGCTGCCGGCGTCGCGCTGATACGCGCTACCCCAGTTCGCGCATCACTTCGATGAACGCCTGCAGCCCTCTGAACGACACGCGGCCCGAAAGCCGGCAGGCCCTGCGGGTGATCGCGCGCTTCTTCCGCAAGCACCTGGCGTTGCCGCAGGCGCCTGCCGCAACGCCCTGAGGCGGTGCGCGTGCGGCAGCGGGCGCGGCGGCGCCGAGCGAGTGCGGCTGCAGCGTGGTCCGATGCGGCGCGTGACGCGGCGACCTGGATCGCCTGCGCTCGCCGGCGAAGCGACCGCCGTCATTCGGCAAGACTGGCCGCCGCTGCGCCGGAGTGGCACAGTGGCACACGGCGCCGAGCGCGCCAGCGGCACCGCGCTGCGCTCCCGCCGACGCTTCCGTTTCCACGCAGGTCCCCGCCATGAAAACCCGTTCCAGATCCGAGACCGACGACGACCAGCCGCGCCTGGCGGTGCTGATCGATGCCGACAACGCGCAGCCGTCGGTGATCGAAGGCCTGCTGGCCGAAGTGGCCAAGTACGGCGTGGCCAGCGTCAAGCGCATCTACGGCGACTTCACCAGCACGCGCATGACCCAGTGGAAGCAGGCGCTGCTGAAGCACTCGATCAGCCCGGTGCAGCAGTTCGCCTACACCAGCGGCAAGAACGCCACCGACAGCTCGCTGATCATCGACGCGATGGACCTGCTGTACACCGGCCGCTTCGATGGCTTCTGCCTGGTCTCCAGCGACAGCGATTTCACCCGCCTGGCGCAGCGCCTGCGCGAGGAAGGACCGACCGTGTACGGCTTCGGCGAGCGCAAGACGCCGGACGCGTTCGTGCAGGCCTGCGACAAGTTCATCTACACCGAAGTGCTGCGCAGCGAGGCGGCCAGCGCCGAACCGTCCAAGCCGGCGGCCGCGGCCGCCAAGCCGGCGGGCAAGGGGCGCAAGACGCCACAGGTTGCGCAGGCGGCGCAGACCGCCAGGCCCGAGACAGTGGCTGCCGTGGCCGCGCCCGCGGCGGCGCCCGCTGCGCCCGCCGATGCGAAGCTGTCCGCACCGCTGAAACTGCTGCGCCAGGCGATCGAGGAAGCCTCCGACGACCAGGGCTGGGCCGGACTCGGCAGCGTCGGCAGCTACCTCAACAAGGTGCGCCCGGATTTCGATCCGCGCCTGTACGGGCACAAGAAGCTCAGCGACCTGCTGCGCCGGCTGTCGGCGCAGTTCGAACTCGAGGAACGCGGCAACGAAGGCGGCAGCAAGCGCATCTTCGTGCGTTCGCGCAGTTGACCGCGATACGCCTCCGCCAGGCCGCGGCGCCTGCTGCGGTCGCCACCAAGCGATGAGCGATGAACGATAGACCCTACGCACCGTCCTGCGACCGCAATCGCGATCCGATCCTGCAGGTGCTGCAGCGGCATTTCGCCGAGCGCCGCCATGTGCTGGAGATCGGCAGCGGCACCGGCCAGCATGCGGTGCATTTCGCCGCCGCCCTGCCGCAATTGACCTGGCAGTGCAGCGAGCGTGCCGAGCACCTGCCCGGCATCGCGCAATGGCTGGACGCGGCGGCATTGCCGAACACGCCGCCGGCCCTGGCGCTGGACGTGCAGGCCGGGCCATGGCCGGTCGCCGGCTACGATGCGGTGTTCACCGCCAATACGCTGCACATCATGGGCTGGCCCGCGGTGCAGGCGTTCTTCGCCGGTGTCGGCACGCTGCTGGCCGGTAGCGACAGCGCCACGCTGGCTGTGTACGGCCCGTTCAATTATGGCGGCACGTTCAGCAGCGACAGCAACCGGGAGTTCGATGCCTGGCTGAAGGCGCGCGATGCGGCGAGCGGTATCCGCGACTTCGAAGCGCTCGACGCGCTGGCGCAGGCGCAAGGACTGCTGCTGCAGGAGGACGTGGCACTGCCGACGAACAACCGCTGCCTGGTCTGGCGGCGCGGCTGAGGCACGCGCCGCGCGTGCAGCCGCGGTCGTTGCGAAAGCGTGACGGTACCCGCGATGGGGCCTCATCGCGCGCTCACCCCGATGGCACGGGGGATTAACCGCACGTTCGCCACTGTGCATCACCACGGGCCGATGCGGATGGCCGGTGATCCCAATCACTGCGGAGCGTTCCCAATGAGCAACAACGAAGCGCGCGATCTCAATCGCGATCCCCTCTCCGGCACGCCGGGCTCGCATCCGGTCGGCGTCGGCGTCGGCGGCACCGCGGGCGGCGTCGCTGCCGGGGCGCTGGCCGGTACCGTGTTCGGGCCGCTCGGCACGCTGATCGGTGCTGCGGTCGGCGTCGTCGTCGGTGCCGCCGCGGGCAAGGGCGTCGCCGAACGCATCGACCCGACCGGCGAAACCGAGTACTGGCGCGAAGAATATCGCAACCGCGACTACGTGAAGTCCGACTACGACTACGAACGCGACTACGCGGCCGCCTACGGTTTCGGCCTGCAGGCGCGCGAGCAGTATCCGACCCGCAGTTGGGAAGAGACCGAAGCAGAGCTGTCGCGCGACTGGGGTACCCGTCGCGGCGAATCGCGCCTGGAGTGGGAGGACGCACGGCTGGCCGCGCGCGATTCCTGGCAGCGCGCCGACAGCACTTACCGCACCTACGAGGACAGCGACCATTACTATGCCGAGCGTTTCGACAGCGTGGATTATCGCGATGGCGACGCCGGCTACGACGACTACCGTCCGGCCTACCGTTATGGCATCCAGGCGCGCAGCCGCTATCAGGACCGCGACTGGGACGAGCGCCTGGAAACGGATCTGGAAAGCGGCTGGGAACGCGCCAAGGACCGTTCGCGGCTGACCTGGGCGCAGGCCAAGGCGGCCGTGCGCGAGGCCTTCCATTCGGATCGCTACGGTTCGGGCCGCGGCACGCCGACCGATCCGCGGGGTTGATAGCGCAGCGAGGTGGGCATTCGGATCGCGCGGGCGCCGGCTGAATCACGCCCGCGATCCACGCTCCCCTGTGTCCCATGGAACGCTGCCGGCTGCATGTCGGCAGCGTTTTTTTATGGCGAACCGGATGATCGGCCGCTGCACTGCAGGAGCGCCTTCCGCCGCGACCGCATCTGCCGTCGATGACGTTGTCGGCCGGTCAACACACCGATGGGCGCGGTTGCAACCGTGCCTGCAGCAGCGTGCGGCGACTGCTCGGATGCCCTGCAGGAGGGACTTCGGCCCCGACCACTTTTGCCGCGTCGCGCGACCGATCCAGCAGTTCAAGCCGCCTGCACGATATGCAAGGCCTTCGGATTGCGCCAGGTCGCCAGCAGCCGTGCCTCGCGCTGCCTGGCCTCGTGCAGGTGCGCTTCCTTGACGTGGCCGTAGCCGCGGATGTGTTCCGGCACGCTGGCGATCTCCACCGCCAGCGCCAGGTTGTCCGCCGCCAGGCGTTCCAGCAGTTCGCCCACGGTGCGTTCGTAGTCGACGATCAGCTGCCGCTCGCCGCGGCGTTCGGCGCTGTAGCCGAAGAGGTCGAACTTGCCGCCGCGCAGCACGCGCAGCTTGGCCAGCCACTTGAACGCGGTGAGCATCCACGGCCCGAACTCGCGCTTCAGCGCGCGGCCCTGCGCGTCCTTCCTGGCCAGCAGCGGCGGCGCCAGGTGGAAGCGCAGCGAATAGGCGCCGTCGAACTGCTGCTGCAGCTGGCGCTGGAAATCGCCGCTGGTGTACAGCCGCGCCACTTCGTATTCGTCCTTGTAGGCCATCAGCTTGAACGCGTAGCGTGCCACCGCCTCGGTCAAAGCGGTGGCACCGGCGGCGACGCGCTGTTCGGCCTCGCGCACGCGCTCCACCAGCGTGGCGTAGCGCGCGGCGTAGGCGCTGTCCTGGTAATCGACCAGGAACGCGCGGCGGCGCGCGACCAGTTCGTGCAGCGAGCGCGACAGGCGCGTGTCGTCCAGCGGCGCATGGCCGCTGTCGGCGGCATCGGCGGCGGCGGGCAGGTCGCGCGCCTGGCGCGCGTTGTGCGGATTGCGCGGCGCGGCGCTGGCGCCGCCCTCGTGGCCTTCCCACTCGCCCGGTGGCAGTTGTTGCAGCCGCTGCGCAGCGGGTTCGGCCTCGCTCGCAACGCTGCCGGGCATGCCCGCGGCCTGCTGCACCGTGGCCAGGTCCAGCGCCGCCAGGCGGCCCCAGGCGAAGGCCTGCTGGTTCATCGCCACGGCCGCGCCGTTGAGTTCGATCGCACGCATCAGCGCGTCGTGCGACAGCGGCACCAGCCCCTGCTGCCAGGCGTAGCCGAGCATGAACAGGTTGCTGGCGATGGCGTCGCCGAGCAGCGCGGTGGCCAGTTGCGTGGCGTCGAGCAGCAAGGGGTCGCGCCCGCCCAAGGCCAGGCGCACCCCGGCGACGATGTCGGCGGCGGGGAACTGCATGTCCGGATGCGTGGTGAAGGTGCCGGGCATCGCTTCGTAGGTGTTGAGCACCACCTGCGAGCGGTCGCCGCGCACCTT
Source organism: Xanthomonas campestris pv. phormiicola (assembly GCA_025666215.1). NCBI lineage: Bacteria > Pseudomonadati > Pseudomonadota > Gammaproteobacteria > Lysobacterales > Lysobacteraceae > Xanthomonas > Xanthomonas campestris. The sequence continues at coordinate 5,198,833 of CP102593.1, read as the reverse complement.
GGACAGTGCCCAGTAGTCGTTGACCACGACCATGTCGCAGCCCAGCACCAGGTCGGCCTCGCCGGCGGCGATGCGCACCGCGTGCAGGTCCTCGGGCTGGCGCGCCAGGCGGATATGGGTGGTGACCGCGCCGCCCTTCTGCGCCAGGCCGGTCTGGTCGAGCACGCTGGCGCCCTTGCCTTCCAGGTGTCCGGCCATGCCCAGCAACGCGCCGATGGTGACCACGCCGGTGCCGCCGACGCCGGTGATGAGGATGTTCCAGGGCTGCGCCAGGTCGCTGCGGAACACCGGCGCCGGCAGGTCCTGCAGCAGCGTGGCCGCATCGGCCTTGCCGCCCTTGCGCAGCTGCCCGCCGTGCACGGTGACGAAGCTGGGGCAGAAGCCGGAGACGCAGGAATAGTCCTTGTTGCAGCCGGACTGGTCGATCTGGCGCTTGCGCCCGAACTCGGTCTCCTTCGGCAGCACCGACACGCAGAAGCTCTTTTCGCCGCAGTCGCCGCAGCCCTCGCAGACCAGCGAATTGACCAGCACGCGCTTGGCCGGATCGGGCAGCTTGCCGCGCTTGCGCCGGCGCCGCTTCTCGGTGGCGCAGGTCTGGTCGTAGATCAGGATGCTGGTGCCCTTGACCTCGCGCAGGCGCTTTTGCACCGCGTCCAGCTCGCTGCGGTCGTGGAACTCCACGTCGCTGGGGAATTGCTCGCGGCGCCGCGTCCACTTGCCGATGTCGTCGCTGACCAGGGCGATGCTGTGCACGCCTTCGGCACGCATCTGCCGGGCGATGTCGGGCACGCTCAACGTGCCGTCCACCGGCTGCCCGCCGGTCATCGCCACCGCGTCGTTGTAGAGGATCTTGTAGGTGATGTTGACGCCGGCGGCGATCGACTGGCGGATCGCCAGCGAGCCGCTGTGGAAGTAGGTGCCGTCGCCGAGGTTCTGGAACACGTGCGGGGTGTCGGTGAACGGCGCCTGCCCGGCCCAGGTGACGCCTTCGCCGCCCATGTGGGTGAAGGTGTCGGTGGACCGGTCCATCCACGTTACCATGTAGTGGCAACCGATCCCGCCCAGCGCGCGCGAGCCCTCCGGCACCACGGTGGAGGTGTTGTGCGGGCAGCCGGAGCAGTAGTGCGGCACGCGCGGGAAATTGGCGCGCGGCAGGGCCATTTCCGCTTCCTTGGCCTCCATCCAGCGCAGCCGCTGCTCGATCGACTCGGTGTTGATCGCGCTCGATTGAAGCAGGCGCTGGATGCGCTTGCCGATCACCGCGGCGATGGTCGCCGGGGTCAGTTCGCCGGTGGACGGCAGGATCCATTCGCCGGCCTCGTCGTACTTGCCGACGATGCTCGGGCGCGGACCGGCGCTGGCCGGCCAGTTGTAGAACTGTTCCTTCATCTGCCGCTCGATGAAGGCCTTCTTCTCCTCCACCACCACGATGTCGTCCAGGCCCTGCGCGAACGCGGCGATGCCGACCGGCTCCAGCGGCCAGGTCATGCCCACCTTGTACACGCGGATGCCGATGTCGCGGCAGGCGCGCTCGTCCAGGCCCAGGTATTCCAGCGCCTGCAGCACGTCCAGGTAGCTCTTGCCGGTGGTGACGATGCCCAGCCGCGCCTGCGGCGAATCCAGCACCGTGCGGTCCACGCCGTTGGCGCGGGCGAAGGCCTGCGCGGCGCGCACTGCGTAACGGTGCAGGCGCATCTCCTGGTCCAGCGGCGGATCCGGCCAGCGGATGTTGAGCCCGCCCGGCGGCAGTTCGAAATCCTCCGGCAGCACGATCTGCCGCGCGAACGGGTCCACTTCCACCGAGGCCGACGACTCCACCGTCTCGGCAATGGTCTTGAAGCCGATCCAGCGCCCGGTGTAGCGGCTCATCGCCCAGCCGACCAGGCCCAGGTCGAGGATGTCCTGCACTCCGGCCGGATTGAGCACCGGCATCATCGCGCTGACGAATTCCTCTTCCGAGCCGTGCGGCAGGGTCGAACTGCGGCAGGCGTGGTCGTCGGCGGCCAGCGCCAGCACGCCGCCGTGGCGCGAGGTGCCGGCGGCATTGCCGTGCTTGAACACGTCGCCGCAGCGGTCCACGCCCGGGCCCTTGCCGTACCACATCGCGTACACGCCATCCACGCGCGCGCCGGGGAACAGGTTGGTCTGCTGGGTGCCCCACACCATGGTCGCGCCCAGGTCCTCGTTGAGGCCGGGCTGGAACTTCACGTTGGCCGCGTCCAGGTGTTTGCGCGCGCGCCACAGTTCCAGATCGAAGCCGCCCAACGGGCTGCCGCGGTAGCCGCTGACGAAGCCGCCGGTGTTCAGCCCGGCGGCACGGTCGCGCAACTGCTGCATCAGCGGCAGGCGCACCAGCGCCTGCACGCCCGACAGATAGATGCGGCCGTCGGTGCGGGTGTACTTGTGCTCCAGGGTGTAGCCGGCGTCGATGACGGCGGTTGCCGGCACGGCGAGGGAAGACGGCGGACGCGGATCGGCGATGCGGTTCATGGCTTGCCTGGAAATGGACGGCTGGCGCGCGCGCGGCGCAGGCCGCACACGATCGGCCGATTGTATCAGCGGCATTTTGTGCGCCCGCCCCTCGCCCCCGGCGGCCGACGCGGTTAGGATGCGGACGGGGGAGGGGACCACCTCCAAGGGGTTGTCAGCAGTGAATGCACATAAATACGCACTGGCCGCGATGCTGGCCTGGGTGAGCGCGGCCGCGGTCGATGCGCAGGCGCAGACCCTGCCGGCGCCGAAGGAGTTCTACTTCGATCAGGACCGCGGCACCACGCGCCCGGTGGCGGCGATCGGCGGCACCGGCGAGGCGCTGGTCGATCGCCTCGCCAGCACCGTGCAGCGCGATCCGAACGCGGTCGAGGCGCGCGCGCAGCTGGCGGCGATCGCCATGGCCGGCGGGCGCCGCGAGCTGGGCGAAGAGCTGTACCAGGCGGCGCTGCGCACGCTGACGCCCGGCGCGCAGCGCCGCCAGATCGAGTGGAACTACGGCTGGGATCTGTTGCGTGCCGGCGACCCGGCGCGCGCGCTGGCGCAATGGAGCGGCCTGGTCCGCGGCCGCCCGGCGGCGCCGGACTGGGTGCCGCCGACGCTGGCGCTGGTGCTGTGGCGGCTGGACCGCAAGGACGAGGCGGTGAAGTGGTACGCCGCCGCCGTGCGCACCTGGCCGGACCAGTGGGGACCCGGTGCCGACTTCGCCAAGCTGCTGCCGGCCTGGCGCGACGACGAACGCGCCACCCTGGCCGACGTGCAGGCCGCCTGGCAGGCCAAGCCGCCCGCCTGGCCCTGAGTTGCGCTTGTCCTCGAGTTGTAGCCTGAGTCGCCGCAGCAGCGGCTAGCGATGGCGCGGCTGGGCTGCTGCAGGTGGGTCTTCGGCCCCGGCGCGGGGACGCTGCATGGGTCAGCGCCGCCGCGCCGCGTTCCACCGCACGGGCCTGTCCGAAACCGAAGGTGCATCGCTCCGTTCGTCGCGACTGAAGTCGCTCCCACAGGGGGGACGCGGCGAGCCGGCCGGGTGCACTGTTCAGCCCCGACGCAGGAACGTTGCGTGCAACAGCGCAGCCACGCCGCGCGCCACGGTGCATGTGATCGACCGGCCTGCCGTCAGGTGCATGCGATGATGCCGGCGTACCCACCAGATTCCCGTTGTACCGATGGCTTTCGACGCGTTCGCCCTGATCCTGGCCATGTTGGCGCTCGGCAAGCTGTTCGCGCGCCTGCGCGTGTTGCCGGCCAACACCACCGAAGTGCTCAACGGCGTGGTGCTGTACCTGTGCCTGCCGGCCTCGGTGCTGATCTACGTGCCGCGCCTGCAGTTGAACCTGTCCCTGCTCGGGCTGATGGTCACCCCGTGGCTGTTGGCCGTCGTCACCGTGCTGGCGGTGCTGGCGCTGCGCCGGCCGCTGCGCCTGCGCCGCGAGGAGCACGCGGCGCTGCTGTTGTGCGTGGGCCTGAGCAATTCCAGCTTCATCGGCTATCCGATGGTGCGCGCGCTGCTCGGCGAGGCGGCGCTGCCGTATGCGGTGGTCTACGACCAGTTCGGCACCTTCGTGCTGCTGTCCAGCTTCGGCCTGTACGTGCTGGCCCGCTACGGCGGCGAGACCCCGCCGTCGCCGCGGCAGACGCTGCTGCGCATGGCCCGCTTCCCGCCGCTGTGGGCGCTGGCGTTCGCGCTGACGCTGATGCCGGCGCAGCCGCCGGCGTGGATCGGCTCGGGCCTGCAGCACCTGGCCGATGCGATGCTGCCGCTGGTGATGCTGGCGGTGGGCTTCTCGATCCAGTTGCGGCTGCCGCGCGAGGAACTCAAGCCGCTCGCCGCCGGCCTGCTGCTGAAGCTGCTGCTGTTGCCGGCGCTGGCCTGGCCGCTGTCGTGGGCGCTGGGCCTGCGCGGGCAGGCGCTGCAGGCCAACGTGCTCGAATCGGCGATGCCGACGATGATCACCGCCGCGGCGCTGGCGATCTCGCACCGGCTGGCGCCGCGGTTGGCGGCGGCGTTGGTCGGTTACGGCATCCTGCTGTCGCTGGCCACGCTGCCGGCGTGGGCATGGCTGCTGGGGGCATGCGTGTAGGTAGAGGGGTTTCAACCCCATGCCTTCCAACGTCTTCGATGCCCGCTTTTGTAAGCGGCTGATGTCCTGCCGATCGTGTTGGAGGGCGCAACAGGGCGTAGCGCATTGCGCTCGCGCATCGCAGCTGTCGCCAATTGATTTTTATTGGCTCCGGCCAACGACGTCGAAAGGCAGGGGTTTCAACCCCGGGCAGGGCGTTACCGGTCATTCCCCGTCGGGGGGCGAAACCGGCGTCGGCCGCTCAATCCGCCGGCACCGTGCGCTCGCGCGCCCACTCGCGCAGCGCCTGCACCTGCTCGGCCATCACCACCGACAGCGGCCGCGTGCCGCGGAGTTCCTGCATCAGCAGCTCGGTGTCCAGCGGCCGGCTCTCGGCATGCGCCGCATACAGGCCGGAGACGATGGCCTGCTCGATCTCGGCGCCGGAAAAGCCGTTCGCCGCGGCGGCCAGCGCCGGCAGCGCGAAGTCGTCCTCGCGCAGCTTGCGCCGCGCCAGGTGCAGGCGCAGCAAGTCCACCCGCGTGTCGGCGTCGGGCAGGTCGATGAAGAAGATCTCGTCGAAGCGGCCCTTGCGCAGCAGTTCCGCCGGCAGTTCGTGCACCTGGTTGGCGGTGGCGACGATGAACACGCCGCCGGCACCGGCTGCGCCGCCGCGCTCGGCCATCCAGGTCAGCAGGTAGCCGAGCACGCGCCGCGACACGCCGCCGTCCTCGCCGCCGCTGGCCAGGCCCTTCTCGATCTCGTCGATCCACAGCACGCACGGCGCCAGCTGTTCGGCCGCGGCCAGCGCGCCGCGCAGGTTCTTCTCGGTCTCGCCGTGGTACTTGTCGTACAGCGAGCCGACGTCCAGGCGCAGCAGCGGCACGCCGAAGCCGGCGGCGGTGGCCTTGGCCAGCATCGACTTGCCGCAGCCCTGCACGCCCAGCAGCAGCACGCCCTTGGGCGGGTCCAGCCCGGGCGGGGCGGGGCCGGCGAACACCGCGCGGCGCTGCTCGATCCAGCGCTTGAGCCGGCGCGCGCCGGCCACGTCGGCGAAGCGGGTGGCGTCGTATTCGTAGTGCAGGTGGCCGCTGCGGTTGAGCAGCTCGAACTTGAGCCGGGCCAGCTGCGGCAGGTCGGCGGCGTTGAGCGCGCCGTCGGCGTAGATCAGCTGGCGGGCGATGCGGCGCGCGTCGATCAGGCTCAGCCCCTGCAGGTTGCGCAGGATCTGCTTGATCGCCTCGCCGTCCACCTCGACCCGGCGCCCGCCGAACTCGCGCGCGTAGCCGGCGGCCTCTTCCTGCACCATCTTCAACAGCGCGTTGGCGTCGGGCAGGCGCGGGTTGAAGCGCGTGGCCAGCGCTTCCAGTTCGGCCGGCAGCTCGATCCTGGCGCCGATCAGCACCAGCACGTGCGGCTGGCAATGGCGGCGCTCGACGATGTCGCGCAGCAGGCGCTGGTGGCTGGCGTAGCCCAGGTACGGCACCACGTCCAGCAACAGGTAGATGCCGCGCTGGTCGGCCCGCTTGATCGCCTGCAGCACCGCGCTGGCGTCGGGCGGGCCGCTCGGCTCGTCCTCGCGGTCCAGGTCGATGCGGCGCAGGCCCTCGGTGATCGACCAGCGGTGCAGCGCGCGCCAGACCTGCATCAGCGCCTGCCGGAACAGCGCCACGATGCGCGCCTCCTCCTGGGTCTCGATGACGATCAGGGGGGTGTTGGCGCGGATCAGCGCGGTCAGGTCCTGCAGCTCGCTCATGGGCGATCCGTTGCCGTGGGGCCGCCACGATAGCAACGCGCCGCCCCGCCCGCCACGCGTTGACTACCGGCCAACATGGGGCCGGTGTACGCTGCGGCCTCTTCTTCCGGAAGCGAGGCGCGCATGAAGACGATCCTGGTGGCCGGCTCCAAGGGCGGCGTGGGCAAGACCACGATTGCCACGCACCTGGCCGCGTACTACGCGCTGGCCGGCAAGCGGACGGTGCTGGCCGATGCCGATCCGCAGGGCTCCTCGACCCGCTGGGCCGAGCGCCGCGCCGGCCTGGACAGCGCGGTGCTGCCGATCGACGCCAGCCGCAAACGCGCCTGGCGCGCGGCGCTGCCGGACGACACCCAGCGGGTGATCATCGACGGCGCCGCCGGCGCCATGGCCGAGGACCTGGCCCAGTTCCTGGACGAGGCCGACGCGGTGGTGGTGCCGGTGATGCCGTCGGCGCTGGACATCGAGGCCACCGTCGGCTTCCTCAACACCCTGGCCAAGGTGCCGCGGGTGCACCAGCGCAAGCTGCCGGTGGGGCTGGTGATCAACCGCAGCAAGCCGTGGACCCACGCCGCGCAACAGGCGTTGGAGATGCTCGGCGGCTGGCCGTATCCGGTGCTGGCGCAGCTGCGCGACAGCCAGGCCTACGTGGTGCTGGTCGGCCTCGGCCGCAGCCTGTTCGACTACCGTTCCGCTCAGGTGCGCGATCACCAGCAGGACTGGGAACCCTTGCTCAAGTGGCTCAAGAAGGCCTGACCGATGACCATCGTCCTGCGTGAAGTGATCCTGCTGCGCCATGCCCATGCCGAACCGGCCGACACCGGCCAGGCCGATTTCGACCGGCCGCTGTCGCCGCACGGCCTGGCCGAGGCCGAGGCCGCCGGGCGCTGGCTGCTGGAGCAGCGGCTGGTGCCCGACCGCGTGCTGTGCTCGCCGGCGCGGCGCGCGCGCGAGACCCTGGAAGCGGTGCTGGAACTGACCGGCTATGCCGAGCAGCGCCTGGAGCCGCGGATCTACGAGGCCACCTCCGGCACCCTGGCCGCGCTGATGGACGAGCATCGCGACGTCGAGCGCCTGCTGCTGGTCGGCCACAACCCGGGCCTGGAGCAGCTGGCGGCGTTGATGCACAGCGGCCAGACCGGCGACTACCGCGGCATGCCCACCGCCAGCGTGGTGGTGCTGACGGTGCCGCAGGACGCGGCGATCGAGCCGGGTGTCGCCCGACTGACTGCGTTCTGGTGGCCCTGAACGCACCGCGCCGGCGCCTGCGCCCGGCGCTGTGCACCGCGCTGCTGTCGCTGTGCCTGTTGCCGGGGTGGAGCAGCGCGCAGGCGCCGCCGCTGTCGCCGGGGGAGCATGCCTTCGATCCGGCCCAGTCGCGTTTCGGCTTCGAGATCCGCACCCGCTTCGGGCAGCGCATCGAGGGCTTCTTCCCGCGCTTCGAGGGCACCGTGGAGATGTTGCCCGACGGCCGCCACCAGGTGCGCCTGCGCCTGTTCACCGCCTACGTGCAGATTCCCGGCAAGCCGCGCTACACCGGCTGGATGCGCGGCGAGGATTTCTTCGACGCCGAACGCTTTCCGACCGTCTCTTTCGATTCGCAGCCGTTCCCGCCGGAGCTGCTGACCAGCGGCGGCGCGCTGGTCGGTACGCTGAGCATTCGCGGGGTCGGCCACACCGAGACGCTGACCATGATGCCGGCGGGATGCAGCCGCCCGGGCTATGATTGCGACGTGATCAGCCGCGGTACGGTTTTGCGTGGACGTTATGGAATGGACAAGTGGGATCTGGCCTTGAGCGATCGGGTCACCTTCGTGCTGCGCGCGCGGCTGACCGGAGCGGATGCCCGGTGACAGCGTGGTTGAGGGTCCTGGTGCTGGCGGCGCTGCTGCTCGGCAGCGGTTGCGCGAGCCTGTCGCAGGCCCAGCACGGCCGCGCGGTGGCGATCGCCGAGGCAGCGCGCGACGGCCGCGTCGACTGCACGCAAAGCGATCACTGCGCACTGGCCTCGCCGCTGCGCGCGCTGGCCGGCAAGGCCTTCGCCGCGTCCGCCGACGCCGCCCCGCGGCACTACGCCACCATCCTGGACCATGGCGAGGAAGCGCTGGTGGCGCGGGTCAACCTGATCCGCAGCGCCAGCCGCAGCATCGACCTGCAGACCTACATCTTCGACAAGGACGACAGCGCGCGGCTGGTGATGGACGAGCTGCTGGCCGCGGCGCGGCGCGGCGTGCGGGTGCGGGTGCTGATCGACCAGCTGTCGGCGATCTCCGACCTGCAGATCCTCGGCGCCCTGGCCGGCGCCCACCAGAACTTCTCGCTGCGCATCTACAACCCCACCTTCGGCCTGGCCAAGCCCAACTACATGCACTACGCCGCCAGCGTGCTGTGCTGTTTCCGCCGCTTCAACCAGCGCATGCACAACAAGCTGCTGGTGGTGGACGACGCGATCGGCGTGGTCGGCGGGCGCAACTACCAGGACGACTATTACGACTGGGACAGCGAGTACAACTTCCGCGACCGCGACGTGCTGGTGGCCGGGCCGGTGGCGCGCAGCATGGCCGCCAACTTCGATGCCTACTGGGCGGCGCGGCGCAGCGTGCCGGTGGCGCGGCTCAACGATGTCGGCAAGCTGCTGCTGCGCGACGGCGTGCCGCAGATGCCGCCCGCCCAGTTCCTGCGCCCGCAGCGGGTGCAGCGGGTGAGCGAGGAGGCCGCCGATCCGGCCTTCGTCGAGGACACCTTCGTGCTGCCGGCACTGCCGGTCAGCCACGTGGACTACGTGGCCGACCTGCCGCAGAAGCATCGCCGCGAGCATGGCCCCAAGGCGATCTCCACCGCGCCCAGGCTGGACAGGCTGATCGCCGATGCCAGGCAGGAAATCATCCTGCAGACCCCGTATCTGGTGCTGTCGGATCCGGCGCAGGAGATCTTCCGCGACCTGCGCAAGCGCGCGCAGCCGCCCAAGGTGATCGTGGCCACCAACAGCCTGGCCAGTACCGACAACCCGGTGGTGTATGCCTTGTCGTACAAGTACAAGCGCCGCAACCTGCGCGAGATGGGCTTCGACATCTACGAGTACAAGCCGTTCCCGCTGGACGCGCCGGTGGACTACGCCAACCTGCTGCCGTCGCCGCTGCAGCTGCCGGACGCCGAGCAGGACCGCGCCCGCACTCCGCTGATCGGCGGCAGCGCCGCCGGCAGCAATGCGCGCAGCGGCCGCAGCGCGATGCTCGGCAGCGGCAGCGGCGGCCCCTCCGGCAGTCGTCGCGCGGATGGCAGCCAGGTCGATCGCCACGTGCTGCGCACCGAGACCCGGCCGTCGTTCCTCAGCCGCCGCGTCGCCAACCGGCCGCTGCCGGTGACCCGCGACGGCGCGCGCATGGGCCTGCACGCCAAGTCGCTGGTGGTGGACCGGCGGATCGGCGTGATCGGCACCCACAACTTCGATCCGCGCAGCGAAACCTACAACACCGAGGGCGCGGTGATCATCGCCGACCCGGTGTTCGCGCAGGCGCTGGCGGCCAGCATCGGCCGCGACATCGAGCCGGAGAATTCGTGGACGGTGGCGGCGCGGGTCAAGCCGCCGGTGCTGTCGGGCCTGAACTACAGCATGGGCAAGGCCTCCGAGGCGTTGCCGGTGCTGGATTTCTGGCCATGGCGCTACGCCACCAACTACGAATTCCAGCCCGGCCCCGACTGCCCGGCGCCGCTGACCCGGCGCGATCCCGGCTTCCATCGCTGCTACAGTGCGGTCGGCGACTTCCCCGAGGTCAACGTCGGCCCGAAATGGCTGCTGGTGCGTATGCTGACGGCGTTCGGCTCTGGGCTGGTGCCGATTCTTTGAGTGCCGGGATTGGGGATTCGGGATTGGGGATTCGCCAAGCGGCGCCCCTCGCGCCGACAATCGCGCTTTTGCCAATCCCGAATCCCAAATCCCAAATCCCGGACCCAAAATGACCTTCCGCGACCCCGTCGATCTCGATGCCCTCAACGCCGCCGCCCGCGACACCCTGATCGCGCACCTGGGCATCGTCTTCACCGAGGCCGGGCCGGACTGGCTGCGCGCGACGATGCCGGTCGATGCGCGCACGCTGCAACCGTACGGACTGCTGCACGGCGGCGCCTCGGTGGTGCTGGCCGAAACCCTGGGCAGCAGCGCCGGCAACCTGTGCGTGGCGCCGGACCGGATCTGCGTGGGCCTGGAGATCAACGCCAACCACCTGCGCGCGGCCCGCGCCGGCACGGTCACCGGCACCGCGCGGCCGCTGCACGTGGGCCGCGCCACCCAGGTCTGGGAGATCCGCATCGAGGACGCGGCCGGCAAGCCGGTGTGCGTGTCGCGGCTGACCCTGGCGGTGATCGCACGCAATTAGCGTGCACTCAGCCGTAACCGTCTTCATGCTGACACAATAGGGTGCTTCCCTCCCGGCTTGCGGTACCCTGACCAGAATGAGCGAGTTCTCCTCAACCGCCACGCACCACCACGGTGGGGCGCTGCGCTGGGTCCGTTACGGCTACCGCGTTCCGCTGCTGGCGTTGCACGTGTTCGTGTCGTTGCCGTTCCTGCTGGCTTGCATGGCGCTGTCGCCCGGCCGCGCCGGCATCGAATCGTTCGGCGACCGCGTGGTGTGCTGGTGGTCGACCTGGCTGCTGCGCATCTTCGGCCTGCGCGTGCGCCGGGTCGGCACGCCGCTGCGCAATCCGGTGCTGTTCGTGGCCAATCACGTCAGCTGGATCGACATCGTGATGCTGCACAGCCAGCGCATGATGGGCTTCGTCGCCAAGCGCGAGATCGCCGGCTGGCCGCTGGTCGGCTGGCTGGCCACGCGCGGGCAGACCATCTTCCACCAGCGCGGCAACACCGAATCGCTGGGCGGGGTGCTGCAGGCGATGCTGGAGCGGTTGCGCTCGGGGCGCTCGGTCGGCGTGTTCCCGGAAGGGCGCACCCGTGGCGGCCACGACGTCGGCCCGTTCCATGCGCGCATCTTCCAGGCCGCGGTGGAAGCCGAGGTGGCGGTGCAGCCGGTGGCGGTGCGCTATGGCGCCGGCGGTTCGGCGCAGACGCTGATCGCGTTCGGCCCGCACGAGAGCTTCTTCGCCAATTTCCTGCGCCTGCTTGGCGAGCCGGGCCGCGTGGCCGAGGTGCATTTCCTGGAGCCGATCCGGCTGCAGGACGTGGAAGGGCGCCGGCGCATCGCCGAGATCTCGCGCGCGCGCATCGTCGCGGCGATGGCGCAACGCTGAACCATGGAACACTGCGGCCCGGGCGATTTGACCTATTGCTCCAATCGCCCGGCGCAAGCTCGCTGCCGATGATGAATGCCGCCGACTACCTCCCCCCGCGTTGGCTGCGCAACCCGCACCTGCAATCGGTGCTGGGTTCCAGCGCCCTGCGCGTGCGCCGCGGCGAACAGCTGCTCGCCGCCAGCGGCGCGACCACCACCTCGCACATCCTCGACGGCGGCGACGGCGTGCGCCTGCAGGGCTGGCTGAGCGTGCCGGCCGACACCGCGCCGCGCGGCACGGTGTTGTTGCTGCACGGCTGGGAAGGCAGCGCCGACTCCAGCTACATGCGCCTGACCGCCGCGCAGCTGCTGGCGCGCGGCTACCAGGTGTTCCGGCTCAACTTCCGCGACCACGGCGGCACCCACCACCTCAACGTGGACCTGTTCCACTCCGAGCGCCTGGACGAAGTGGTCAACGCCGCCAGCGACCTGTGGCGGCGCTTCCCGGCGCCGGCGCTGCTGGCCGCCGGCTATTCGCTGGGCGGCAACTTCGCATTGCGCCTGGCGCTGCGCGCGCCGGCCGCCGGCCTGCCGCTGCAGCGCGTGGCGGCGGTGTGCCCGCTGCTGGACCCGGCCACCACCATGCAGCGGATCGAGAACGGCCCGCAGTTCTACGACTGGTATTTCCGCCGCAAGTGGCGCGAGTCGCTGCTGCGCAAGCGCGAGCTGTTCCCCGATCGGCACGGTTACGACGACGCCACCCTGGCGCTGGACATGCGCGAGCTGATGGCCTGGCTGGCGCAGCGCCACGCCGGCTTCGCCAGCCTGGAAGCCTATTTCGACAGCTATTCGATCGCCGGCGAACGCCTGCAGGGCCTGCACGTGCCGGCCGACATCCTGATGGCCGAGGACGACCCGGTGATCCCGCTGGACGACTTCCGCAACCTGCGCCTGCCGGCCCTGGCGCGGCTGGAGATCGCGCGCTGGGGCGGGCACTGCGGCTTCATCGAGAACGCGCGCGGCGACGGCTTCGCCGAGCGCTGGGTGGCCGAGCGCCTGACCGACGGTGTGCCCGCCTGAGCCTGGAGCGTATCGCCCATTCCCGAACGCGCCGCGCCGCGCGTGGCCTTGCGCAGTGGGCCTGGCAGAGCGCCAGTCGGCGCCGCGTGGCTTGACCTGACCGCCAGTCCGGCGCTGCGCCACGCAGCACCACCGACGGTCCGCCAGAGCCAACGCGGCCTGCTCCGGGACGGGTGCACGCCCCGGCGCAGGCCGGCGGGACGCTCCCGCTACAATGCCGGTTTGCCCAGAGCCGGACCCTCAATGCAAGAGCAAATTCTCGACGCCCTGCGCCGCCAGGCCAACGCCGACGCGCTGCGCATCGCCCAGGCCTGGGTGGCCGACGCCGCCGCCGACGCGCAGGCGCACCGCTGGCTGGCGCTGGCGCAGCAGCAGAACGGCGACACCGCCGCCGCACTGGTCGGCATCGACCAGGCCATCGCGCTGGCGCCGGAAGACGCCGGCCTGCACCTGCTGCGCGCCGGCATGCTGCTCAGCGCCAACGACCTGGCCCAGGCCGAGGACGCGCTGGCGCGCACCGCCGCGCTGGATCCCAACCAGTTCCTGGCCTACGTGATGCGCGCCCACCTGGCGCTGGGCCGCGGCGACCTGGACGAAGTGGAGCGGCTCAGCCGCACCGCCGCGCGGCTGGATCCGGACCACCCACAGCTGCTGGGCCTGGACGGCATGCTGGCGCTGCGCCGCGGCGACGCCGATCGCGCGCTGGCGCTGCTGTCGCGCGCCAGCAACGCGCTGCCCGACGATCCGCGCCTGCTGTACGCGCTGGGCTTCGCCTACCTGGACAAGCAGCACCTGGCGTTCGCCGAGACCGCGTTCCGCCGCGTCGCCGCGCTGACCCGCGGCAGCAGCGCGCTGATGGCGCTGGTCGCGCAGCTGGCGCACCGCCAGGGCCGCCTGGACGATGCGATTGCGGCGCTGGACGCGGTGCTGGCCGATCCGGTCAGCGACACCGCCGGCATGCGCCGGCTGGCCGGCGAATACGCCTTGCAGGCCGGGCGCCCGGCCGATGCGCTGGAGCACCTGCGGCGCGCGCTGGGCGTGGCCCCGGCCGATCGCCGCACCCTGCATGCGGCGCTGATCGCCTGGCAGCGGCTGGGCGCGGTCGACGATGCCCGCGCCACCCTGGAAGCGGCGCTGGCCACCACGACCGATGCGCACGACCTGTGGCTGGCGCGGCTGGCGCTGGAGCCGGTCGGCGGCGCCGAGGCGCGCGCGCTGATCGCGCGCTGGCAGGCGGCGATGCCGGGCCACGTACCGGCGCTGGAAGCGCAGCTGCGGGTGCACGACATGGCCGGCGAGCGCGACCAGGGCGAGGCCGTGGCGCAGCGCATCGTGGCGCTGGAACCGGGCCGCATCAGCGGCGAGGAACGCCTGGTCGAGGCGCTGCTGGAGCGCGGCGAGCACGACGCGGCCATCGCCCACGTGCGCGACCTGATGCAGCGCATGCCCGAGACCGAGCAGACCGTGTTGCGGCCGTGGCTGGCGGCGGTGCAGGACAGCGCCGGGCGCCCGGCCGATGCGCTGGCGACCTGGCTGGCGTTCCAGCAGGAACAGCTGCCGCACCGCTTGCCGCTGCCGCCGCTGGGCCAGGCCCCGGCGCAATGGCCGGCGCTGGCCGAGATCGATCCGCAGGTGCGGGCGCGGCCGTTGTTCGTGTGGGGCGCGCCGGGCAGCGGCGTGGAGCGGGTCGTTGCGGTGATGGACGCGGCCAGCCAGGTGCTGCGCGGCGACCGCTTCGGCGCGCAGCCGCCGACCGACGGCTTCCAGCGCTACCGCAGCGTCGCCCAGCTCGACAGCGGCGAACTCGACGGCGCGGCGCTGATCGCCGAGTGGCGCGCGCAGCTGCCGGCGCGCGGCATCGACGACGGCAACATCGTCGACTGGCTGCTGTGGTGGGACAACGCGCTGCTGCGTGCGCTGCGCCCGCAGCTGCCGGAAGGGCGGCTGCTGATCGCGCTGCGCGATCCGCGCGACATGCTGCTGGACTGGCTGGCCAACGGCGCCCCGGCCCCGCTCGGCCTGGCCACCCCCGAGACCGGCGCGCACTGGCTGGCGGCGGTGCTGACCCAGGTCGCCGAGCTGCACGAGCAGGACCTGTATCCGCACCGCGTGCTGCGCCTGGACGGCATCGAGGCCGATCCGGCCGGCGTGGCCGCGGCGCTGCAACAGGCCTTCGGCATCCCGTTCCCGAGCGTGCCCACGATCGGTCCGCCGCGGCTGCCGTCCGGCCACTGGCGCGCCTATGCCGCGCCGCTGGCGGCCGCGTTCGCGCTGCTCACGCCGGTGGCCGTGCGCCTTGGCTACGCTGAAAGCTGATTTCCCCTCACTGGAGTTCCCGCATGCGTCTTCGCAGTGACAGCATCCAGCCCGGCCAGCCGATCGCCGCGACCTACGCGATGGGCCAGGCCGACGGCTTCGCCGCCAACCGCAATCCGCACCTGGCCTGGGACGACGTCCCGGCCGGAACCGCGGCGTTCGCGCTGCTGTGCCTCGATCCGGACGTACCGACCGTGGCCGAGATGGTCGGCCGCGACGACGTGCAGATCCCGGTTGAACAGCCACGCACCAATTTCGTGCATTGGGCTGCCGTTGAGATTCCGGCCGGGGTGCGCGAGATCGCCGAAGGCAGCGCCAGCGACGGCGTCGTCGCCAGGGGCAAGCGGCAGCCGCCCGGTTTGCCTGGCGCGCGGCAGGGCCTGAACAGCTATACCGACTGGTTCGCCGGCGATGCGCAGATGGGCGGGGACTACTACGGCTACGACGGTCCGTACCCGCCGGCCAACGACCTGCGCATGCACCGCTATTTCTTCCGCCTGTTCGCGCTGGACGTGGCCACGCTGGACCTGCCGGCGCGCTTCACCGCCGCCGACGCGCTGCGCGCGATGCAAGGCCATGTGCTGGCCGAGGCCAGCCTCCATGGCACGTACAGCCTGAATCCCAAGCTTGCCTGAAGCCCTCTCCCGCCGGGAGAGGGGTTGGGGTGAGGGTCCGGCGCGAAAGCGACTCGCGGAGTTGGGTGCGCGAGGCTGCGCCCGTACCCTCATCCGCCCCTGCGGGGCACCTTCTCCCGACGGGAGAAGGGAACAGCCGCTAGCCCCTCTCCCGTCGGGAGAGGGGGTGGGGTGAGGGTACGGCCGCCAGCCAACCAGCCCTCAGGCCGCCGGCAGCCACAGCAACAGCGCCGCCCCCAGCACGATGCGGTACACCGCGAACGCAGTGAAGCGGTGCGACTTGATGTAGCCCAGCAGCCACTTCACCACGATGAAGCCGGTCACCACCGCGGCGGCGAAGGCGATGGCCACGTCGCCCCAGTCCTCGCTGCCCACCGCGCCGTTCTTGTACAGCTCCAGGAACGAATAGCCGCTGGCCGCGAACATGGTCGGGATGCCGACCAGGAATGCGAAATCGGCTGCGGCCGAGCGCTTGCTCAGGCCCAGCAGCATCGCCAGGAAGATCGTCGCGGCCGAGCGCGAGGTACCGGGGAACACGCCGGCCACCACCTGCGCCAGGCCCACCGCGATGGCCACCTTCCAGGTCACCAGCTCGCGCTCGGGCATGCGCGCGGCGAAATGCTCGGCCACCAGCATCCACACGCCGCCGATCACCAGCGCCCAGGCCACCGGCTGCACCGTTTCCGGCAGTTGCCAGCCGGCCTTGCGCACCGCCAGGCCGACCACCGCGGTGACCAGGAACGCGGTGCCCAGCTTGAGCACGTAGTCGCGGTTGGCGCGGTCGCCGAGTCCGGTGGCCAGCGTCCACAGCCGCTGCCGGAACACCAGGGTGGTGGCCAGGATCGCGCCGGCCTGGATCACGATGTTGAAGAAGTCCGAGCGGCGCCCGAGCCATTGCTCGGCGATCAGCAGGTGGCCGGTGCTGGAGACCGGCAGGAATTCGGTCAGGCCTTCGAGGATGCCCAGCAGCAGGGCGGAGAACATGTCGCTCATGGGGAGGGTTCGGCTCGTGGGGGAGGAAAGCCGGGCAAGGATAAAACATTGCTTGAAGCACCATTTCGGTGCTCGAAATGGCAATAGAACCAATTTGGTGCATCCGTTTTGCCCTGTTGGCGTGCTCCCTTCACCAAAATCAAGGACTTGTGAACCGGTCACAGTTGGCACGGCGATTGCTCTTACTGCGCAAGTCATTCACCAACCCGAGGTTTCATCGATGTCTGCGGAAAATATTGAGAAGCTGGTCAAGGACAACAAGGTCGAGTTCGTCGACCTGCGGTTCGTCGATATGCGCGGCGTGCAGCAGCACGTGACCTTCCCCGTCAGCATCATCGAGCCGGCGCTGTTCGAAGAAGGCAAGATGTTCGACGGCAGCTCGATCTCGGGTTGGAAGGGCATCAACGAGTCGGACATGGTCCTGCTGCCCGACGCCGACACCGCGTTCATCGATCCGTTCATGGCCGATCCGACCCTGGTCCTGACCTGCGACATCCTCGATCCGGCCACCATGCAGAGCTACGACCGCGACCCGCGCGGCGTGGCCAAGCGCGCCGAGGCCTACCTGAAGTCCAGCGGCATCGCCGACCAGGCGTTCTTCGGCCCGGAACCGGAATTCTTCATCTTCGACGGCGTGCGTTTCGGCAACGAGATGGGCCACACCTTCTTCAAGATCGATTCGGAAGAAGCGGCCTGGAGCAGCGGCAGCAAGATCGAAGGCGGCAACAGCGGCTACCGTCCGGCGGTCAAGGGCGGCTACTTCCCGGTGCCGCCGACCGACTCGCTGCAGGACCTGCGCGCGGAAATGTGCAAGACCCTGGAGCAGGTCGGCATCGAGGTCGAGGTGCACCACCACGAAGTGGCCACCGCCGGCCAGTGCGAGATCGGCACCAAGTTCAACTCGCTGGTGAAGAAGGCCGACGAGCTGATGATGATGAAGTACATCATCAAGAACGTGGCCTACCGCAACGGCAAGACCGCGACCTTCATGCCCAAGCCGATCGTCGGCGACAACGGCTCGGGCATGCACGTGCACCAGTCGCTGGCCAAGGGCGGCACCAACCTGTTCTCCGGCGACGGCTACGGCGGCCTGTCGCAGATGGCGCTGTGGTACATCGGCGGCATCTTCAAGCACGCCAAGGCGATCAACGCCTTCACCAACTCCGGCACCAACAGCTACAAGCGCCTGGTCCCGGGCTTCGAGGCGCCGGTGATGCTGGCCTACTCGGCGCGCAACCGCTCGGCCTCGTGCCGCATTCCGTGGGTGTCCAACCCGAAGGCGCGCCGCATCGAGATCCGTTTCCCGGATCCGCTGCAGTCCGGCTACCTGACCTTCGCCGCGCTGATGATGGCCGGCCTGGACGGCATCAAGAACCAGATCGACCCGGGCGCGCCCAGCGACAAGGATCTGTACGACCTGCCGCCGGAAGAAGAGAAGAAGATCCCGCAGGTGTGCTCCAGCCTCGACCAGGCGCTGGAAGCGCTCGATGCCGACCGCGAGTTCCTCAAGGCCGGCGGCGTGTTCAGCGACGACTTCATCGACGGCTACATCGCGCTGAAGATGCAGGAAGTGACCAAGTTCCGCGCCGCAACGCACCCGCTGGAATACCAGCTGTACTACGCCAACTGAGTTCCACGCGCGGCGATGGCGAAGGTTCCCCCTCCCTCCTTCGTCATCGCCGCCACCTACTCGGCTGGGGAGCCGTGCCGGTGGTCCGCGCCCGAATCAGTCGCACCAGCCGGTTTTCCAGGGGATGCACCACGAAAGACAGCGCTTGCGTGCCGTGGGCCACGCTCCCTCCCACGTCGCCGTTGCCGTCGCACTGCCGTGCGCCGCGCCACGGCGTGATCCGCGGGACGCACCGCGCAGCAGGATGGCGCCGTTCGCGGCGCCGATGACATGCAAACCGCCGGCCGGCGTTCGGCGGCCGGCTCCTTCCACCAACGGGGTATGCGCATGAAACTGATCACCGCCATCATCCGGCCATTCAAGCTCGACGAGGTCCGCGAGGCCTTGTCGCAGGCAGGCGTGTCCGGCATCACCGTCACCGAGGTCAAGGGCTTCGGCCGGCAGAAGGGACACACCGAGCTGTACCGCGGTGCCGAGTACGTCGTCGATTTCCTGCCCAAGATCAAGATCGAGACCGTGGTGACCGACGAGCGTCTGGAGGCCGTGGTCGAGGCGATCCAGACCGCGGCCGGGACCGGCAAGATCGGCGACGGCAAGATCTTCGTCACCGCCATCGAACAGGTCATCCGGATCCGCACCGGCGAGATCGGCGCAGATGCGCTCTAACCCCACCCTGGAGCCCCTCATGAAGACAGGTCTTTTCTCCGGGTGGAAGGCCCGGTTCTACGCGGTATGCATGCTGATGCTGGTCAGCGCGATGGCGATGGGCGTGCCGGGCACGGCCTTGGCCCAGGCCGAAGTGACCCCGGCGCCGACGCCGGACGTGGTCACCGAACAACTGACCCCGCCGGCACCGCCGGCGGCGGCCGCGCCTGCCGTCGCCGCGCCGGTGGTGGACAAGGGCGACGTCGCCTGGATGCTGACCTCCACATTGCTGGTGCTGCTGATGGTGGTGCCGGGCCTGGCGCTGTTCTACGGCGGCATGGTGCGCTCCAAGAACGTGCTGTCGGTGCTGATCCAGGTCGGCGTGGTGTTCTCGCTGATCGCGATCCTGTGGGTGCTGTACGGCTACAGCCTGGCCTTCGCCGATGGCGGCCCGTTCGTCGGCACGCTCAACAAGGCGTTGCTGCACGGGGTCGACGCCACCACGCTGGCCGATACCTTCTCCAAGGGCTTCAAGCTGCCGGAATACGTGTTCGTCGCCTTCCAGCTGACCTTCGCCGGCATCACCGGCGCGCTGATCGTCGGCGCCTTCGCCGAACGCGTGAAGTTCGCCGCGGTGCTGCTGTTCATCGTCATCTGGTTCACCTTCGGCTACCTGCCGCTGGCGCACATGGTGTGGGCGGCCCCGGGCTTCCTGTTCACCAAGGGCGCGCTGGACTTCGCCGGCGGCACCGTGGTGCACATCAACGCCGGTGTCGCCGGTCTGGTCGGTTCCTACTTCGTCGGCAAGCGCCTGGGCTTCGGCCAGACCGCGCTCAAGCCGCACAACGTGACCCTGACCTTCGTCGGCGCCTCGCTGCTGTGGGTGGGCTGGTTCGGCTTCAACGCCGGTTCGGCGCTGGAAGCCAACGCCACTGCGGCACTGGCCTTCCTCAACACGCTGCTGGCCACCGCCGCCGCGGTGCTGGCCTGGTCGCTGGTCGAGAAGCTGGTCAAGGGCAAGTCCTCGGCGCTGGGCGTGGCCTCGGGCATGGTCGCCGGCCTGGTCGGCATCACCCCGGCCGCCGGCACCGTCGGCCCGTTCGGCGCGATCGCCATCGGCGTGGCCGCCGGCGTGATCTGCGTGTGGGGCGTGACCGGGCTGAAGAAGCTGCTCAATGCCGACGACACGCTGGACGTGTTCGGCGTGCACGGCGTCGGCGGCATCGTCGGTGCGATCCTGACCGGCGTGTTCACCGACAAGGCCCTGGGCGGCGCCGGCTATGCCGAAGGCGTGACCATGGGCCACCAGGTGCTGGTGCAGGCCACCGGCGTCGGCGTGACCGTGGTCTGGATCGGCGTGGTCTCGGTGGTCGGCTTCCTGGTCGCCAAGCTGGTGTTCGGCCTGCGGGTGTCGGAAGAAGCCGAGCGCGAGGGTCTGGACATCACCTCGCACGGCGAAGCCGCGTACGAGTCCTGAGCAAGACCGGCCCGCGACCTGGCGTCGCGGGCCGCTGCGGCAATCCCGCCTGCGGCCGGTATGCACCGGTCCTGGCGGTCAGTGGCCATCGCCGGCGCTCCATGGGGCGGAACGACGGCAGTTTTCTTAGCGATCTGAGGTATTCCCGCGTGGCCGCTAGCCTCGCCCGACCCCCACGCATTTCTTTCTTCGTCGCCTGCGGCGCCTCGTGCCCGCTGGCTGCGATGGCCGCGACAGGCCGCACCGCGGCGACGGCCCGCGGTGCCGGCAGGTTCCGGCAGATGGCCCGCCTGGCCAGGCGTTCAGCGCCGCACGGCAGCCTTTGCACTACATTGGTGCAATGCTCATGACGGCGCCTCCCCCCCCGCTCGACGCGCTCGGCACCCCGGTGGTGTGGGCCGATGCCGATGGCCGCCTGCTCGGCGCCAATCCGGCCTTCGCGCGCTGGCTGGGCGTCAGCGTGCGGCGCCTGCTCGACCAGCCGCTGGCCTCGCTGGAAGTGCAGGGCGACGCGCTGGCGCGGTTCCTGCTCAACGACGAGCGCGATGTGCTGCGCCTGCACCGCATGGCGCTGGCCATTCCCGGCGAGACCCCGCGCTTCGCCGAGGGCTGGCTGTCGCGGATGGACAATGGCGGCTGGCTGCTGGAAGCGCACCCGGTCGACGAATTCCCCACCCCGGATCCGGCCCAGGCGCTGCCCAACGCGCTCGGCGCGGCGCTGAAGGGGCTGGCCCACGAACTGCGCAATCCGCTGGCCGGGCTCAAGGGCGCCGCGCAGCTGCTGGCGCGGCGCGCGCAGCATCGCGACGAGGACGAGCGCGAGCTGATCGACCTGATCGGCGCGGAGATCGAGCGCCTCAACAGCCTGCTCGACCAGCTGCTGTCGCCGGCGCCGGCACGGCCGCACGCCATGCTCAACATCCACGCGGTGCTGGAACGGGTGCTGCGCCTGGCCGAGAACGAGGGCGGCTGGTCGGTACGCCTGCAGCGCGACTACGACCCGAGCATTCCCGAGTTCCTCGGCGATGCCGACCGCCTGACCCAGGCGGTGTGGAACCTGGTCCGCAACGCGATCCAGGCTGGCGCGGCGCAGGTGACCCTGCGCACCCGCGTCGAGCACGCCCAGCGCATCCGCGACCGCGTGCATGCGCGCGGCCTGCGCCTGGAGATCGTCGACGACGGCCGTGGCGTGCCGGAGGAACTGGCCGAGCACCTGTTCCTGCCGCTGGTCAGCGGCCGCGCCGAGGGCAGCGGCCTGGGCCTGGCGCTGGCGCAGCAGGTGGCGCGCGAGCACGCCGGTTCGCTGACTTTCCGCTCCCGCCCCGGGCATACCGTTTTCACCCTGCTGCTGCCGCAGGCCGCAGCGGACCCCGAATAGGAGCATTCCGATGACCGAATCCCTGGAAGGATCGCAACGCATCTGGGTGGTCGACGACGACCGCTCGGTCCGCTTCGTGCTGTCCACCGCCTTGCGCGACGCCGGCTACAGCGTGGACGGCTTCGACAGCGCCGCCTCGGCGTTGCAGGCGCTGGCGCAGCGTCCGCTGCCGGACCTGCTGTTCACCGACGTGCGCATGCCCGGCGACGACGGCCTGGTGCTGCTGGACAAGCTCAAGGCCGCGCATCCGCAACTGCCGGTGATCGTGATGTCCGCCTACACCGACGTGGCCAGCACCGCCGGCGCGTTCCGCGGCGGCGCGCACGAATTCCTGTCCAAGCCGTTCGACCTGGACGACGCGGTGGCGCTGGCCGCGCGCGCGCTGCCGGAGGCCGGCGGCGTCGCCGAGGTCGCGCTGCCGGTGTCCAGCCAGGGCAGCGCCGAACTGATCGGCGATACCCCGGCGATGCGCGCGCTGTTCCGCGCCATCGGCCGCCTGGCGCAGGCGCCGCTGTCGGTGCTGATCAACGGCGAAACCGGCACCGGCAAGGAACTGGTCGCGCACGCGCTGCACACCGAGTCGCCGCGCGCGCGCAAGCCGTTCGTCGCGCTCAACACCGCGGCGATCCCGGCCGAACTGCTGGAAAGCGAACTGTTCGGCCACGAGGCCGGCGCCTTCACCGGCGCGCAGCGGCGCCACATCGGCCGCTTCGAACAGGCCGACGGCGGCACCCTGTTCCTGGACGAGATCGGCGACATGCCGCTGCCGCTGCAGACCCGGCTGCTGCGCGTGCTGGCCGAGAACGAATTCTTCCGTGTCGGCGGCCGCGAACTGATCCGGGTCGACGTGCGGGTGATCGCCGCGACCCACCAGGACCTGGAGGCGCTGGTCGAACAGGGCCGCTTCCGCGCCGACCTGCTGCATCGGCTGGACGTGGTGCGGCTGCAGCTGCCGCCGCTGCGCGAGCGCCGTGCCGACGTGCCGCAGCTGGCCGAGAACTTCCTGGCGATGGCCGCGCGCAAGCTCGACACCCCGCCCAAACGGCTGTCGCCGGCGGCGCTGGACGCGTTGCGCGGCTACGCCTGGCCGGGCAACGTGCGCGAACTGGAGAACGTGTGCTGGCGGCTGGCCGCGCTGGCGCCGGCCGAGGTCATCGACGCGCACGACGTGGACGGCGCGCTGCTGCGCGGCAGCCGCCGCGAGCGCAGCGGCGAGGGCGGCGAATGGGATGCGCAGTTGTCGGCCTGGGCGCAGCAGCGCCTGACCGACGGCGCCGAGGGCCTGCACGCGGAAGCGCGCGACCGTTTCGACAAGGCGCTGCTGGAAGTGGCGCTGCGCTTCACCCAGGGCCGCCGTGCCGAAGCCGCCGCGCGCCTGGGCGTGGGCCGCAACACGGTCACCCGCAAGCTGGGTCCGGGCCGGCGCCGGCGCTGAGTTGCCGGGACTCGGGACTCGGGACCGGGGACTCGGAAAAGCACGCTTGCTTGCTCTGCTCGTTCCGCAGACTCCGTAAGCCAACAGCTGCGACGCTCTGCCGATTCCCGATTCCCGATTCCCGATTCCCGAATCCCGAATCCCGAATCCCGAATCCCGAATCCCGAATCCCGAATCCCGAACCGGCGCGCAGCGCCGGTTAGACTTGCGCGCCGGCGCCGCCTTCATGAGCTGTGAACGGCCCTCCCTCTAGTTTTCGCTGCACAAGGAGCCAATGCCGATGCGTTACAGCTTGCATGCCATTGTGGGAAGCGCGTTGCTGATACTGGCTGGCTGCAGCAGTGCGCCACCGGTAGCGCCGCCGCCGCCGCCGAAAGCGCCGCCGCTGCCCACCAGCGGCACCGCGCAGCAGGCGCAGGCGGTGCTTGCGCCGGCTTCCGGCAGCCTGGTCAGCGGCAAGCTGTCGCTGGTCGCCGCGCCCGGCGGCGTGCGCATCACCGGCACCCTTGGCGGCCTGCAGCCGAACCGCGCGTTCGCGTTCCACGTGCACGAACGCGGCGATTGCAGCGCGGCCGACGCCAGCAGCGCCGGCGGCCACTTCAATCCGCTGGGCAGCCCGCACGGCCGCGCCGGCAGCGGTCCGCACCATGCCGGCGACATGGACAACCTCAGCGCCAATGCCGATGGCCTCGCCCAGGTCGATGTGCTGCTGCGCGGCGTGGTGCTGGGCGGCGGCGCGGCCAACGACATCGCCGGCCGCGCGCTGGTCGCGCATGCCGATGCCGACGACTACCGCAGCCAGCCGGCCGGCAACGCCGGCGCGCGCGTGGCCTGCGGCGTGATCCGCGTGCTGCGCTAACCGATCATCCGCCCGGAGCGCGCTCCGCGGCGAACGTCCGCATTCCGCGGCCCCTCAAGGAGAACCACCATGCGTACGCTTCCCACCGTCCTGTTCCTGGCCACCACCCTCGCGCTCGGCGCCTGCAAGCGCGAAGCGCCTGCCGCGGCCGACGCTCCCGCGGCGGCGACGCCGGCGGCCACCCCGGCAGCGGCCGCAGAACCCGCGCCCGCCGCCACGCCCGGCCAGGCCGCCGCCGGCGCCGGCGCCGCGCTGAGCCCGACCCAGGGCAACCAGGTCGCCGGCGAGGTCAAGTTCGATACGGTCGATGGCGTCGTGCACGTCACCGGCACCATCACCGGGCTCAAGCCCAACAGCGAGCACGGCTTCCACATCCACGAGTTCGGCGACTGCAGCGCGCCCGACGGCAGCAGCGCCGGCGGCCACTTCAACCCGGCCAAGTCCGCGCACGGCCAGGTCAGCGTCGACCCGCACCACGGCGGCGACATGCCGAACCTGAAGGCCGACGCCGACGGCAAGGCCACGATCGACGCGGCGGTGTCCAACAACGTCAACATCGGCAAGGGCGACGGCTTCGACATCCTCAACCACGCGGTGATCGTCCATGCCGACCCGGACGACTACAAGACCCAGCCCACCGGCAACGCCGGCGGCCGCCTGGCCTGCGGCGTGATCAAGGGCAACGCGAGCGCGGCGGCCCCGGCGGGCGCAGCGGCGGCGCCTTCCGCGCAGTAAGCGGCAGGTCGTCGTACGCCTGTGCAAGCGCGCCGCCGGTGGCTTCGGGCCACCGGCGGCGACGGGCTCCGAAGTCGGCAACTCCGCCGACTTCGGAGCGCCGGTCGGGAGTGAAACCGCTTCTACCGCCCCGCTGCAGGCCGCCAGAGCCTGCCTGTGCAGGAAATGCGTCCGCTTGTGCAGGAAGCGGCTTCAGCCCCGACGAGCGGAGTCGGGAGGTTGGCCGGCTTCGGCAGCAGTCGGGACTGAAGTCCCTCCCACAGTGCACCCAGCCAGCGCGACGAACTCCTGTGTGGGAGCGACTTCAGCCGCGACGAGCGAAGCCGGGAAGTCGGCCGGCTTCGGTGCCTATCTGGGTCGATGGCTTGAGGCGGGATCTGCCGGGAGGCTGCCGGCTTCGGCGCAGGTCGGGTTGAAACCCCATCTACAGAACGCTCGGCGCCGAGCCGCAACACCTGTGGGAGCGACTTCAGTCGCGACGCACGAAGCGATGGACGCAGACGGCGTTGGACAGCCTCGGCGCCGACGCGCTGATCGCAGGGCGGCTCGGTCGGATCCCCGCAAGTTCGCTTGCGAGCCACCGTCACCCGTGCCACCCCCGCGATCAAGCGCGATTCACGCCGCCAGCAATGCTTGCCTCGCGTCCTGCCCGGCCTCGCAATGCACGTACAGCACCGGCATGCCATGCGCTTCCAGCACCGCGGCCAGTTGCCGCTGCCGGGCCAGGTAGTGTTCGTAGACCCGCTGCAGGCGCTCGCAGTCCTGGCGGTCGTGGGCGTAGTGCGCGCACCAGCTGGCCGGGTCGAACAGGGCCATGCGCACTTCGCCGCCGCGGTAGCGCAGCAGCGGCTCGGGCGGGCTGGCCAGCCATTCTTCCTCATCCGGCGCCAGCAGCGCGGTCTCGATCAGCGGCCACAGCGGCGCCAGGCCCTGGTTGTCGTACTGCATCGACATCATCGCGGCCAGGTCGTTGACCGTCAGATAGCGTGCGTGCTCGATCTGCGCGCCGAACGCCTGCTGCGCCAGCAGTGCGGTGTCCGGCTGCGCCATGCCCTGTGCCAGCAACACCTCTTCCAGCGCCTCGGCGACCGGTTGCAGCGTCTCGGCCGGGCCGCTGAGCAGGAACGGCACCACCCGCAGCGCGCCGCCGAGCAGGGCGGTGTCGGCCTGGAACGGCAGCGGCACGGCGCCGTCGGCATCGGCGCCGAAGGCCAGCAGGCGCGGGCCGGCATCACGGCCGGGGGCGCGCGCGCACAGCTCGTCCAGGCGCCGGTGCATCGGCCAGCCGGGGCGCAGCACCTCGGCGGGGTCGAAATGCGCGCCGGCCAGGCTCAATTCCAGTTCGCGCACCGCCGGCACCAGTTGCGCCAGGTCGCGGCCGACCTTCTCGGCCAGTTCCGCGGCCAGGGCGTGCGGCAGCGCCGCGCGGGCCGGGGCGAGCCCGGCGGACAGTTCCAGGGCGATCACGCCGCGGGCATTCATGCTGGCAATGGCTTGGCTCATGGCTTGGCGGTTGGCCCGTCGCGGGCGCAAAGCTACACTCGCTTCATTATGCCTGCGCTAACGTGCAGGCCATGCCCCCGACCCCCTCGCGCGAGGTAATCCCATGCCAGTAGCCCGCCCCGTCGCCATTCTCGGCGGCGTCCGTATTCCGTTTTGCCGCCAGAACACGGCGTATGCGGATGTCGGGAACCTCGGCATGTCGGTGCGCACGCTGGGCGCGCTGGTCGAGCGCTACGGCCTGCACGGCCAGCAGCTGGGCGAGGTGGCGATGGGCGCGGTGATCAAGCACTCCAGCGACTGGAACCTGGGCCGCGAGGCCGCGCTGTCGTCCGGCCTGTCGCCGCTGACGCCGGGCATCACCCTGCAGCGCGCCTGCGGCACCAGCCTGGACAGCATCATCACCGTGGCCAACAAGATCGCGCTGGGACAGATCGAGTCGGGCATCGGCGGCGGCTCGGACACCACGTCGGAAGTGCCGATCGTGTACGGCAAGAAGCTGCGCGCGCGGCTGCTGGCCGCCAACCGCGCCAAGACCACCGGCGACAAGATCCGCGCGCTGACCCGCAGCTTCAAGTTCGCCGAACTCAAGCCCGAGTTCCCCGGCGTGGCCGAGCCGCGCACCGGCAAGAGCATGGGCGACCACTGCGAGGACATGGCCAAACAGTGGAACATCGCGCGCGATTCGCAGGACGCCTGGGCGGTGTCCTCGCACCACAAGCTGGCCGCGGCCTACGAGCGCGGCTTCTTCGCCGACCTGATCGCCCCATTCCGCGGCGTGGAGCGCGACAACATCCTGCGCGCCGACACCTCGCTGGAGAAGCTGGCCACGCTGAAGCCGGCGTTCGACAAGGTCAGCGGCCGCGGCACCCTGACCGCGGCCAATTCCACACCGCTGACCGACGGCGCCGCCGCGGTGCTGCTGGCCTCGGAGGAATGGGCGCAGGCGCACGGCCATGTGCCGATGGCCTACCTGCGCGATGCGCAGGTCGCCGCGGTGGACTTCGTGCACGGCGAAGGCCTGCTGATGGCGCCGACCATCGCCGTGCCGGACATGCTCAAGCGGCACAACCTGAGCCTGCAGGACTTCGATATCTACGAAATCCACGAGGCCTTCGCCGCGCAGGTGCTGTGCACGCTGCGCGCCTGGGAGAGCGAGGACTACTGCCGCACCCGGCTCGGCCTGGACGCGCCGCTGGGGCAGATCGATCCGGCCAAGATCAATCCGCTGGGCTCCTCGCTGGCCACCGGCCATCCGTTCGCCGCGACCGGCGCGCGCATCGTCGCCACGGTCGCCAAGCAGCTGGTCGAACGCGGGGGCGGGCGGGCGCTGATCTCGATCTGCACCGCCGGCGGCATGGGCGTGGTGGCGATCGTCGAGCGCTGAGCCGCGGCGCGTGGTCCGCGCGCCATCGGCGTAGGACCGCGAAGGCGTGCAAGCTGATGGTGCCGGGGCGCACCGTCAGAAAGGCGGAAGCGTGGCTCGACGCGGCCGCGATCGCCGCCATGTCCGCCAGCAGCGTTTGCCGCTGCGCTACCCTGCGCGCCGATCCGCCTGCACGACGCAGGACGAACGGCGCGCAGGGGGGCGCATGCCATGAACCAGCAGGACAGCTTCAATCCGTACCAGGCGCCCGACGCCGCCATCCAGACCACGACCATGCCGCCGCCGCTGCCGGGCGAGACGCTGTGGCGCGACGGCGACGAACTGCTGTGCCTGCGCGATACGCCGTTCCCGGCGCACTGCGTGAAGTGCGGGGTGGCGCTGCGCGAGGACGAACTGAAGAAGCGCACGTTCTACTGGCACGCGCCGGGCTGGTACGCGCTGATCCTGGTGAGCGTGGTGATCTACGCGCTCGTCGCGCTCGGGGTGCGCAAACGCAGCAGCCACGTGCTCGGCATGTGCGCGGAGCATCGACGCCGGCGCAACCGCTTCGTGCTGCTCACCGCGACGGCGTTCGTGGTCGGACCGTTGCTGGGGTTCGCCGTCGGCAAGGAGGCCGGGATCTGGCTGGGCCTGGGGCTGTTCCTGGCCATGCTGGTGGTCGGCCTGCTCGGCGCACGCATCCTGGTGCCGCGGCGCATGGACGAGCGCTATGCGCGCTACAAGGGCGTGGCGCCTGCATTCCTGGCGCGCCTGCCGGCGCTGCCGGCCGCATTGCGGCGCTGAGCGGGTCGGGTCGAGCGGCCAAGCGCCGGCGCTGCAATCGTTGAACGGGGACGCCGGCCGCGGTCACCAGCGCGTCCTCCCTGGCGCCGCCGGGCTCATTCCTGCAGGCGCGGCAATCCGTGTTCGTCGCGGCGCTCGGCGAGGCCCGGATCCGGATCGGTCGGCACCACTGGCGCGCTGGCCGCGGGCAGCGGCTGGGCGAGTTCGCCGCGTTGCACGCGCAGCGCGTTGGCGTAGCAGCGCTGTGCCATGAACATGTCGCCGGTGTCGGCATAGCCCTCGCCGAACGCCTCCCAGGCCTCGGCGCCGGCGCCCAGCGCCAGCGCGCGGTGCAGGAATTCCTCCGACTGCGGCCATTGCTGCTGCTGACGCGCCAGGCGCGCCAGGGTCAGCAGCAGGCCCGGGCTGTGCGGATGGCTCTGCAGCCAGCGCTGCGCGCTGGCGCGGCGCGAATCGTATTTTTCCACCGGCAGGCGCCCGTACAGCGCGGCCAGGTTTTCGTCCCAGCGCGTGTCCAGCGCCTGTTCCACGCTGCGCAGCGCCGCGTCGTCCCAGTGCAGCGCGGCGGCGCGCACCGCATAGGCCTCGACCACCGCCGGTTCGCTGCGCAGCGACTTGGGCAGGCTTTCCCAGCGTTCGGCCAATGCGTTGGCATCGCCCGCCTGGTGCAGCGAGGCCGCGGCAAGGCGCGCTTCCAGCGGGGCGATCGCGTCCAGCGGCAAGGCCTGCTGCTGGCGGATCGCGCCGAGTTGCCCGTAGGCCTCGCCGGCACGGCCGATGCTGGTCAGCGCCTCGGTACGCAGCAATAGCCCGCGCGGCGGCAACGGCTGCGCCGCGGCCACGTCCAAGGCATTGATCGCATCGACCGGACGTTGCTGGGCCAGGTGACGTTCGCCCTGCAGCAGCGCGTGCGCGCCGGCGTCGCGTTCGGCCAGGCGTTGCAGGTAGCGGTTGGCGGCCTCGGTGTCGGCGCGCGCATCGGCCACGCGGACCGCCGCGACCAGGGCGATGGCGCTGACTTCGGGATCTTCCGCAGCAGCATCGAGCTGCTTCTCCGCGCGCGTCCACTGACCGTTGTGCAGCGCGCTCAGGCCTTCGATCAGGCGCGCGCGCGATTGCTTGCGCCGATGCCGGCCCCAGGCGCGGAACGGGTAGCTGAGCAGGTTCCACAGCAGCAACAGCACCAGGAAGGCGATCACCAGCAGCAGCGCCGCCTGCGGCAGCGGCGAGATGTAGTCGTTGCCGCCGGCGCGCACGATCACTTCGCCGAGGTCGCCCAGCTTGTCCTGCGCCAGCCACTGCGCGCCGATCACGCCCAGGGCGATCACCACCAGCAACACGATCAGGGAACGGAGGGATTTCATGGTTGGCTCCTTGCGTCGCGCATGCTGCGCAACTGCTGCAGGGTGGTGCCCAGCTCGGGGACGGCCGGGCGCAGGGCGGCGTTGCGCAGGGTCTGCAATGCGGCGCGGCGTTCGCGCAGCGGCGCCGAATCGGGCCACAGGCGTTGCAGCCAGGTGCCGGCGCGGGTCAGCGCGTCGCGGTAGCCGCGCGCATCGCCACGCTCCAGCGCGGCGCGCGCCAGGCTCAGGTCCAACTGCAACGCGTCGCGCGCGGCGACCCGCTCCGAACGCGCGACCAGCACGCCGCCCTGGGCGGGGCGGATCTTGACCAGCGGCGACAGCAGCCGTTGCCACAGCGGCGCTTGCGTGCGCTCGGGCAGTTGCGTGGGCAACCCCTCCAGGCTGGCGGCGAAGGCGTCCAATTGCGCCGACAGCCGCGCCTGCGGCCCCTCGCCGAGCGCGTCAAGCGCGGTGCGTTCCTGCAGCAGCACCTGGCGCAGGTTGAGATAGCGCGGATCGTCCACGCCTTCCAGCACGCCGCTGGCCAGCGCATAGGCACGGCGGGCGCCCTGTGTGTCGCCGGCCACGTCCAGGCGCTGCTGGCCCTGGCTCAGCAGCAGTTCCACCTCGTCCAGGCGCAGCGCCTGGGCGCCGTGGCGGTTGGAGTCGGCGAGCTTGGCGACGTTGTCTTCCAGCAGCGCGCTGCGCTGGCTCAGGCCGAGCATCTCGTCGCGCAGCACGCGGTTGGTGCTGGCCGCGTCCTGCACCCGCTGCACGGTGGCGCGCTGGTCGCGGCGCAGGGTCTCCAGATTCTGTTGCAGGGCCTGCAATTGCAGCTGAGTCTCGGATTGCTCGGCCAGCGCGCGCGCATTGCGCGCCTGCCACCCCTCCCAGCCGCGCCAGCCGGCCAGCGCGAGCGCCGCCAGCATGGCCAGCACCAGAAGCAGCCAGATCCAGCGCGTGGAGCGGCGAGGCGTGGACGAGATTTCGGTCATCGGCGGGAGCTTCCTTATCGCCTGCGTTCCGTCGCGACGATGGCGACGGCAGGACGCGCGGCACGCGGGAGCATGGCGTGAGCGGCACCACGCCCGCAAGCCGGGGGGCGGCGCGCGTTCAGCGAGGTGGCGAGCGCGTTACGGCCGCGGCGGCGGCAGTGGCCAGTTGCTGCGGCAGCGGGCCGGCGGCGCGCGCGATGTCGGCGAAGCCGAGTTCGGCGGCCTGCGCGGCCAGCCGCGCGCTGGCCGCGACCAGCGGCCGCGCGCGCCAGGCTGCGGCCAGGTCGTCGGGCAGGTGGTCCAGCACCAGCCGCAGCGCCTCGCCGCTGCTCAGCGCCAGCACGCCCGGCGCCGCGGCGCGCAGCCGGGCGATGCGCGCGGCGGACAGGGGCACCGGCACCCGGCGGTAGACATCGGCGCGCTGCAGCGGCGTGCCGCGCGCCTGCAGCTGCGCGGCGATCAGGCCACGCCCGCCGGGCGCAGTGATCAGGCCGACGGCGCCATCGCGGGCGGCCAGCTGCGGCAAGGCCAGCAGGCCATCGCTGTCCATCCGTTCCGGCACCGCGACCTCGGCGATGCCCTGGCGCTGCAGCGCGCGCGCGGTGCCGGTGCCCACCGCCAGCCAGCATTGCCCGGGCGCCGCTGCCAGCGGCTGCAGCGCCGCGGCCGCGCGCACCGCCGCCGGACTGCTGAAGATCACCCGCGGCGCGGCCAGCGCCAGCGCCAGCGCGGCGCGCGTGGCGTCGTCGGCACAGGCCTGCAGGCGCCAGGGCGACACCGCCAGCAGCCGCGCGCCGACCCGCGCCGCGGCACGCCGCAGCGGCGCGTGCTCGCCTTGCGGGCGCAGCGAGATCAGGGTCCAGGCCGCGGCGGCCGCGGTTGCATGTGCGCTCATGCCAGGCATTATGCGAGCCCCCACCGGCAGCACAATCGCACCATGGCAGCGGATCTTCCTTTCGATGCGTTCCTGCAGCAGTTGCAGCGGCAGTTCGACGCGATGCCGCCGGTGGCGGCGCTGCAGGTCGCGCTGCAGGGCTATGCCGAACAGCGCCTGCATGTGGTCGCGCCGCTGGCGGCCAACCTCAACGACAAGGGCAACGCCTTCGGCGGCAGCCTGGGTTCGGTGATGACGCTTGCAGGCTGGGCGCTGGTCAATTGCGAACTGCACCGCGCCGGCCTGCAGGCCGACGTCTACGTCGCCGATACCCAGGTGCGCTACCTGGCGCCGCTGTATGCCGACCTCCACGCGCAGGCCAGCGCCGATGCGCAGGGCGACTGGACCACCTTCGTGCAGACCTTCCGCCAGCGCGGCCGTGCCCGGATCGGCATCCAGGCCCAGGTCGGACCCGCCGATGCCGCCGCGGCGGCGACGCTGAGCGGGCGTTTCGTCGCCATCGCGAAAGGGTAGGATGCGCGCACCGCTCGCGCCTACCCGGAAACCCGCCATGCCCTCGACGTTCCGCGCCCTGGCGCTGCTGCTGGTGCTGGGTTTGTCCGGCACCGCGCTGGCCGGCAGCCGCAACCAGCAGAACAAGCTCGACGACCTGCAGACCGCGTACGGCGCGGCGATCCGCTGGAGCGAGTTCGAGTCGGCCTGGGAAGCGGTGGATCCGGCCTACCGGCAGGCGCATCCGCTGACCGATCTGGAGCTGGAGCGCTACCGCCAGGTGCAGGTGTCCTCCTACAAGGTCGGGCGGGTCGGCGCCTTGGACGGCGACGTGGTGCGCGACATCGAGCTGGGCGTGATCAACCGCAATACCCAGGCCGAGCGCATCGTGCGCTACCGCGAGCGCTGGCGCTGGGACGCGCAGGCCAAGACCTGGTGGCTGCTGGACGGCCTGCCGGACTTGTGGAACGGCCAGTAGCGCCGCCGGCCAGCTGTGCGACAATCGGCGCCCGCTTCCAGCCCCCTATTCCTGTGAACTTCGAAGAACTGCTGGCCTTCGCCGGCCGCAACCCGATGCTGGCCCTGGCCCTGGTCGGCCTGACCATCGCCCTGATCGTCACCGAGATCGCGCGCCTGTTCCGCGGCTTCAAGACCCTGCGCCCGGCCGAACTGACCCTGCTGATCAACGCCGGCAACGCGGTGCTGGTCGACCTGTCGGCCGCGGCCGACTTCGAGAAGGGCCATATCGCCGGCAGCCGCAACGCCACGCCGAGCCAGTTCGGCCCCGAGCACAAGCTGGTGGCCAACGCCAAGGCCTCGCCGGTGGTGCTGGTGTGCCGCACCGGCAACACCGCCGACGCCGCCGCCAAGCAGCTGAAGAAGGCCGGCTTCGAGCAGGTCTACGTGCTCGACGGCGGCATCGCCGCCTGGCAGCAGGCCGATCTGCCGCTGGTCAAGGGCCGCTGATCGCGCATCCCGGCCCGGCGCCGAGCGCCGCGGCCGGCATGTGATAATCCCGAATCTTTCTGTTACCTGAATCCACCGGAGTCAAGACATGTCCGACGTCACCAACAACGGCGCCACGGCGCCGGCCGAAGCCGCAGCCGGCCCCGCTTTCACCATCGAGAAGATCTACGTCAAGGACGTGTCCTTCGAGTCCCCGAATTCGCCGGCGGTGTTCAACGACAACGTGCAGCCGGAGTTGCAGCTCAACCTCAACCAGCGCGTGCAGCGCCTGAACGAGCAGGCCTTCGAAGTGGTGCTCGCGGTGACCCTGACCTGCACCGCCGCCGGCAAGACCGCGTACGTGGCCGAAGTGCAGCAGGCCGGCGTGTTCGGCCTGGTCGGCCTGGACCCGCAGGCGGTGGACGTGCTGCTCGGCACGCAGTGCCCGAACATCCTGTTCCCGTACGTGCGTTCGCTGGTCAGCGACCTGATCCAGGCCGGCGGCTTCCCGCCGTTCTTCCTGCAGCCGATCAACTTCGAAGCGCTGTACGCCGAAACCCTGCGCCAGCGCGCGCAGCAGGGCGAGAGCCAGTCGCTGGCCGACTCGGAGCCGGCCGGCAACGCCTGAGCGCGTCCGCCGTTGCGCATGCGCGATAACCCCGCGAAGAAGATCGCCGTCCTCGGCGCCGGTTCCTGGGGCACCGCCCTGGCCGCGCTCGTCGCCCGGCACGGTTTCCCGACCGTGCTGTGGGGGCGCGACGCCGTCGTCGCCGAGGCGATTCAACAGCGCCACGAGAACCCGCGCTACCTGCCGCAGATCCCGCTGCCGGCGACCCTGCAGGCTACCACCGACCTGGCGGCGGCCGTGCACGGCGCCGACTGGATCCTGGTGGTGGTGCCGTCGCACGCGTTCACCGAGACCCTGCGCCAGCTGGCGCCGCTGCGCCCGCCGCAGGCCGGCGTGGCCTGGGCGACCAAGGGTTTCGAGCCCGGCTCCGGGCGCTTCCTGCACGAGGTGGCGCAGCAGATCCTGGGCGAGGACGTGCCGCTGGCGGTGGTGACCGGGCCGTCGTTCGCCAAGGAAGTGGCGCTGGACCTGCCGACCGCGGTGACCGTGCACGGCGATGCGGCGTTCGCGCAGCAGGTCGCCGACGCGATGCACGGCCCCACCTTCCGCGCCTACACCGGCGACGACATGGTCGGTGCCGAGCTGGGCGGGGCGATGAAGAACGTGCTGGCGGTGGCCACCGGCGTGGCAGACGGCATGGAGCTGGGCCTGAACGCCCGTGCCGGCCTGATCACCCGCGGGCTCAACGAGATGCTGCGGCTGGCCGCGGCGATCGGCGGCAAGCCGGAAACGCTGATGGGCCTGGCCGGACTCGGCGACCTGGTGCTGACCTGCACCGGCGACCTGTCGCGCAACCGGCGCCTGGGCCTGGCCCTGGGCCGCGGGCAGACCCTGCCCGACGCGGTTCGCGCGATCGGCCAGGTGGTCGAGTCGGTGCAGACCGCCGACGAGGTGATGCGCCAGGCCGAACGCCATGGCATCGATCTGCCGATCTCCAACGCGGTGCGCGCGGTGCTGCACGGCGAGCTGACCCCGGCGGTGGGCCTGCAGCAGTTGCTGGCCCGCGAGCAGAAGCCGGAGTATCCGACCACGCTGTTCAGCTGATCGGCGCGTTGGTGGCGCGGAAGACCCGGCTGCGGCCGGGTTTTTCGTGTCCCGTGCCCGACCGTGGCGTAGGCCGCGCAACAAATAAAGGCATAAAGGCTCATCGCGGAATCGTACGGGCGGGTATGTTCGGCGAGTTGATGTAGCCTCGGTCCTTGAAAACAAGCACTTTGCCGAGAGGTATGGGGGCCATGCATCCTGTACTGACTTGAGGATGTGGATTCAGGCATGAAATCGGGCCGCAGCCTGCGTGATTTGTTCTCTTTCCCCGGCTTCGTGGGGCTGGCCACGCTCACGGGCTTGTTCGGCGATCCGAAGGTTCGGATCGTGAGCTTGCGGCGCCGTAAAAACGGCAGTGTGCTCCAACTGCGGCCGTCGTTGTCGCAGCCGTTACGATCAGCGCCTGTGACGCGCTGATCGTAACGGCTGGTTCTTGCACGTGGAGTTCGAGCGCTGGCGGCTCCAGTGTCCTGGGTGTGGCGGCGTGCGCGTAGAGCGGTTGGACTGGCTGTCCAAGAACCCGCGCTACACCGAGCGCTTCGCCATGCACGGGGGCCATCTGTGCCGAAGCATGACCAACTAGGCAGTAGCCGAGTTTGAGCGCCTTCACAACAAGGACCGGGTCATCCTGCGCAGCGCCTATGGCTACCGCGATGAGGAATATCTCAAGCTCAAGATCAGCGCTAGCTTCCTGCCGCCGCTACCCGAAAACGCCAGATTGCATCCATACTGATCCGCGAAGACCCTGGTTTAATGGAAAGGACTCTCCCTATCATGCCTAAACGCATCCAAGACACCACAGCCGAAGTTCTGTGCCGCGAAGCAGATGGCACCACGGACAGCCGATACGCCGCCGTGACTCGTCCTTGTAAAACAACATCCCCTGCTACGCGATTGCACCTCTGAGTCAAAAAATGGGAGGTTGCAGGTAAAACTGAACATAAAGCTATATCGGAGGACGTAAAGATAGTATCTCATTCACCGTTTCACCCCGATATCATGGCGAAGGAGTTTTCAATGTTTAAATGGCAAGGAATCAATGGGACATCCATATCGGTGTTTGTGCTTTTCATTTCATTTTTTATAATGAGTTTTGCCAAGGCACAACAGCCAATTTCAACAATGCCCGTATCAGGGCCAGGTAACTGCAATAGCGTTGCCTTTCACCAGTTGCCGACCAATAGGAGTTATTTCCTCGGCAGGCGTATTATAAACACAACTTCGGATCCTTGCTCGGGTACAAATATGACGCTGTCATTATTCCAGATGGATTGGAATACGCACACGCTTAGTTATGTAAGGGATATAATCTCACTGCCGATGACATTGCCATATCAAAGTGGCGTTGTACAATCAGCCTATGATCCTACTGTTGTTTCTTACAATGGAGCTTTGTGGGTCGCTTTTGAATGTGCGGGTTCGGGGACAGCTCTGGCGGGAGTCGCGGCTTGTATCGCACCAATTTCTTCCACCGATTACAGTGTAGATACTGCCCGCGTAGTTGCAGCTGTAGTGGGCATAAACTTGTCGTCAACATCAGACGCCTATTCGGCCAGTGTCCCCAAAATTTTTGTGTACGGAAATACCCCGTACCTTTACTGGTCCGTTGTCCATAGTGCATCTGGCCCCAACGGGGTGATTTGGAAAGATATAACTACCAGAGGAGCAATGCTCAAACAGGAGGCATCTGGTCTTGGTCGCCTTTGGGTAAGTGGCTCGACAGGTGCGGCGGCATCTACAATAGATAATATGTTGACGACCGAGGTTTTGGGTGTCGATGCATCTAATCCGTTGTCTAACAATATGGCTGATTCGTATGATGTGAAAGTGATAAATGGCAAAGTGCTTCTCAATGCAGGCATTGGTGGCAAGGGCTGCATTAATGGAGATAGTCCAGCATACGCGTGTTCTCGCTTGGAAATTCGCTCTTCGTCGACACCCCTTGGAACCGACATCTTCAATTCCAGCTTCTTGGTGAATACGCCGCTGCCATTCAACCCTCAGGGATACAGCAAGATCGTTACGGATCCCAGTGGCAATACATTTATAATGGGTCTATATTCTGTTCCGATTACAAATGGTTCTGCTCTACCGTCTACGGCGATCGCATCCGGAATGCAAATGTATCCGGTGGATCTCGCTGCGTTCCAGTTTGGCAGCGTTGACCCCACCCCGCCAGCCTCTCCATTGACCGCAACAAATTACTTCCCCACGAATTTTTCTACGCTTCAGCAATTTTTAATTTCTTGCAATGCTTCAAATCCTATCCCCAATACAAGTGATGGGTCTTGCTTTGCAGCTGTGGGGCGTTACTGTCAAAGTCAGGGTTACGAAGCGGGCGGTATGCTTGAGGAAGTTAATAATGAAAATGCCATGGTGGCATGTGTAAGAAGTGGAAACGCTTCCTACTCGGTAGCTAATATATCGTCAGTGTCAGCATTTCAGTCACGTTGCAGCATGAGCAACCTCATCAGTGATGAATGCGCCACAGGCATGGCCAGATATTGTCAATCCATCGCATACCAAGCTGGTGGTTTCGGTCCATTGGAATATTCCGATACGAGCGTGGCATTGGCGTGCATGAATAACAACGTGGGCGGACTTGTTGCGAGTACATTCCAAGCACTCTCTGCACAACAGCCATCATGTACGGCAACGTCATGGACGTCATCAATGGATTGTTATTCTGCAGTCAACAGGGTCTGTCAAAGTCTTGGCTATATATCCGGATATGGTGTTGTAGCTCATGTTGGAAATGCGGCGACAATTGGCTGTATCCGGAGCACTGCATCAAATTAGTTGGCCATGCAAAATTCACCCAACAGCGCCAGGCAACGCCTGCCAGCAGGCAGGCGTTGCGTTCCATGGCGTGGCGAGCGGGGTTTCCAGCTTGGTGAACCATGCCCACAGCGGTGCAAAAAAGCTTCATTCCCTTGCGCACCACTGCGCGGAGCAGCCATCGGATGTTGTAGCCGGCCGCGCACAGCACTGCGTGCAGCGCATCACCGGTTTGTTCCATCAGCTAGCATCGGTCCATGCCGTTGTCGTGCTTAAGATGCTCCAGGAATCAAATGCGGACCAGGGCATTTTCGGAGGGGGGACGTCGCAGGGCCAACTACTTCAGGCCGTCCTGCGTGAAGGTATAGCCCTTGAAGTGCGGCGAGAGACTGATGTTCTTGGCACCTGCAGGCACGGGTTCGCCAAGTCCTTGGACAACGTGCCCGACCGGAGACGGCGGCCCCGCTACCGTGACACATACGCTCGCGATCGATGCAGACAGTATGGCGGGCATCGGAGCGCTGGATGGCTGCGCAGCGGATGGTCGCCGACGGCCATCCGCGTTTTCCGGTCCCGCCTACCGCACACACGTTGCTCCTCTCGTGCAACATCAGGAATTTGGAAGCGCATTGGATGTCGCCGCACTACGCTCCATCGAAGTGGGAGCGACTGCGGGCCGATGCGTTGTAAGGCTGCAGTGGCACTGACGGGCTGGAGTCATCGTGAAACAAAAAGAAGCCCGGTCCTGGGACCGGGCTTCGAACCGCGCGCAGCGGGAGAGAGAAAGACGCTGCGCGCAGTGCTACGCGGTGCCGCTTACCAGCTGAAACGCGGGCCGACGAACCATTCCTTGTCGCCATCGCGGTTCATCTTCAGGTCCGCGCTCAGGCCCCAGTTCTGGTTGAGCTTGGCCTGGGCGCCGAGGCGGCCGTAGAACTCGCCGTCCGGATTGATGCCGTCCTTCTTGGTGTAGTCCTCGTAGCCACCCAGCGCATACACCTCGAAGTACGGGTTGAACGCGGTACGGATGCCGACTTCGGCGCTGTAACCGTTGAACTTGGTGCCGTATTCCGGGTCGAAGCGGTTGTAGGCCACGCGGGTCACCAGGTCGGTGCTGGTCGAGATCTCGTGGTTGTAGCCGGCGCCGATGCGCCACTGGTCGACGCGCACGTCGCCCAGGTCGGTCTTCTGGCGGTTGAAGTCGCCGAACACGCTGAAGTTCGGGTTGATCGCGTAGGAGCCCTTGACGGCCCAGCCATCCGCGTCGCCGCCGCTGGCGTCGGTCTTGATGTAACCGCCTTCCACGTAATTGTAGGAAAGGCCTTCGGCCGCGGAGGCAGCGAACGGCAGAGCGACCAGGAGGCCGAGAGCGAGCAGAGAAGTCTTCATGATCGGGATATCCTTGTTATTGGTTTGGTCGGCGCTGAGGCGTGGGCCGTTCGCTGCCGATATGTAAATTATCCGTTAGCGACCCGAACTTGCCCTGAATTTAAAACTGACCGGTATATAAATTAGACAGCGTGTTCAGGAACTTCTGGGGTGCAGTTGCTTGACGTGGCCGCGGCGACTGAAATCGCTTCCGGCGCGGTGCCGGAACGCCGGTCTGCGGCGTCCGGTCTGTCGCTACTGGCTATAAAGAAGGAGTGCCTGCGCCGATCGCCTCGGCGTGGATTCGGTCTTTCCGCGTCCGCGCGCCCGACGCGCAGGGCGGCCCGGGGAGACGCTGTCGCGATCGGCCGGCGCCCTGCCGTGCGTTCAATCCGCGCCGGGGAAGCCCAGCTGCCGCCACGCTTCGAACACCACCACCGCCACGGCGTTGGACAGGTTGAGGCTGCGGTTGTGCGGGCGCATCGGCAGGCGCAGGCGCTGTTCGGGCGGGACCTGCTCCAGCACCTCGGCGGGCAGGCCGCGGGTCTCCGGGCCGAACAGGAACGCATCGCCGTCGGCGAAGGCGGGGGCATCGTAGCGGGTATTGCTGCGGGTACTCAGGGCGAACAGGCGGCGCGGGGCGATGCTCTGCAACGCGGCGTCCAGCGATGCGTGGACCTGCAGGCGTGCGTACTCGTGGTAATCCAGGCCGGCGCGTTTGAGCTGCTTGTCGCCGAGGTCGAAGCCGAGCGGTTCGATCAGGTGCAGCTGCGCGCCGGTATTGGCGCAAAGGCGGATGGCATTGCCCGTGTTGGGCGGTATTTCGGGTTGGAACAGCAGGACGTGCAGCGTGGGCGTGGCGGTCATCGGCGCAGTTTACGCGCCGGCTCCGGCCTGCGCCGGCGAAGCGTGCGCAGGCTCAGCGCGCCAGGCTGGTGGTCAGGTCCTGGCTCAGGTTCTGCAGGCTCGGCTGCAGCTGCAGCATCGCGCTGTCCAGGGCGCCGCTGACCACGCTGCCGATCGCGAACACGCTCCGGGTGTCGGCGCTCGGGCGCACCTGCAGCGTCGCCAGGGTGACCACGCGCTGGCTGCTCGCCTGCTCGGCATCGCGCTGGGCGATCTGCTCGGCGG
Source organism: Xanthomonas campestris pv. phormiicola (assembly GCA_025666215.1). Lineage (NCBI taxonomy): Bacteria > Pseudomonadati > Pseudomonadota > Gammaproteobacteria > Lysobacterales > Lysobacteraceae > Xanthomonas > Xanthomonas campestris. The sequence continues at coordinate 5,158,830 of CP102593.1, read as the reverse complement.
ACGGACGCACCTGCACCGAGGCCAGCGTGGCGATGCGGCTGGACAGCTCGGCATCGCGCTGCGCCAGCTGCTCGGCGGAGGGGCGGACCTGCACCGTGGCCAGGGTGGCGATGCCGCTGTTGCGCTCGTACGTGCGCTGGGCGATCTGCTCGGCGGAGGGACGGACCTGCACGCGATCCAGGGTGGTGATGGTCGGGGCGGCGATCGCCGGCGCGGCGAGCAGGGCGGCGATGGCGAAGGTCAGGGCGAAGGAAGCGGTTTTCATGGCGGGCCTCGTTGGTGTTGTTGATCAGTGGTGTGGTAGTAAGGTATAACACCTAACCAGGGTGCGCAAGAACTTTTTCCGCTTTTTTCTTTTTATTAAGCTCTTGTTCATTATTTGCTTCTCCTGCGTATGCTGTGCAGATGCAGAGCAGGTCCTGTGCCAACTTCAAGGGTTTGTTATTCAAGGGATTTTTCGCGGGCCGAGTGTCCGCAGGCGGACACCCGGTCGCTTGCGTACGTCCGTCTTCGGCGGTTGGCCACCTCGCCGGCAGCGGCGTCGGCGCATCGCGTTCAGGATCGGAGGTGCCGGCAATGGCCAGGAACAGGCCGAAGGCCTGCGCGGGCGCGGGTGCGGCCCGTTACGATCGAGGCCTGGCTGTCCTTCCATTCATTGCCCAAAAGGAACTTGCATGACCGTGTCGATCCGCCCGCGTGGGGCGCTGCTGGCCATCGCCCTGTCCACCGCGCTCGGCGCGCTGAGCTACGCGCCGCCGTCGAGCGCGGCCAGGCCGCCGGCGGCGGCGAAAGTGGACATCGCGTTCGAGCAGTTCACCCTGCCCAACGGCTTGCGCGTGGTGGTGCATACCGATCGCAAGGCGCCGATCGTGGCGGTCAACCTCTGGTATCACGTCGGCGCCAAGGACGAGCCGGCCGGGCGCACCGGTTTCGCGCACCTGTTCGAACACCTGATGTTCCAGGGCAGCGAGAACCACAGCGGCGAATTCTTCGAACCGTTCAAGCAGGTCGGCGCCACCGACCAGAACGGCACCACCAACAGCGACCGCACCAACTATTTCGAGAATGTGCCGACCACTGCGCTGGACATGGCACTGTGGATGGAGTCCGACCGCATGGGCCACCTGCTCGGCGCCATCGACCAGGCCGCGCTCGACGAACAGCGCGGCGTGGTCCAGAACGAGAAGCGGCAGGGCGAGAACCAGCCCTACGGCCAGGCCTGGGACAGGCTGAGCCGCGCGCGGTACCCGAAGGGCCACCCGTACCACCACAGCGTGATCGGCTCGATGAACGACCTCGACGCCGCCTCGCTGGCCGACGTGAAGCAGTGGTTCCGTACCTGGTACGGGCCGAACAACGCGGTGCTGGTGCTGGCCGGCGACATCGACGTGGCCACCGCGAAGGAGAAGGTCGCCCGCTATTTCGGCGATATCCCGGCCGGGCCGAGCATGGCGCAGCCGCAGGTCGACGTGGCCCAGCGCACCCAGTCCACCCGCGAGACGATGACCAACAAGGTGCCGCAGGCGCGCATCTACCGGATCTGGAACGTGGCCCAGACCGGCACCGAGGACATCGACCGCCTGCAGCTGCTGGCGCAGGTGCTGGGCGGGGCCAAGTCGTCGCGGCTGGACCGGCGCCTGGTGCACGAGGACAAGCTGGTCGACCAGATCAGCGCCGGTGCGTGGCCGTCGCAGCTGGGCTCCAGCTTCGGCATCATCGCCACGGTGAAACAGGGCGTGGATCCGGCCAAGGTCGAGGCGGTGATCGACGAGGAACTGCGCAAGCTGCTCGACAAGGGGCCGGACAAGGACGAACTGGTGCGGGCCAAGACCGCGTTCCGCGCCGGCTTCGTGCGCGGCATCGAGCGTATCGGTGGCTCCAACGGCAAGGCCGATGCGCTGGCCGAGTGCACGGTGTTCACCGGCGATCCGGGCTGCTTCCGCACCGCGCTGGCCACGATCGAAGCCACCCGCGCGCGCGATCTGAAGGCGGTGGGCCGCAAATGGCTGGGCAAGGGCGACCACACCCTGGTGGTGGAGCCGGGCGAGCGCGTGGCGCTGGCCGAAGAGCCGGCCGTGCAGCCGGCGCCGCTGAACCCGCCGCCGGTCGATCCCAAGTACCGCGCGCTGCCCAGCGTCGTCGATCGCAGCGCCGGTCCGCCCAAGACCACCCAGTTCCCGCAGCTGACGTTCCCGGCGCTGCAGCGCGCCACGCTGAAGAACGGCACCCGGCTGATCCTGGCCGAGCGCCACGACGTGCCGGTGGTGCAGTTCAGCTATGAATTCCCGGGCGGCTTCAGCGCCGACCAGGGGCGCAAGTCGGGCACCGCCAACTTCACCATGGGCATGCTCGACGAAGGCGCCGGCGCGCGCGACGCGCTGGGTTTCGCCGATGCCGCCGATGCATTGGGCGCCTCGCTGGGCGCCGGCGCTTCGCTGGATGGCAGCAACGCCTACCTGTCGGCCCTGAAGGAGAACCTGGCGCCGTCGCTGGCGCTGTACGCCGACATGCTGCGGCGCCCGCGCTTCGAGCAGAAGGAAATCGAGCGGATCAAGGCGAGCTGGATCGCCGGCATCCGCCAGGAGAAGGCCAAGCCCAACGCGGTGGCGATGCGGGTGCTGCCGCCGCTGCTGTACGGCGCCGGTCATCCGTATGCGATCCCGTTCAGCGGCAGCGGCACCGAGTCGGAGATCGCGGCGCTGCAGCGCGAGGACCTGCTCGGCTTCCAGCGCGACTGGATCCGTCCCGAGCAGGCCACCCTGATCGTGGTCGGCGACACCACCCTGGCCGAGGTGGTGCCGCTGCTGGACGCGCAGTTCGGCGACTGGAAGGGCGAGGGCGTGGCGCCGTCGTTGCCGGCGCTGGCCACGGTGGCGCGCCCGTCCAAGCCGCGGGTGTACCTGATCGACCAGCCCGGCGCGGTGCAGGCCAATCTGTTCGCCGCCGAACTGGTGCCGCCGACCACCGATGCGTCCTCGATCCGCTTCGAAACCGCCAACGGCGTACTCGGCGGCGACTTCACCTCGCGGCTGAACATGAACCTGCGCGAGAACAAGCACTGGTCCTACGGTGCGCGCAGTTCGGCCGCCAGCGCGCTAGGCCAGCGTCCGTGGTCGGCCACCGCGTCGGTGCAGATCGACAAGACCGCGCCGGCGCTGCAGGAGATGCACAAGGAGATCAGCGCCTTCGCCAGCGGCAAGTTGCCGCCGACGGCGGAGGAAGTGGCGCGGATCCGCAACATCCAGACCCTGAGCCTGCCCGGTGCCTACGAGACCGCCAGTTCGGTGCTCGGTGCGATCGGCGGCATCGTGCGCTACGGGCGGCCCGACGACTACGTGTTCAAGCGCAAGGCCGAGATCGAGGCGATGACCCCGGCGCAGGTGGCGCAGGCCGCCGCGACCCTGGACCCGAACGCGCTGACCTGGGTGGTGGTGGGCGACCTGAAGCAGATCGAGCGCCCGGTACGCGCGCTGAAGCTGGGCGAAGTGACGGTGATCGACGCCGACGGCAAGCCGCAGGGTGCGGCCGCCGCGGCACGCTGACGAGGTGTCGGCCGCCGTGCCGACGCCGCCCATGCAGGGCGGCGCGGCGCGGTCTCCCCGGCCGGCCGACGCCGACGGCCGGTAGCGCGCATCCAGGCGGAACCGCGCTTGCCGTGCATCGACCGCGGCCACCACGCGGCACGAAGGTCGAGTCGCCAGCGAGGCGCCCGGGCCTGGACCTGTGCGCGCCAGCGCCGCGCCGATGCCGCGGCTGGACGATGGCCAGCGCAGCCGCACGCCGGCGACGGCAACTTCGATGCGACTGCGATACCGCGGTACGGGTGTCCGCGCCGAGCGATCGCGCGGCGATCTTCGCCGCCCTGCACGCCTTGGCGGCATCTTGCGTCTGCTCCCTTGTCGGCCGGCCGAGGCCGGGCGAATTTCGATCAAGATTAAAGCTGCATCGGCTAAAGACCCCGTTCTGCGCCCGCGGATAGCATGCCGCACCGGTCGAGTGATTCGGCCAAAACGCAATGGGAGGATAGTCGATGCGTGGCATAGATACGCTTGGCTATGTAGGATTTACGACGCGCAACATCGAGGGCTGGAAGACATTCGCGCCGCAGGTGCTTGGACTGCAGGTCGCGCAGGAGCTCGAAGACGGGACGCTGGTATTGCGCGCCGATCAGCATCGGCGGCGCATCGTGCTGCACCCCGGCGATACCGATGCAGTGGCCTATCTGGGCTGGGAATGCCGCAACCCGGAAGACCTGGACAACGTGCGCAAGGCGCTGCGCGCGGCGCATGTGCCGTTCGAGGAAGCGAGCGTCGCCGCGGCGGAGGCCAGCGCGGTCAAGGCGATGATCCGTTTCCGGGACGCGGACGGGTTGTGGATCGAGGCCTACTTCGGGCCGACCCTGATGGTCCACGATCCCTTCGTCTCGCCGGTCGGCGCGCGCCCGTTCGTGATGAGCGAGCAAGGCCTGGGCCATGTGGTGATGGCGACGTCGCGGTACCGCGAGCAGATCGCCTTCTACCAGGACGTGCTGTCGTTCAGGATCACCGACTACCTGGAGATCTCCGGCCTCAATCGCGAGGCGGTGTTCCTGCGCGTCAACCATCGCCATCATTCGCTGGCCTTGATCGACATGCCGCCGGCGCACGGCAACTTCCATCATCTGTTGCTCGAGATGTCCTCGCTGGACGAGGTCGGGTTCGCCTATCAGCGCGCCAAGGCGGCGGGCGCGCATATCGTGATCGATCTCGGCCGCCACGTGAACGACAACATGCTGTCGTTCTATGTGACGACGCCTTCGGGATGGGCGGTGGAGATCGGCTGGGGCGGCATCCAGATCGACGACGAGACCTGGCACGTGACCCACTACCCCACCAACAGCAGTTGGGGCCACACCTTCTCGATGCCGCCGCACGCTGCCGGCGGCTGATGCATCCGCTCCGCGGCATCGCCCGGAGCGCTCCCCCTTCATACCCGCCGAAGAGCAATTCATCCATCATGTCCGCATATACCGAAGAAAACACATCGCGCTTCATCGACGCCGGCGCGATCAAGCTGCGCTATCACGAAGCCGGCGCCGGCGAACATGTCCTGGTGCTGCTGCATGGCGGCGGTCCGGGCGCGTCGGCCTGGAGCAATTACCGAAGCAACATCGGCCACCTGGCCGAGAAGTTCAGGGTGCTGGCGTTCGACGCGCCGCACTACGGCGAATCCGACAAGCCGATGTCGGCCTACCAGGACACCGACTATTACGCCGAGACGATCGGCGAGGCGCTGCACAAGCTGGGCGTTTTCAGCGCCGACTTCGTCGGCAACTCGATGGGAGGCACCATTGCGTTGACGCTGGCATTGACCCGGCCGGCGCTGGTGCGGCGCATGGTGCTGATGGGGCCCGGCGGATCGTCGACCATGTTCACGCCACAGCCCACGGAAGGGGTCAAGTTGCTGGGAAGCTACTACCAGGGCGAAGGCCCGACCCGCGCCAAGCTGGAAGCGGCGATCCGGATCATGGTGCACGACCAGTCGCTGGTGACGCCGGAGTTGCTGGAGCAGCGCTTCGCCGCCTCCACCAAACCCGAGCTGCTGAAGAAGCGCGAATGGAAGGGGCATGCGATGCATGACCTGTGGACGCGGCTCAATGGCCTGCCGCACCCGGCGCTGCTGGTCTACGGCAAGGAAGACCGGGTGATTCCCTGGGACAGCAGCCTGCTGCTGCTGCGTTTGCTGCCGAATGCCAGCCTGCACGTCTTCCCGCAGTGCGGCCACTGGGCGCAGCTGGAGAAGGCGGCGCAGTTCAACGCGCTGGTCACCGACTACGTGACCCAGGCCGATGTCTGAGTCCGCCGCGCTGCAGTCGCCGCCGACGCACGCGGACCTCGCCCGCCGCTTGCGCGATGCCTACCGCGGCGGCGCCGTGCCGCCGTTGCGCGATGGCCTGGCGCCGACCGATGCGGCGGGCGCATACGCCGTGCAGGCGATCAACACGCGTTACTGGACGCAGGGCGGACGCAGGATCGTCGGCCGCAAGGTCGGCCTGACCGCCAGGTCGGTACAGGCCCAGCTGGGCGTGGATCAGCCCGATTTCGGCGTCCTGTTCGACGACATGGCGGTGCCGGACGAGGGGCTGCTTGATCCGGCGCGCTTCATCCAGCCGCGGGCCGAGGCCGAGGTGGCGCTGGTGCTGGCCACCGATCTCGCCAACGCCGCCGCCACCCTCGGCGAGGTCGCGGCGGCATGCGCCTACGCGGTCGCCGCGGTGGAGATCGTCGATAGCCGGATCGCCCAGTGGAAGATCAGCTTTGCCGATACCGTCGCGGACAACGGCTCGTCGGCAGCCTTCGTGCTCGGACGCGAGCGGCGGCCGCTCGAGGGCCTGGACCTGTACAGCTGCGGCATGGTGATGGAATTCGACGGCAAGGTGGTGTCGACCGGGGTCGGCGCGGCTTGCCTGGGGCATCCGCTCGAAGCGGCAGCGTGGCTGGCGCGGACCCTGGCGCAGGCGGGAGAGCCGCTGCGCGCCGGCGATGTGGTGCTGACCGGCGCGCTCGGGCCGATGGTGGATCTGACCGCGGGCAACCGGGTGAACGCGGTGATCGGCGGCCTGGGTGCGGTGTCCTTCCGCTTTGGAGAATGACCAGATGGGCAAGATGAAAGCGGCGATCATCGGTTCCGGCAACATCGGCACCGATCTGATGATCAAGATCATGCGCCAGTCGGACGTGCTGGAAATGGCCGCCATGGCCGGGATCGACCCGGCCTCCGACGGGCTGGAGCGCGCACGCCGGCTGGGCGTGGCCACCACGCACGAAGGGATCGACGGCCTGAGCCGGCTCGCGGCATGGCCGGAGATCGGCGTGGTGTTCGACGCCACCTCGGCAGGCGCGCATCCGCGTCACAGCGAAGTGGCGACCGCTGCGGGCAAGGTGATGATCGACCTGACCCCGGCGGCGATCGGTCCCTATGTGGTTCCGGTGGTCAATGGCCAGCGCCATACCGATGCGGCCAACGTCAACATGGTCACCTGCGGCGGCCAGGCCACGATCCCGATCGTCGCCGCGGTGTCGTCGGTGGCCACCGTGCACTACGCCGAAATCGTCGCCTCCATCGCGTCCAGGAGCGCCGGTCCCGGCACGCGCGCCAATATCGACGAATTCACCGAAACCACCAATCGCGCGCTCGAGCAGGTCGGCGGAGCGGCCAGGGGCAGGGCGATCATCATCCTCAATCCGGCCGAACCGCCGATGCTGATGCGCGACACGGTCTTCATCCTGTCTTCCGGCGCCGACGAGGCGCCGATCGCGGCCGCGATCGAGGCGATGGTGGCCAAGGTGGCGAGCTACGTGCCCGGCTATCGGCTGAAGCAGCGGATCCAGTTCGAGCGCTGCGGCGCCGACAATCCGGTGACCATTCCCGGGGTCGGAACATTCCAGGGCCTCAAGACCAGCGTGTTCCTGGAAGTGGAGGGTGCCGCCCACTACCTGCCGGCCTATGCCGGAAACCTCGACATCATGACCTCGGCAGCATTGCGCACCGCGGAAAGCATGGCGGCCGCACGCATGCACAAGGAGATGGCGTGATGGCCTTCGATCCGGCGCAGACCAAGCTCTACATCCAGGACGTCACGCTTCGCGACGGCATGCATGCCATCCGCCATCGCTACGATCTGGACCAGGTGCGGCAGATCGCCGGCACGCTGGATCGCGCGGGCGTGGACGCGATCGAGGTCGCCCACGGCGATGGCCTGAACGGCTCCTCGTTCAACTACGGCTTCGGCCGCCACACCGACTGGGAGTGGATCGAGGCCGCCGCCGACGTGATCGAACGTGCCGTGCTGACCACGCTGCTGATCCCCGGCATCGGCACCATCGAGGAACTGAAGCATGCCTATTCGCTCGGCGTGCGCTCGGTCCGGGTCGCAACGCATTGCACCGAGGCCGATATCTCGCGCCAGCACATCGGCGCGGCGCGCGACCTGGGCATGGACGTGTCCGGATTCCTGATGATGAGCCACATGCTTGAGCCGGACGCGCTCGCCGCGCAGGCGAAACTGATGGAAAGCTATGGCGCCCACTGCGTCTACGTGACCGACAGCGGCGGGGCGATGGACATGGACGCCTACCGCGCCAGGCTCGATGCCTACGATCGGGTGCTCAAGCCGGAAACCCAGCGTGGCATCCATGCCCATCACAACCTGTCGCTGGGCGTGGCCAATTCGATCGTCGGCGTGCAGGGCGGCGCCATCCGCATCGATGCCAGCCTGGCGGGCATGGGCGCCGGTGCCGGCAATGCGCCGCTGGAAGTGTTCATCGCCGCCGCCGACCGCAAGGGCTGGAACCATGGTTGCGACCTGTATGCGTTGATGGATGCCGCCGAGGATCTGGTGCGTCCGCTGCAGGACCGGCCGGTACGGGTCGACCGCGAGACCTTGAGCCTGGGCTACGCCGGCGTCTATTCCTCTTTCCTGCGCCACGCGGAAAAAGCCAGCCTGGAGCACGGCGTGGAGACGCGCGACCTGCTGGTCGAACTGGGCCGCCGGCGCATGGTCGGCGGACAGGAGGACATGATCGTGGATGTCGCCTTGGACCTGGCGAGCGGAGCCCGGCATTCCAGCCGCTGAACACGAGACCGCCAAACGTCTGACTGAATCGGTTTCCTCGGGAGGGAAAACGTGCAGAACAACATCGCAATCGCCGGCTACGCTATCCGTACGCCGGTGCTGATCGTGGGTGCCGGGCCGGCGGGGCTGACCGCGTCGCTGGCGCTGAGCCGCTATGGCGTTGCCCACATCATGCTGGATCAGTTTCCCGGCGCGGCGCATACCCCGCGGGCGCATATCACCAACCAGCGGACGATGGAGATCTTCCGCGACCTGGGCATCGAGGACGCGATCGCCGCCCAGGCGGTGGCGGCCGAGCAGATGTGGAGCAACGCCTGGATCACCACCATGGCCGGCCCCGAGGTGATGCGCTCGGAGGCATGGGGCGCTGGCGAGGAACATCGCGAGCGCTATCGCCGGGCCAGCCCGTGCAGCATGCTCAACGTGCCCCAGCATATCGTCGAGCCGATCATGGCCGATGCCATCGACGCGATCGGCATCGCCGAGCTGCGCTACGGCCATGCCCTGGAGGCGTTCGTGCAGGACGACGACGGCGTGAGCGCGACCGTGCGCGAGGTGCAAAGCGGCATGCGCTACGTCGTGCGCGCCGATTATCTGATCGGCGCCGACGGCGCCCGCAGCCGCGTGGCCGAGCAACTCGGCCTGCCTTTCGCAGGGCAGATGGGCGAGGGCGGCGAAACGCAGATCGGCGAGGTGATCTACATCTGGATCAAGGCCGACCTGGCCCGCTACTGCGCGCATCGTCCCGGTGCGATGTACTGGTCGACGGATCTGATCGATGGCGCCCATTTCACCATGGTCAGGGCCTGGGACGAATGGGTCGTGGGATGGAACCTTGCTGCCGGACAACCGGCGGCCGCAGCGATCGACCCGGAGGCCGCGCGCCTGCGCATCGCCCGCGCCATCGGCGACCCTTCCGTCGCGATCGAGATCAAGAACATCTCGCGCTGGAAACTCAACAGGATGTGGGCCTTGCGCTATGGCGAAGGCCGTGTCTGGTGCGCCGGCGACGCGGTGCACCGCCATCCGCCGATGAACGGGCTCGGCTCGAACACCTCGGTGGCCGACGGCTACAACCTGGCGTGGAAGCTCAAGTTGCTGCTCGAAGGCGATGCCGGCCCGGGACTGCTCGCCAGTTACGAGCAGGAGCGCCAGCCGATCGGCGAAAGGATCGTCAACCGCGCCTGGACCTCCGTGGTCGCGATGTTCGGCAGGCTGTATCCCGAGGTGCTCGGCTATACCCAGCATTCGGCGCCCGAGGACGTCGCCCGGGCCCTGGAGCGCATGCGCGAGGACACGGCGGAAGGCGAGCAACGCCGGGCCGCGTTCGAACGCTTCCGCAGCGCCGAACTGGATCCGGCCTTCAATGCGCTGGGCATCGAGTTGGGCTACCGATACCGGACCGGCGCGCGGGTCGACGACGGCACGCCGGAACCTGCGATCCCGGGGCACGAGGATGTGGAGTTCGCGCAGACGACGTGGCCGGGCGCGCGCCTTCCGCATGTCTGGCTCGAGAAAGGGGTGCGCAGGATATCGTCGCTGGACCTGGTCGGGCGCGGCCGCTTCGTGCTCTTGACCGGGCGCGGTGGCACGCCGTGGTTCGATGCGGCGCGCGCGGTTGCGCGCGAGTGCGGCCTGCTCATCGCGGTGGTGCCGATCGGCACCCGCTTCGGCACGGTCAGGGATCCGCTGGGCCACTGGGCGCGCGTGCGCGGCGTGGACAGCGATGGCGCGGTGCTGGTGCGTCCGGACGGGCATGTCGCCTGGCGCGCGCAAACCTGCTCCCAGGCCGGCGCATTGGCGGAGGTGGTCGGGCGCCTGCTCGGTCATGCGCCGTCATCCGTTGTCGCCGGCGGGCGCGCCCGCCAGGCGCAGATCCGGCGGGCGGCCAATGACTGAGCGCAACGCCGCCGCGCACTGCGCGCACGTGCCGCGCCTGGTCGACGGCTGGATCGATGTGCATGCGCATTTCGCGCCGCCGCGCAGCGCCGCGCAACGCGACGCCATCTGGGCGCATCTGCAGGCGGACAACTGGACCGGTTGCCAACCTCCGGAATGGACGCTCGACGAACGCCTCGCCTACATGGATCGGGTCGGGATCGCCATGCAGATGCTGAGCATGGTCGGGCACGACGCGGAGGCGGCGCACGCCGCCAATGCCTATGGCGCGCAACTGCGCGATCGCCACCCGGCGCGCTTCGGGTTGCTGGCCGGCCTGCCCACCGACGCGGCCGACGCGGCGCTTGCCGAACTCGCCCACGCCGAGCGGCTCGCCGCCGACGGCTTTGCCGTGTATTGCCGGTACAACGGCGTGTTCCTGTCCGATGCGCGGCTGGAGCCGCTGTGGCGCGAGCTCGACCGGCGCGCGGCGGTGGTGTTCGTCCATCCCGACCATGCGCTGCCGGGGCAGTTCGGCCGTCCCGGCGTGCTGATGGACGTCGCCTACCAGACCGCCAGCGTCGTCGCCGACATGCTGTATGCCGGCATCTTCCGGCGCTACCCAGGCATCCGCTTCGTGCTGGCGCACTGCGGCGGGGCGCTGCCCGCCTTGTCCGGCCGCCTGCTCCTGCTCGGAACGCAGCCATGGGTGCCCAATCCGCAGCGGCTGAGCGAGGACGAAATGCGCCGTCAACTCGCTGCGCTGTATCTGGACACGGCGATGGCCGGCCACGCGCCCAGCCTGTCGGCCGGTATCGCGATGACGTCCTGCGAGCATCTGGTGTACGGGTCCGATTGCGGCGCGCCATGCACGGTCGATGCCACGGCGATCGCCAACATCCGGGCGCTGCTAGCGTTCCAGGGCCTGGATGCGCAGCAGATCGCACAGATCGGGCGCAATGCGCTGGCGCTGTTTCCCGCCGCCGCCGCCCGCATGCGCTCCATGTCCGGCGCCGCGCCGGGCCACCGCGCCACGCCCTAGCGCAGCGACTCCCCCTTCGATTTGGAGCAGCCAGCAAGCGATCCAATCCGCAACGCATCGCCGATGCGTCCAACAACAACGCTAGAACGACTTTCGGGAGGGAGAAGTTATGCGCGACACATTCAACCGGATCCAGCGATGGACACTCCTGGTCATCGGCGCCTGCGCGCTGGTGGCAGCGTCAGCCCATGCCAGTGAGACGCCGATCTATGGCGGCCCGATCGGCGGGACCGACATCGGCGGCGCCTATCTGCCGCCCCAACCCGGGCTCTATCTCGCCGGCGTCTTCGCCGATGCAAAATCCGATCGTTACTACGATCGCAACCGCGACCGGCTGCCGATCGACACCACGTTCGCGGCCAATGCCGCAGTGCTCGGTGCGCTCTACGTGTATCCCGGCACCTTCCTCGGAGGCTCGCTGGCCTCTTCGGCGCAAATCGGCTTTGGCCAGCGCTGCTTGCGCTTCGGCACCCGCTCGTGCACCAGCGGGGCGACCGATCTCTATACGGATGTGGTCTTCTGGAGCCGGTTTCTGGGCTCGGCCGCGACGGCGCCTGGCGCCGGTGGCGGGCATCTGCCGTACGGACTGGTGGTCGGTGGCGGCCTGGGCGTCACCGCGCCGACAGGCGCCTATTCCAAGGCGCGCAGCGCCAATACCGGCGGCAACATCTTCATCGTCTCCCCCAACGTGGCCGCGACCTACCTGACCGGCCCCAATTTCCTCGGCGGCGACGGCACGGAAATCAGCGGCCGCCTGTTCTACTCCTCGCCACGGCGTAACGATGCGACCGGTTTCGATGCCGGCGCCGTGGTCGATCTGGACTGGGCGCTGACCCAGCGCTACGGAAATTGGCAGGTGGGACTCACCGGGCAGCAAGCCGAGCAGATCGAAAACGACCGGCTTGCCGACGGACAGCGCAGCGGCGCGCTGAAATTCTCCCAGGGCACGGTCGGGCCGATGGTCGCCGTGTTCGTCCCGAGCATCGGCAGTTTCGTGAAAGTCAAGCTGACCTTCGGCTACGACACGAAGAACACCTTCGACAATACCGGCTTGTACGTCATCGTGTCGCGCAAGGCGTTTTGAGCGCGATGGCCTCCTGATCGGGCGGATTGAACATGGCCGGCGTCTCTCTATACTCCTCGTCCTTGAGAACTTCTGGACTTGGGCCGCGGCTTGGGGGCATGGGTCCGTATCCACACCCGGGGGCTGGCGTGACGGAATCTGCGGACCGGATGGGAAGATCCACGAGCAGCGGTTCGGCGCTGGCGGCATTGACCAATCCCGCCAGCTACCGCCCGCCGCACGCGCTGGACGAACTGCTGCGTTCGATCCGGCTTTCCGGTGCGTTTCCTGCCTACACTTATCTGACGGCGCCCTTCGGCGTCGACGTCGCCTACGAAGCGGATACCCTGGTCTTCTATGAAGCGACCGCGGGCAGTTGCCTGGTGCGCCTGCAGGGGGTGGCCGAGCCGGTGCTGTTCGAAACCGGGGATGCGTTCATCATTCCGCGGCATATCCGGCACACGCTGGTCAATGTGCTCGACGCGGAGGTGATCGATCTGCGGGAGCTGCTTTCCGCACAGATCGAGCCGTACTTCCTGGACGAGCACGGCGTGCCCTCGTTATCGGAGTTCCTGAGCCATCAGGTGTGGCACGGCGGCGGCGGGGAGCTTTTCGCGCTGCGCATGTTGCTGATGTTCGTCGATCGCAACGTGCCCAGCTCGATGCTGTGCAGCCTGCCTTCTCCGATTCTGCTGAAGGGCTTTGGCACGAGGCGCAAGGCGTTGCTGGAGAGCATGTTCGGCGAGTGCGAATCGCAGCGGGAAAGCGGTTTCCTGGCGCAGCCGATCTATATCCGCCTGGCGGAAGCGTTGCTGGCGGTGGCGTTGAAGGATGCCGCCACGCTGCATCCGGGCGACCCGGTGTACAAGGGGCTGGCCGATCCGGTGGTGTCGCACATCATGAGCCTCATCATGCACGACCCCGGCCGGCACTGGGACCTGCCGTCGCTTGCCAAGGAGGCGTGCCTGTCCGGTTCCGCGCTCAACACCCGCTTTCACGCCTCCACGGGAATGGCGCCGGGACATTTCGTGATCCATGCGCGCATGCTGCAGGCCAGCGACATGCTCGCTAACACCTCGTTCAGCCTTGCGCAGATCGCCGAAAAGGCCGGCTACAGTTCGGAGGCGGCGTTCAACCGCAGCTATCACCGCTGGAGCGGCGTGACTCCCGGCAAGGCCCGCACGCTGCGCCGGCGAGGCGGATAGCCGCCGCGAGGCGGGGCACCGGCGGCTACGGGTGTGAGGCCGGCATGTCCGCGGTCCGGGTCGGCCCCGGCGTCATTGCCAATTCAGCGATCTGCGGCACAATCCGGGTTCTCTCAGCCTGCGGTCCCTCTTCATGCGCCTCCCGATCGTGTTGCTCCTGCTCGCCAGTCTCGCCGCCTGCACCTGGGTGCCGATGGCGCCGGAAGGCAAGACCGTGCGCGTGCTGCCGCCAGGGCAGGTCCCGGCCGGCTGCGAGAAGCGTGGCGAAGTGGTGGTGTCGGTGAAGAGCAATGTGGGCTTCTACCAGCGCAACCCGCTGCGGGTACGCGAGGAGCTGGAGACCCTGGCGCGCAACGAGGCCCCGGGCATCGGCGCCAACACGGTACAGGCGATGGGCGAACCGGCCGACGGCGACCAGCGCTATGCCGCCTATCAGTGCGGCGCTCGCTGAACGGGTTAAGCCATACGCTGCGTTCCAATTTGTTAAAGATGCGGTAAAACCGGGCAGCCGCTAGAATTGGCGCCCCTTCGCCTTATCCCGGCGTACATCTCGATGCTCTTCAACAATGTCTCCATCGCGGGACTGGCGCACATCGATGCGCCGCACACGCTGACTTCCAAGCAGATCAACGAACGCCTGCAACCGACCTACGACCGTCTCGGCATCCGCACCGACGTGCTCGGCGACATCGCCGGCATCCACGCGCGGCGCATGTGGGACGCGGACATGCAGGCGTCGGACGCGGCCACCCTGGCCGCGCGCAAGGCGATGACCGACGCCGGCATCGACGCCGGCCAGGTCGGGCTGCTGGTCAATACCTCGGTCAGCCGCGACTACCTGGAACCGTCCACCGCCAGCATCGTCTCCGGCAACCTGGGCGTGGGCGAGGAATGCATGACCTTCGACGTCGCCAATGCCTGCCTGGCCTTCATCAACGGCATGGACATCGCGGCGCGGATGATCGAGCGCGGCGAGATCGACTATGCGCTGGTGGTGGACGGCGAGACCGCCAACCTGGTGTACGAGAAGACCCTGGAGCGGATGACCTCGCCGGACGTCACCGCACAGGAATTCCGCGACGAGCTGGCCGCGCTGACCCTGGGCTGCGGCGCCGCGGCGATGGTGATGGCGCGCGCCGAGCTGGTCCCGGACGCGCCGCGCTACCGCGGCGGCGTGACCCGCTCGGCCACCGAGTGGAACACCCTGTGCCGGGGCAACCTGGACCGCATGGTCACCGATACCCGCATGCTGCTGATCGAAGGCCTCAAGCTGGCGCAGAAGACCTTCGTCGCCGCCAGGCAGGCGCTGGGCTGGGCGGTGGACGAACTGGACCAGTTCGTGATCCACCAGGTCAGCCTGCCGCACACCCAGGCCTTCATCAAGAACTTCGGCATCGACCCGAAGAAGGTGATGACCATCTTCGGCGAGCACGGCAACATCGGCCCGGCCAGCGTGCCGATCGTGCTGAGCAAGCTGCGCGAACTGGGGCGCCTGAAGAAGGGCGACCGGATCGCGCTGATGGGCATCGGCTCGGGCCTGAACTGCTCGATGGCCGAGGTGGTCTGGTAGCGGGACGGAGGCCTGGCGGACGCATAAGACGTGTTAAAAAAAATGGATTTTTAGTACACGTTATTGCATCATGTTCGTTCTCCGAACATGATTGACGCAGCCATGGAAGATGTGTCGACGTTCAAGGCCGAGTTCCCGTACAACGATCTCCCGTTGCTGCCCCCAACGGGAGATATCGAGACCCGCAGCCTGCTCAAGGCCTGCATCGGGGCTAGAACCGCGTTGGCCGAGTTGAAGCAGGCCACGGCGCTGCTGCCAAATCCCACGGTGTTGATCAACACGATTCCGATCCTCGAGGCTCAGGCCAGTTCGGAGATCGAGAACATCGTCACCACGACGGACGACCTGTTCCGCTACGCCGAAGATCAGGACAAGGCGCAGAAGCCTGCCACCAAGGAGGCGTTGCGCTACCGCAGCGCGCTCTACGAAGGCTTCCAGTCTTTGCAGCAGCGCCCCTTGTGCACGGATACCGCGGTCGTCGTCTGCAGCCGCATCAAGGCGGTGCAGATGCAGATCCGCCGCGTTCCCGGTACGGCCCTGGCCAACGATCAGACCCAGCAGGTCATCTATACCCCGCCGGTTGGGGAGACATTGCTGCGCGACAAGCTGGCCAACTGGGAGCGCTTCATCCACGAGCACACCGACATCGATCCATTGATCCGCATGGCGGTCGCGCACTACCAGTTCAAAGCCATCCACCCTTTCACCGACGGCAACGGCCGCACCGGGCGCGTGCTCAATCTGCTGATGCTCATCGAGCAGGGGCTGCTCGACCTGCCGGTGCTGTATCTGTCGCGCTACCTCATCCGCCACCGCAGCGACTATTACCGCCTGCTGCTGGACGTGACCCGGCATGGCCGCTGGGCCGAGTGGATCCAGTACATGCTCAGCGCCGTGGCCGAGACCGCTGCCTGGACCACGGCCAAGATCCAGGCGATCCGCGGGCTGGAGGCACAAGCGCGCGATTACATTCGCAGCCATGCGCCCAAGGCGTATAGCCGGGAGCTCGTGGAGGTGATTTTCAACCAGCCCTATTGCCGCATCCAAAACGCCGTGGAGGTGGTGGGCGTGACCCGGCAGACCGCTGCGCGTCAGTTGAAGGAGTTGGTGGAGATTGGCGTGTTGCAGGAGCAGCGCCTGGGCAAGGAAAAACTGTTTCTGCACCCTGCTTTTCTGCGCCTGCTCTCCAATGACGACCATCGTTTGCCTGCTTACCATGCGTCTGCGCGCGATGAGGAATCGATGGCGTGATTGGCAAGCACGGCGCGGTCCATCGAGACGGTGGCGCAGTCTTCATGGTGGCAAGTGAGCGCGGCGAGCGCGAATTCTTCTCCCTGCCGAAGTTGGGCGAATGCCCACAAAACGCGGGTTCCTTCGATCTGGATCGGATGCGATTTGCATGAACTACCCCGGCTACCCCTTCACCCCGCAGCGTTTCCAGGTGCGTCCGGGGCTGGCGCTGTCCTACCTCGACGAAGGCCCGCGCGATGGCGAGGTGGTGCTGATGCTGCACGGCAATCCGTCGTGGAGCTATCTGTGGCGGCATCTGGTGACCGGCCTGTCGGACCGCTACCGCTGCATCGTGCCCGACCATATCGGCATGGGCCTGTCGGACAAGCCGGACGATGCGCCGGGCGCGCAGCCGGGCTACGACTACACCTTGCAATCGCGCGTGGACGATCTCGACGCGCTGCTGCGGCACCTGGGCATCGACGGCCCGGTGACGCTGGCGGTGCACGACTGGGGTGGCATGATCGGCTTCGGCTGGGCGCTGTCGCACCACGCGCAGGTCAGGCGGCTGGTGATCACCAACACCGCCACGTTCCCGTTGCCGGCGGCCAAGCCGATGCCGTGGCAGATCGCGATGGGCCGGCATTGGCGCCCGGGCGAGTGGTTCATCCGCACCTTCAACGCGTTCTCCTCCGGCGCCTCGTGGCTGGGCGTGTCGCGGCGCATGCCGGCGGACGTGCGCCGCGCCTACGTGGCGCCCTACGACAACTGGGCCAATCGCATCTCCACGATCCGCTTCATGCAGGACATCCCGCTGTCGCCGGCCGACAAGGCCTGGTCGCTGCTGGAACGCTCGGCGCAGGCGCTGCCGTCGTTCGCCGACCGCCCGGCGTTCATCGCCTGGGGCCTGCGCGACATCTGCTTCGACCATCACTTCCTGGCCGGTTTCCGCCAGGCGCTGCCGCAGGCCGAGGTCATGGCGTTCGAGGATGCCAACCATTACGTGCTCGAAGACAAGCACGAGGTGCTGGTGCCGGCGATCCGCACGTTCCTGGACACGCATCCGCTCTAGGCTGCCGTGCGGTGCCGTCGGCTCAGGCGTCGTCCGGCAACGGATTGCGCTCGGCGTCGCCGACGTCGGTCCAGTCGCTCGCGGTCAGCGCAGGCAAACCATGCGCCAGCCGCGACTTGTCGCACTGCGCGCTGCGTTGGCCGAACTCCAGCGAGGCGGGCACCGCGGCGCATACCGACGGGCGCCGGTCGTGGATCGTGCAGCGGCTGTAGCGGCCGATCTGCGCGTCCAGCGCCACGCAGCGCGGCTGCGCCTGCGAGGTGCCGCGCATCACCCGTTCGTGGGTGCGCAACGGTTCGGTGAGCGCGAACGGGACCCTGCCGCCCAGGTCGGGATCGGCTTCGCTCCAGTGGAAACTGACGCGGAAGTAGGCGCAGCAGGCGCCGCAGGTGAGGCAGGGATGTGCCATGGCAGCCGGGCCTTGCGCGGCAAACAGCGGTGGGGGGCGCGGCATTCTGACCGAACCGGCGCGCGCTGCAAGCGGCGCGGCATTCAGGCGGCGGCGTTTCGTGCGCGATCAGGCCAGTCGCGGCGCCGCATGCTGCTGCAGGAAGGTCAGAAAACTGGCGAGCTTGGGCAGCGGTCGACGGTCCTGCCGGTACAGCGCGTGGACCGAGCGGCTGGCCGGCAGATAGGCGTCGAGCACACCGACCAGGCGTCCGGCGGCCAGGTCCTCGGCCACCAGCACCTGCGGTTGCAACAGCAGCCCGGCGCCGTGCAGGGCGGCCTGGCGCAAGGCGGCGCTGCTGTTGCAGCGCAGGGCGGTCTCGGCCGGCCAGCCCGCGGTCGCGCCGGACGTCTCCAGCCGCCAGGCCGAGCGCGGGTTCCAGGCCGCGTGGCCGAGGCAGCGGTGCGCGGCCAGGTCGGCGGGCGTGGCCGGCACGCCGTGGCGCGCCAGATAGGCCGGCGCGGCGCAGATCGCCATGCGGTAGTGGCCCAGCGGGCGCGCCACCAGGTTCAGGGCGGGATCCAGCGCGCCGACCCGGATCGCCAGGTCGATGCCGTCCTCGATCAGGTCGACCACGCTGTTGCTCAGGTCCAGTTCGATGCGCACCTGCGGGAACTGCGCCTGGTAGTCGGCCACCGCCGCGGCGATCACGCACTCGCCCAGCGTGGTGGCGGCGCTGATCCGCAGCAGCCCGCTCGGCGCGGCGGCCAGGCGCTCGACCGAGCTTTCGGCCCAGCGCAGCTGTTCGAGCACGCGCTTGCCTTCTTCGTAGAAGCGGCGGCCGGCGTCGGTCAGGCCCTGGCGGCGGGTGCTGCGTTCCAGCAGCCGCGCGCCCAGATGGCTCTCGAGCTGCCGGACCAGCTTGCCGACCATCACCGCGCTGATGTCCAGCCGCCGCGCGGCAGCGCTGAAGCTGCCCGCCTCCACGGCGGCGACGAAGACCTCGATGCTGCGCAGCTTGTCCACGATTGCGAACCCTGGGTTTGCAGTGCTGGAAATTCTGCGCCATTTTTCGCCGCCCGGTACACGGCCAGACTGCCTGCCTCACAACGCAGGAGCAGTGGCATGAAGGCAGTCGTCATCGGCGGAACCGGCACCCTGGGCCGGGCCGTGGTGCAGGAACTGGGGCGCGACCACGAGGTGATCGCGGTCGGCCACACGCGCGGCGCTTACACCGTGGACATCACCGACGACGCCAGCGTGCAGGCGCTGTTCGCCGCGCTGGGGCCGGTGGATGCGATCGTCTCGACCAGCGGCGAACTGCACTTCGGCGAGCTCGCCACGCTGCAGCCGGCGCAATTCGCGCTGGGCCTGCAGCACAAGCTGCTGGGCCAGGTGCGGCTGGCGCTGTTGGGCCAGCACCATCTCAACGAGGGCGGTTCGATCACGCTGACCGGCGGCATCGTCGCCGACGAGCCGATCCGCGGCGGCAGCAACGCCACCACGGTCAATGTCGCGCTGGAAGGCTTCGTGCGCGCGGCCGCGTGCGAGCTGCGCGGCGGGCGGCGCATCAACGTGGTCAGCCCGACCGTGCTGAGCGAATCGGCCGAACAGTACGGGGCGTTCTTTCCTGGATTCGAGAGCGTCAGCGCCGCGCGCGCGGCGCTGGCCTACCGCCGCAGCGTGGCCGGGATCCAGAGCGGGCGCACGTTCCGGGTCGCCTAGGGCACCAGGCCGCGCCGATCCTGCGCGCGAACGGGGCAAGCAAGAGCGGACGTGGACGCGTGTGCAGTCCCGAGCCATGACGCGCCCCGCATACGCGCAAGAGCGGCCGAGCGGGCCGCTCTTGCGCCACGCGGCTTGCGCCGGCCGCCAGTCAGGCGCTGCGCCGCGCAGCACCTGCTGGCGATCCGACAGACCCAACGTGACCTGCTCGGCAATGCATGACATGTCTTGGCGGCAGGGCGGCGCCATCGGCGATAATCGGCCGATGACCACGACCCCCATCTGCAACATTGCCGCGACGCTGCCGCCGCTGGCGCGCGAGCGTCCCGAGCAGATCGCCATCCGCTGCCCGGGCGGCCGCGGCGCCAACGGCCTGGCCGCCTACGACGTGACCCTGAGCTATGCGCAGCTGGATGCGCGCAGCGACGCGATCGCCGCCGGGCTGGGCGCCTATGGCATCGGCCGCGGCACCCGCACGGTGGTGATGGTGCGGCCGTCGCCGGAATTCTTCCTGCTGATGTTCGCGCTGTTCAAGGCCGGTGCGGTGCCGGTGCTGGTGGACCCGGGCATCGACAAGCGCGCGCTCAAGCAGTGCCTGGACGAGGCGCAGCCGGAGGCGTTCATCGGCATTCCGCTGGCGCAGCTGGCGCGGCGCCTGCTGGGCTGGGCGCGCTCGGCGCGGCGCATCGTCACCGTGGGCCGGCGCTGGGCCTGGGGCGGTACCACGCTGGCGCAGATCGAGCGTGCCGGCCGCGGCGCCGGCGGCCAGCTGGCCGACACCGCGGCCGACGACGTGGCCGCGATCCTGTTCACCAGCGGCTCCACCGGCGTGCCCAAGGGCGTGGTCTACCGGCATCGCCATTTCGTCGGCCAGATCGAACTGATGCGTAACGCGTTCGACATGCAGGCCGGCGGCATCGACCTGCCGACCTTCCCGCCGTTCGCCCTGTTCGATCCGGCGCTGGGATTGACCTCGGTGATCCCGGACATGGACCCGACGCGGCCGGCCAGCGCCGATCCGCGCAAGCTGCACGATGCGATCGACCGCTTCGGGGTGACCCAGCTGTTCGGTTCGCCGGCGCTGATGCGGGTGCTGGCCGACTACGGGCGGCCGTTGCCGAACGTGCGCTGCGCCACTTCTGCCGGCGCGCCGGTGCCGCCGGAGATCGTGGCCAGGATCTGCAGCCTGCTGCCGGAGGACGGCAAGCTGTGGACGCCGTACGGCGCCACCGAGTGCCTGCCGGTGGCGGCGATCGAGGGCCGCGAGCTGCAGGACACCCGCGCGGCCACCGAAACCGGCGCCGGCACCTGCGTCGGCGCGGTGGTGGCGCCGAACGTGGTGCGCATCATCGCCATCGACGATGCGGCGATTCCCGAGTGGGCGGGCGTGCGCGAGCTGCCGGTGGGCACGGTCGGCGAGATCACCGTGGCCGGGCCGACCACCACCGATACCTATTTCAACCGCGACGCGGCCACGCGCATCGCCAAGATCCGCGAGCGCCTGGACGACGGCAGCGAGCGCATCGTGCATCGCATGGGCGACATCGGCTACTTCGACGCGCAGGGCCGGCTGTGGTTCTGTGGGCGCAAGACCCAGCGCGTGGAGACCGCGCAGGGGCCGCTGTACACCGAGCAGGTCGAACCGATCTTCAACACGCTGCCGGGGGTGCGGCGCAGCGCGCTGGTCGGCATCGGCGAGGCGGGTCGGCAGCGCCCGGTGCTGTGTTACGAACTGGAAGCCGGCACCTGGAAGTGGAGCCAGCTGGAATTGCAGGAACTGGAGCAGCAGTTGCGGGCCACGGCCGCGGCGCACCCGCACACCGCCGGCATCGCCGACTTCCTGCGCCATCCGGGCTTCCCGGTGGATATCCGCCACAACGCCAAGATCGGCCGCGAGAAACTCGCGTTGTGGGCCAAGGACGAACTGCGCTGAGGCCGCGGCGATGGGCGAGCGCTACCGGCTGGACGACCTGCGCATCGACGTGGCACGGCAGCGGGTCGAGCGCGACGGCGTGGCACTGGAGCTGGGCGGGCTGAGTTTCCGCCTGCTGCATTACCTGTTGCGGCAGGGCCAGCGCGTGGTCGGCTTCGACGAACTGATCGCGCAGGTGTGGGCGCCAGTGCTGGTCAACGAGGAGACCGTGACCCAGCGCGTGCGCCTGTTGCGGCAGGCGCTGGGCGATGCCTCGCGGCAGCCGCGCTATCTGCGCTCGGTGCGCGGCCAGGGCTACCAGCTGTGCGCGCCGGTGCGCAGCGAAGAAGACGACGGCGACAGAGACGACGCACCGGCACCGCGACGACCGCGTTGGCGTGGCATCGCGATCGCGGCAGTCGTGGCGCTCGGTGTCGGGGCGCTGGCGGCACTGGCGCGGTCGTGGCATGCGCCGCCGCAGAAAGCGGCGACGTCGCCGTTGCTGCAACGCGCCGAGTATTACGCCGGCATCGGCCAGCGCGACGACAACGAACGCGCGATCGCGCTGTACCGGCAGCGTCTGCAGCAGGTGCCGGACGAGCCGCGCGCGTTGCTCGGACTCAGCCGCGCCTACAGCGCGCGCGTCTGCCAGTACGGCGGCGAGGCGCAATACGTCGCGCTCGCGCGGCGCCTGGCAATGCAGGTGATCGCGGCGCAGCCGCAGCTGGCCGCCGCGCATGCCGCGCTCGGCTACGCGCATGATTGCAGCGGCGAGTACGCGGCCGCCCTGGCCGCCTACGAGCGCGCGCTGCAGCTGGATCCGGGCGCCGATGCGGTGCGCGGCTCGGCTGCGTATCTGTACGAGCGCAAGGGGCAATTGGCGCAGGCGTTGGCCGCCAACCTGCAGGTGCGCGATCCGGCGCGGGTGCGGTTCCTGCCGATCCAGATCGCCAGCAACCTCAACCTGCTCGGCTACGTCAGCGCCGCCGAGGCGCGCTATCGCGACAGCTTCCAGCTGTATCCGGACAGCGCGTTCTCCAATCTGGCCTGGCCGGGCTTCCTGTTCGCGCATGGCCGCACCGCCGAGGCGCAGGCGGCGCTGGACGAGGCGCTGAAGCGCGGCACCGACTATGCCGGCCTGTACCTGCTGCAGACGGAACTGGCACTGGCGCAGGGCGATGCGTCACGTGCGCGCCAGGCCAGTCTGCATGCGCTGCGGCTGCGTCCGCAGGGCAGCCTGGCGCAGACGCTGGCATGGACGCTGGACGCGCAGCCGCGGCCCGCCGCGCCGGCGTTGCGGGCGCGGGCGCAAGACCTGTTGCGCAGCCTCGCGGGTGGCGCCGACCCACTCGATGGGCTGGATGCGGCGCTGCTGCTGCAACTGGCTGGCGACCCGGACGCGGCATTGGATGCATTGCGCCGCGCACAGGCCGCCGGCTATCGCGATGCGGCCTACCTGCGAGTGTCGCCGCTGCTGGCGCCGCTGCGCACGCAGGCCGGCTTCGCCACGTTGCTGGCGCGCAACCAGGCCGACATCGCCGCCCAGCGCGCGCAGGTGCGCCGCGCCGGCCTGCTGCCGCAGGAAACCGGCGCGGCTACGGCAGCGCCTTGAGCACGTAGTCGGCGAGCAGCGCCTGCGACTGCGGGTGCATCTTCGGCGTGTTGTAGGCGCCGCGGGTGATCACCACCACCAGGCGTTCCTCGGGCAGCACGAACACGTAGTTGCCGCCGTTGCCGGACATCGCCCACACCCCGCGCTCCACGCCGCGCACCGGGAAGCGGAAACGCCACAGCAGATAGCCGTAGTCGGCGTCCTCGCGCGCCTGCGCGTGCACCGTGGTCATCGCCCGCACCCAGTCCGCCGGCAGCACCTGCTGGCCGTGCCAGCGGCCCTGGTCGAGCAGCAACTGGCCGAACCTGGCCAGGTCGCGGCTGCGGTAGCGGGTGCCGCCGCCGCCCATGCCCACGCCCTCGGCGGAGCGGCCCCAGTGGACGTCGGTGATGCCCAGTGGCCGTTCCAGCGCCTGCGCGGCGAAGTCTTCCAGGTGCTGGCCGGTGGCTTTCTCCACCAGCGCGCCGAGCAGGAAGCTGCCGGCGGTGCAGTAGGCGAAGGCGCGGCCGTGCGGGCTGTTCTCGGGGCGGCGCATCCACGGCGCGTAGCCCTTGATCGGCAGGTCCAGCGCGAACTGGGTCCAGTCGGCACTGACGTACATGCGTTCCTCGTTGCCGCTGGAGAACGCGTTCTCGTCGTCGCATTCCAGCTGCGAACTCATCGTCAGCAGGTCCTCGACGGTGAGCGCGCGCTTGCGCGGATCCGGGTGTTGCCACTGGCGGTCGCCGAAATAATCGTAGACCTTGGCCTGCGCGCCGGGCAGGCGGCCGCGGTCGATCGCCGCGCCGACCAGCATCGCGATGATGCTCTTGGTCGCCGAGCGGGTGTCTTGCAGGGTCTGCCGGTCGGCATCGCCGAAGTAGCGTTCGTAGACCAGCGCGCCGTCGCGCACGATCAGCACGCTGCTGGTGTCCGGCGCCTTGCCGTCGGCGATGGCCTGCTCCAGTGCCGCGAGCGTGGCCAGGTTCCAGCCGGTGGCCCTGGCGTCGGCGACCTTCCAGCCGTCTTCGAGCGCCGGCGGCGCAGTGGCGGTAGTGGTGGCGGCGGGCGCGGCGTGGGCGAGCGGCGCGGCGAGGACGAACAAGGTGCACAGCAGGAACGGAAGGCGCGACATGGTGGAACTCCGGAAGGATGCAGTCCGCGCATTGCGCCAACGCCGTGGATGAAGTGCCTGATGCCACGGTGAAGAATTATGAAGTTCCACAAGATCAACGACTTGGGCGCTCACCGCCCTCGCCAGCCGTGGCGCGGATCGCCTTCCCGGGCGACCCCGGCTATCGTGTGCGCCCTGGTGCGATCGGTGCGGCGCGATGAAGATAGTGGTGACGGGCGGTGGTGGATTCCTGGGCCAGGCGTTGTGCCGCGGGCTGGTCGCGCGCGGGCACGAGGTGATCAGCTACAACCGCGGGCACTATCCGGAGCTGCAGGCGCTGGGCGTGGCCCAGGTGCGCGGCGACCTGACCGATGCGCAGGCGCTGCACCACGCCGTCGCCGGCGCCGAGGCGGTGTTCCACAATGCGGCCAAGGCCGGTGCCTGGGGCAGCTACGACAGCTACTACCAGCCCAACGTGGTCGGCACCGAGAACGTGCTGGCCGCCTGCCGCGCGCACGGCGTGAGCCGTCTGATCTACACCTCCACACCGAGCGTGACCCATCGCGCCACCCATCCGGTGGAAGGCCTGGGCGCGGACCAGGTGCCGTACGGCGAGAACTTCCAGGCGCCGTACGCGGCGACCAAGGCCATCGCCGAGCGCGCGGTGCTCGCCGCCAACGACGCGCAGCTGGCGGTGGTGGCGCTGCGGCCGCGGCTGATCTGGGGGCCGGGCGACAACCAGATCCTGCCCAAGCTGGTCGCGCGCGCGCAGGCCGGGCGCGTGCGCCTGGTCGGCGGTGGCGGCAACCTGGTCGATTCCACCTTCATCGACAATGCCGCGCAGGCGCATTTCGACGCGTTCGAGCACCTGGCGGTGGGCGCGGCCTGCGCCGGCAAGGCGTACTTCATTTCCAACGCCGAGCCGCTGCCGATGCGCGAGCTGCTGAACAAGCTGCTGGCCGCGACCGGCGCGCCGCCGGTGACCAGGACCCTGTCGTTCAAGGCCGCCTACCGGATCGGCGCCGCCTGCGAAACGCTGTGGCCGCTGCTGCGCCTGCGCGGCGAGCCGCCGCTGACTCGCTTCCTGGCCGAGCAGCTGTGCACGCCGCATTGGTACAGCATGGAACCGGCGCGGCGCGATTTCGGCTACGTGCCGCAGGTTTCGATCGCCCAGGGCCTGCAGCGCCTGGCGTCATCATGGGGCCGCCACACTTCCGTCACTCCCTGACGACCGGCAGTTTCAGAAGATAACTGCGCGCCGATTCGGCACGACAACTTCTGGACCTTGCCATGCTGCATTACGCCATCATCTTCTTCGTCATCGCCATCATCGCGGCCGTGCTGGGTTTCAGCGGCATCGCCGGCGCCGCGACCAACATCGCCTGGATCCTGTTCGTGGTGTTCCTGATTCTGGCCGTGATCTCGATGTTCCGCCGCGGCAAGGTGTAGTCGCCCGCGCTGCATCGCGAACGGCCCGCCGCACCGGAGACATCCGGTGCGGCGGGCCGTTCGTTTTTGTGCGCGCCGCTGGCGCGATTCACGTCATTGCGTGGCGGCTGCCTGTTCGCCTGATCCCGGCAAGGCTACCGCGCTGCGCAGCGCCGCGTCCTGCGCATGGCGGTCCAGCGCCAGCTCGATCAGGCGCGTGATCAGTGCGCGGTAGCTCAGTCCGCTGGCCTGCCACAGCTTCGGATACATGCTGATGCGGGTGAAACCCGGCAGGGTGTTGAGTTCGTTGATCACGATGCGGCCGTCGCCGCTCAGGAACACGTCCACCCGCGCCAGGCCGGCGCATTCCAGCACGGCGTAGGCGCGCAATGCGACGGCGCGGATCCGCTCCTGGGTGGCGTCGTCGATCGCCGCCGGCACCACCACCTCGGCGCCGGTCTCGCTGATGTATTTGGTCTCGTAGGAATAGAACGCGTCGTGCACCACCACCTCGCCGCAGACGCTGGCCTGCGGCGCGTCGTTGCCGAGCACCGCGCATTCGATCTCGCGCCCGTCGATGGCCGCTTCCACCAGCGCCTTGTGGTCGTAGGCCAGGGCCAGCGCCAGCGCCGCGTCGAACGCGGCGGCGTCGTGCACCTTGCTCACGCCCACCGAGGAACCCTGGTTGGCTGGCTTGACGAACAACGGCAGCCCGAACTGCACGGCCAGCGCGGCGAAATCGGCCTGCGCCGCATCGCGGCGGCGGATGCAGGCGAACGGCGCCACCTCCAGCCCGGCGTCGCGCAGCAGGCGCTTGGCCACGTCCTTGTCCATCGCCAGCGCCGAGCCGAGCACGCCGGAGCCGACGAACGGCAGCCCGGCCATGCGCAGCAGGCCTTGCAGCGTGCCGTCCTCGCCCAGGGTGCCGTGCACGATCGGGAACGCCACGTCGATCTGCTCCAGCGCCTGCGCCGGCTGCAGCGCGCGCAGCGGCTGCGCGTCGTTGCCGGGAATCACCGCCACGCCGCGGCCGCTGTGGTGCAGCGCGATGCGCGCCGGATCGTCGGCATGCAGCAGGAATGTATCGCGCTCGCTGGCGTGCCAGCGGCCCTGCTTGTCGATGCCGATCAGGGTGGCGTCGAAACGCTGCGGGTCCAGCGCATCGACGATATTGCGCGCCGATTGCAGCGAAACCTCGTGCTCGGCCGACTTGCCGCCGAAAATGATGCCGACCCGGATCTTGCGCATGCACGTCCTCGCCGCTGGGGCGTCGCTGTGGGGCGCATAGCATGAAGGTTTTGCCCGCCGCGGCCCAGGCCGGCGCGTTGTCGCATGGCGTTGCGCCGCGGCCTTGTAGAATGCGCGCATGTCGCCTTCTCCCCTCGATGCCCTCAAGCCCCTGGCCGGCCGCGCGCTGGAAGCGGCGCTCAACCGCGCGCTGGCGCTGGACCCGGATACCCGCGAGGCGCTGCGCGGTCTCGACGGCCAGCGCGTGGCGCTGACCCTGGACGCGCCGGCGCTGGCGCTGCAGATCCGTGTGGACGGCACGCGCCTGCAGGTTGGACCGGTGGATGCGGCGCAGGAGCCGGACCTGGCGGTGCGCAGCACCCTCGGCGGGCTGTTCGCGCAGCTGCCGTTCCTGGCCCAGGCGCGGCGCGGGGCCAGCCCCGGCGGGCGCGTGCGGGTGTCCGGCGATGCCGAACTGGCGCGGCGCCTGCAGCAGTTGGCGGGGCGTTTCGACCCGGATTGGCAGCGCCCGTTCACCCAGGTGTTCGGCGACGTGCTCGGCGTGCAGTTCGCCAACGCGGCGCGCGCGGCACTGCAGCAGGCCCAGCGCAGCGCGCAGGACCTGGCGCAGAGCGCGGCCGAATTCGTCACCGAGGAATCGCGCGACGTGGTCCCGCGCGCCGAGCTGGAGGCGTTCTACGACGATGTGGATGCGGTGCGCGACGATGTCGAGCGCCTGGCCGCGCGGGTGGCGCGGCTGCAGCCGGGACGCGGCGCATGAAGGCGATGTTCCGCGCCAGCCGCATCGGCCGGGTGATCCTGCGCTACCGCCTGGACGATCTGCTCGACGGCACCCCGGCCGAGCGCTGGCTGCGCCTGGCCAAGCCGTTCGTGCCGCGCGCCAGCCCGGACATCGCCGCGCAGTCGCGCGGCGCGCGGCTGCGCCTGGCGCTGCAGGACCTGGGCCCGATCTTCGTCAAGTTCGGGCAGATCCTGTCCACCCGCCGCGACCTGATGCCGCCGGACGTGGCCGAGGAACTGACCCTGCTGCAGGACCGGGTGCGCCCGTTCGACGGCGAGGCCGCGCGGCGCATCGTCGAGCAGGCGCTGGGGCAGCCGATCGGCGTGGCCTTCGCCAGTTTCGACACCACCCCGCTGGCCTCGGCCTCGATCGCGCAGGTGCATGCGGCGACGCTGCACGACGGCCGCGAAGTGGTGGTCAAGGTGCTGCGCCCGGACATCGAGCGGCAGATCGACGCCGACATTGCCCTGTTGAAATCCGCCGCCGCGCTGGTCGATCGCGCGCATCCGCGCGCCGACAAGATCCGTCCGCGCGAAGTGGTGGCCGAGATCGAGACCACCCTGGCCGCGGAACTGGACCTGCAGCGCGAAGGCGCCAACGCCAGCGTGCTGCGCCGCTTCTGGCTGCATTCGGACGACATGTACGTGCCGGAGGTGATCTGGAGCCATACCGCCGAGCGCGCGCTGACCCTGGAACGGGTGCGCGGCATTCCTTCCGACGACATCGCCTCGCTCGATGCCGCCGGCATCGACCGCAAGGCGCTGGCGGCCAAGGGCGTGCGCGTGTTCTACACGCAGGTGTTCCGCGACAACTTCTTCCATGCCGATGCGCACGCCGGCAACATCTGGGTGGACAGCGATCCGGCGCGACGGATCAACCCGCGCTTCATCGCGCTGGACTTCGGCATCATGGGCCAGCTGTCGCAGGAAGATCAGTACTACCTGGCCGAGAACTTCATGGCCATCTTCAACAAGGACTACCGGCGCATGGCCGAGCTGCACGTGGAGGCGGGCTGGATGCCGGCCAACGTGCGCATCGACGAACTGGAGGCGGCGGCGCGCTCGGTATGCGAGCCGTACTTCACCCGGCCGCTGTCGCAGATCTCGCTGGCCGAGGTGCTGATCAAGCTGTTCCGCGTCGCCCAGCGTTACCAGCTGACCCTGCAGCCGCAGCTGATCCTGCTGCAGAAGACCCTGCTCAACATCGAGGGCGTCGGCCGCCAGCTGGATCCGCAGCTGGACATCTGGGCGGTGGCGCGGCCGGTGCTCGAGCGCATCCTGGTCGAGCGCTACAGCCCGCAGCGCGCGCTGCACGAACTGCGCAAGCGGCTGCCGGAAATCATGACCCACGCGCCGGACATGCCGCGCCTGGTCCACAGCTGGCTGCGCCAGCAGGTGGAAGGCGGCCACGAGCTGTCGATGCGCTCGCGCGATCTGTCCGACCTCAACCTGATCCTGCTGCGCATGCAGCGCCGCGTGGTCACCGCGATCAGCGGCGTGGGCCTGCTCACCGTCGCCGTGCTGCTGTACGCGCTCCACGCGGGTGGGCCGCAACTCGGCGGCGCCTCGCTATGGGCGTGGATCGCCGGCGGCATCGGCGTGGTCAGCCTGCTCTCGGCATGGTGGCGGCGCTAGGTTCCTCGCCACCGCCGCGCGATATGCGCTGCGTTGCAGCGCCGAACGCCGCCGCGTTTTTCCTTCAGCTTCGGAGCCGCACATGCCCTGGATCGTCGGCAAGTATCTGATCACCGCCGCGCTGGTGGTGGCGATTTCCGAAGTGGCGCGGCGCAGCGACCGGCTCGGCGGACTGATCGCCGCCTTGCCGCTGGTGACCTTGCTGACGCTGATCTGGCTGCAGTTGGAGCGGCAGCCGCAGGCCAAGATCGCCAACCATGCCTGGTACACGTTCTGGTACGTGCTGCCGACCTTGCCGATGTTCCTGGCGTTTCCGCTGCTGTTGCCGCGGCTGGGCTTCTGGTGGACGCTGGCCGCCTGCGCGCTGCTGACCATCGCCTGCTTCGGCGCATTGGCGCTGGGCGTGCGCCGCTTCGGGATCCAGTTGCTGTAGGGCGTGTCTTCATCCCCGAGCGGATCGCGCAGCGCTTGCATGTGCATGGGGCAGTACGAGAGAGGACGTGAACCCGCGCGATGACATGGCAGCGTGCGCATGCAGGAACGGCGCGACTTACGCGGAAATGACATGTCCTGGCACTGATACGGCTGCCGGTCGCCACCGGCAGCCGTCGCCGTGGATGCGGCGGCTCAGTGCCCTGCCGGTGCGCCGGCCACCTTGGCGAAGAAGTCGTAGATGCCCTGATCGCTCATTTTGCGCGCATTGGCCAGCTCGCCGGCCTTAGTGGTGTACAGCGTCTTGCCGTCGGCACCGACCACCACCGCGGCCGGAATGCCCTTCTGGATCGGGTCGCCGTAGGCCTGGCTCAGTTCGAGGTTGTGGTCGAAGTTGCCGACATCGATCTTGACCACTTCGAAATGCGCGTTCACCAGCGCGGCGTTCTTGGCCGTGTGCAGCGAGGCGTCGAGCGCGCGGCAGTCGCCGCACCAGTTGGCGCCGAAGATCAGCAGGGTCGGCTTGTGCGCCTTCCTGCCGGCGGCCAGCGCCTGCTGCACCTGCGCCTTGGCGTCGGCCGCGGCGTCGTAGGGCAGGTCCAGCGCATGCGCCAGCGGCACGACGGTCAGCAGCGACAACAGCAGCCAGCGTTTCATGGGGATTCTCCGCAGCGTGGGGGGAGGTCATCGTCGAGCCGCGGCACGGCGGCGTCAACGGCCTGGCGCGGGACGCTGCGTGGCGGGCGCATTGTGGCTTGCTGACGCGGCGCGGATAATCCGGCAGTGAGCGCCTCCCCCGATTCTTTGCAGATCCTCCATCTGGACCCGTTCCTGGCCGTGGTCGACAAGCCCGCCGGGTTGATGGTCCACGACAGCAAACTGGCCCGCGGCGAGGACGACTTCCTCGCCGATCGCCTGCGTGAGCAGTTGCGCCGCCCGATCTTCCTGGTGCACCGGCTCGACCGCGCCACCAGCGGCTGCCTGCTGCTGGCCTTCGACCGCGACACCGCCAGCGCGCTGGGCAAGGCGCTGATGGGCGGGGAGGTCGGCAAGGACTACCTGGCGATCTGCCGCGGCTGGCCGGCCGAGGAGCGCTTCGAGGTCGACCACGACCTCGACGGCGGCCCCGGCAAGCCGCTGAAGAAGCCGGCGCAGACCCGCTTCCAGCGCCTGGCCTGCGGCGAGCTGCCGGTGCCGTCGGGCGAGTTCGGCACCTCGCGCTACGCGCTGCTGCGCTGCAGCCCGCTGACCGGGCGCTTCCGCCAGATCCGCCGCCACCTCAAGCACCTGTCGCACCATCTGATCGGCGACACCAGCCATGGCGACGGCCGCCACAACCGGATCTTCCGCATGCAGGGCGTGCACCGCATGCTGCTGCACGCCGAGCGGCTGACCTTCCCGCATCCGGACGGGCGCCGGATCGAGGTGAACGCACCGCTGGATGCGGAGTTCGTGCGCGCGTTCGGCTTGTTCGGCTGGTCGGCGGCGCCGTGGTTACCGGGTGGTGCGGCGGTGCGTGACCAAGTGACTGGCTAGCGCCGCTTCCGTCGCCGCGGGAGTCCTGTGGGAGCGACTTCAGTCGCGACGGGCATTACCGGAAACGCCTGTCGCGACTGATGGCCCAAGGCCATTGCAGGTTGCATGGTTCGATCGGAAATATTCCAGGCGGGCTTGGACGATGTGGGCCTGGAGCTGCGCCGACGCCGGTAAGACTGCCGCTTCGTTCGTCGCGACTGAAGTCGCTCCCACAGGGAGGCGAGGCGCTGCCCAGTCGCCCTCGCGGCAGGTCTACGGCTTCGCCGCCGCCGGCGCGTCGACGGTCTGTTCCAGGTCCTTCTGCAGGTCGGCGAACAGCGGGGTGATCTTCTGCTGGACAGCGCCCATCAGGTTCTGCATCAGCTGCGGGGTCTTGTCGAGCATGCTCTGCCCGGCCGGGCTCTCGTAGAACTCGGCCATCGCCAGCACGTCCTGCCTGGAGAACGACTGCTTGTACAGGTTCACGTACAGCGGGCGCATTTCCTGCCACGACAGCGCCTTGCGCACGGTGGCCTGGGTGCGCTCCTGGATCTGCTGCACCTTCTGCTGCTGCACCGCGTCGAGCGGGTGCTGCGCGGTCAGCTGCGCGAATTGCTGGCGTTGCATCGCCTCGATCTGCGGCAGCATGCTGTCGAGCATGTTCTGCGCGCGCGAGGCCGACAGCAGGCGGTTGACGTCGCCGTCGCTGGGCGGCTCGGCCAGCGCGGAGCCTGCGGCCAGGGCCAGCAGCGCGGCCAGCAGCAGGCGCTGCGGCCAGCGACGGGAAAGGAGCGGGGTCGGGTTCATCGAGCGTCCTGCAAGGCTATGACCGGCGGCCAGGATACGGGAATCGCCGCGGCCCCGCCGTCTGCGCCGACCCGCGTGGCCGGCCGCGGTTCGGCTCCGCGCCGCGGCCACCGGCGCTGCCCGGGTCTTCACAGTGCGGACGCGCACCCTGGAAAATCAAGCCGTCTGGCGGATGCCCTACAATTCGCGGATGGGTACCGGGGCCATCCACATCTCGAACAGCCTGGCGATTCCGGAAAGCGAAATCGTCGAGCGCTTCGTGCGCGCCAGCGGCGCGGGCGGGCAGAACGTCAACAAGGTCTCCACCGCGGTGGAGCTGCGTTTCGATCTGGCCGGCTCGCCGTCGCTGCCGGAGCCGTTGCGTGCGCGGCTGCTGGCGCGGCGCGACCGCCGCATCACCGCCGAGGGCGTGCTGGTGATCGACGCGCAGCGCTTCCGCACCCAGGACCGCAACCGCGACGATGCGCGCCAGCGCCTGGCCGAGTTCATCGCCGCCGGGCTGTCGGTGCCGAAGCGGCGCATCGCCACCAAACCCTCGCATGGCGCCAAGCTGCGGCGCCTGGATGCCAAGCGCGAGCGCAGCCAGATCAAACGCGGCCGTTCGCCCGGCCGCTGGGAGTGACTTTTGAGCGAACGCGATTTTTCGTTGCCCACCGCGACCCCGAACATGCCGATGGTCAAGCCCAGCCGCTTCGGCCGCTGGCTCGGCCGCACCGCGCTGCGCCTGACTGGCTGGCGGGTGGTGGGCGAGTTCCCGGACGTGCCGAAGCTGGTGATGATCGTCGCCCCGCATTCGTCCAACTGGGACGGTTTCCTCGGCTTCGCGGTCAAGTTCGCGGTCGGCTTCGAGGTGCGCGTGCTTGGCAAGACCCAGCTGTTCTGGTGGCCGCTGGGGCCGCTGCTGCGCAAGCTCGGCGGCATCCCGCTGGACCGCAAGTCGCCGCGCGGCGTGGTCGAGCAGGCGGTGGCGCTGATCCGCGAAGCGCCGCGCATGTGGTACGTGATCACGCCGGAAGGCACGCGCAAGCGGGTGGAGAAGTGGAAGGTCGGCTTCTGGAAGATCGCCCACGGCGCCGAGATCCCGATCTTCCCGGTGTACTTCGACTACCCCAGCCGCACCGTCGGCCTCGGCCCGCTGTTCCACACCAGCGCCGACATGCACGCCGACATCGCCGCGATCCGCACCTGGTACCGGCCGTGGCGCGGCAAGCATCGCGATACGTTGTGAGGCCGGCCGGCACGTCGATGCGGAAGCCGCTCCTGCAAGATTGCGCCGACCGACCTGCAAC
Source organism: Xanthomonas campestris pv. phormiicola (assembly GCA_025666215.1). Classification (NCBI taxonomy): domain Bacteria; kingdom Pseudomonadati; phylum Pseudomonadota; class Gammaproteobacteria; order Lysobacterales; family Lysobacteraceae; genus Xanthomonas; species Xanthomonas campestris. The sequence continues at coordinate 5,125,292 of CP102593.1, read as the reverse complement.
TCATAGCTCGCGCAGTGCTGTGGGAGCGACTTCAGTCGCGACGGGCTCTACCGGTAACGCCCGTCGCGACTGAAGTCGCTCCCACAAGGTCGCCGCGACCTGCAAAGTGTCGAAAAAGCGCCACGCGCGGTGCCAGCGACTGCGCCGCTACAGCGCGCTGCCGCCGAACTTGTGCGTGTACTGCAGGTACAGGCTGCGGCCCACGGTGTCGAACCAGGACACGTCGTAGTACGGATACGACGTGTAGGTGCGGTCGCGCGTCGGCATCTTGTCGAACAGGTTGGTCACCGCCAGCGACAGCTGCGCATGGTCGCCGATGCGGTACTGCACCGAGGCGTTGTAGCGGTAGGTGGCGCCGATCCACGGGCTGTCGCCGCTGTCCGGGTCGTAGACCTGGTCGTAGGAATCGGAACTGGGCAGGCGGCCCAGGCGCTCGCCGTGCAGCGTCGCCGACCACGCCTTGCGTTCCCACGACACGCTGGCGCTGGCCTTGCTGCGCGGGATGTCGTAGCCGCTGTTGACCGCGAATTCGTCCACCATCGCTTCGCCGGCGTAGACCTGGATGTCGTGGCGGCGCACCCAGGTGTAGCTGCCGCTGAAGCGGAACGTGCCGATCGCGGTGTCCAGCCGGTAGTGGGTGCTGAGGTCGATGCCGCTGGTGCTCTCGCGGGCGATGTTGATCGGGTTGACGTAGACCCCGTACAGGTCGCCGTCGGCGCTGCGGGTGACCCGCGCCAGCGCCTGCTGGCAGGTGGTCGAGGCCGCATCCAGGTTGCCCAGCCGGCACTCGGATTCGTCGCGCAGCACCTGGTCCACGCGCAGGTCCTGCACCTGGTTGCGCATGTCGATGTCGAAGTAGTCCACCGACACGTCCAGCTCCGGTCGCGGCGACCAGACGAAGCCGGCGGTCCACGAGGTGCTGGTTTCCGGGTCCAGTTTGCGGTTGCCGCTGCGGCCGCGGATGATCGCCTCGTCGTTGTAGCTGCAGTCCTCGATCGCGACGCCGGGTTCTTCGCTGGCGCAGCGGTAGTAGTCCACGCCGGAGGTCTCGTCGTTGCCGGCGCCGGCGTAGATGTAGTGCAGGTCCGGCGCGCGGAACGCGGTGCCGTAGGAGCTGCGCAGCAGCAGTGTGTCCAGCGGCCGCCATTCCAGCCCGCCGCTGTAGGTGAACTTGCCCAGGGTGCGGCCGGAGAAACGGTACTGGTCGTAGCGTCCGGCCAGGCTCAGCGCCAGCGTCGACAGCACCGGCAGGCGCAGCTCGCTGGCCAGCGCCCAGCGGTTGCGGCTGCCGTGGCCGTCGGAATCCTTCCAGCTGTAGTAGTAGTACTGGGTGGCCAGCGGATCCGGACGCAGGTCGTAGCCCTGGTTGCCGAACTCGGCGGTGGCCGACAGCCCGGCGTCGCCGCCGGGCAGCGCGAACAGGCTGGGGTTGGTCACGGTGAACGCCGCGGTGTCGGTGCGCGAACGCGGCTGGTACACGCTGCGCTGGGCGATGCTGTCGTACTCGTCGCGGGTCAGCGGCGTGTACAGGCGCTGCGGGTCCGCGTTGAAGATCGGCAGGCCGGAATCGTCGTCCACGCCCAGCTGCGGGCCGAGGAACAGCGCATTGGCGCGCGCGGCGACGATCTGCGGCCAGCTGATCGTGGCCTGGTACTGCGAATGGCTGAGGCTGGCCTCGTAGTCCCAGTCGCTGGCCAGCTTGCCCTTGAAGCCGGTGGTCAGGCTGAAGGTCTTCTGCCGGGTACGGATGGTGCCGGCCTCGAGCCCGCCCATTTCCTCGGGGCTGAACTGGCGGCCCCAGGCCTCGATCTGGTCGGTGGCCTGGTTGTAGAAATAGCCTTCCTCGTTGCCGTCCGCGGCCATGTAGCCCCACTGGGTCACGTCGCGGTACAGCGACAGCTCGTGGTAGCCCAGCTGCAGGTCGGCGAACCACTCGGTGCCGCTGTCGAAGGCGTAGTTGAGCGAGGCGTAGGCGTTGATGCCGCGGCGCCTGTTGGTGATGGTGCCGTAGCCGATCGAGCCGCTGCTGCCGCAGAACGCGCCGTAGCCCGGGCGCGAGGCGTAGCCGGTGCTGCCGCCGTTGAGGCCGGACACCGCCGCGCAGGTGGCCGCGCCCGGATCCAGGTAGTTGTCGTCGTAGTCGGTGCGCAGGAAGGTGCGGCGCGGCACCTGCGAACGCTCGGTCGGGCCGTCCAGGGTGCTGTCCTGGCGGCTGCGCTGGTAGGCCCACAACGGGTTCTGCGTCTCCACTTCTGCGCCGAACACCGCATCGAACGCGCCGCGCGAGAAACCGCTGCTGAGGCTCAGGTTGAAGTTGTCGCCACCGCCGCCGCTGGTGGTGCCGAAGCGATAGTCCAGGGTGGTGCCGTCGGCGTGCTTCTTGAGGATGAAGTTGACCACGCCGGAGATCGCGTCCGAGCCGTAGATCGCCGAGGCGCTGCCGGTCAGGATCTCGATGCGCTCGATCATGCCCAGCGGGATGTTGGAGATGTCGGTGAAGTTGCTGCGGCCCTTGAACGGCATCGGGAAGTCGGCGATGCGGCGGCCGTTGACCAGCACCAGGGTGTGGTTGGGGCCGAGCCCGCGCAGGTCCACCTGCTGCGCGCCGGGCGAGAAGTCGGCGCCGCTGGCCGACTGCGGGCTCTGCGTCTCGCCGCCGTTCTGGGTCATCGCGCGCAGCACGTCCGGCACCGAGGTGAAGCCGTTGGCCTTGATCTGTTCGGCGCTGATCACGCTGATCGGCGCCGGCCCTTCCAGTTGCGCACGCGGGATGCGCGAGCCGGTGACCTGCAGCGTCTGCAGCTCGGCGACCGGCTCGGCGGGCGCGGCGGCAGGCCGGGTGGCGCGCACCGGCTGCGCGCGCGGCGCCGCCGCTGCCGGCTCCTGGCGCCGCACCAGCCAGGCGCCGGAGGCATCGCGCTGGGCGACGAAGCCGCTGCCCTGCAGCACGCGTTGCAGCGCCTGCGCGGTGTCCAGCGGGCCGTGCGCGCCGGCGCTGCGCGCGCCGTCGAGCTGGTCGGCGCGGTAGATCAGCTGCGCGCCGGATTGCCGCGCCAGCGCCTCCAGCGCCGCGCGCAGCGGGCCGGCGGGAATGTTCACCTGGCTGGCCGCGGCCTGGCCGTCGGCCGCCGCTTGCGCCTGCGCCGCGCAGGCGGTCGCACAGGCCATGCTCAGCAGCAGCACACGCATCGGATATCGCATCGCGTTTTCTCCCCTGACACAGGCGCAAGGCCACGCCCCCGCTAGACAGGACGAACGACCTGCGCAAATCCCCCCTGCCGCGATGCACGCCCGCGCATCGAAGCGCTCAGCGGCTGTGCAACAGCACCTGGTCGCCGCGGCGCTCGGCGCGGATCGGGAAGCCCTGCTCGAGCAGGCGCACGAACGCCTCGGTATTGGACCAGCGGAAATTGCCGCCCACGCGCAGCGCGCCGGCGCCGGCATCGGCCACCTGCAGCTTGACCGTGTTGTAGCGGTTGAACTCGGCCACCGCGGCCTGCAGCGGGGTATCGTCGAAGGTCAGATAGCCGTTGCGCCAGTCCAGCGCGCGTTCGGCCTCGGCAAGCGCGACCCGCCGCACCAGCACCCCGTGCGGGCCGGCCAGGGCGATGCTGCCGGCCGGCAGCAGGGTCGGCGGCGCCTGCGGGTTCGCCGCCGACTCCAGCCGCACCGTGCCTTCGGTGACCACCACGCGCAGCACGTCGGCATCGCGGCGCACCGCGAAGCGCGTGCCCACCGCCACCACCCGGCGCGCGCCGCTGGCGACCACGAACGGCCGCGCCGGATCCTTGCTGACCTCGAAGAACGCCTCCCCGCGCTGCAGGTCGATATGCCGCTGCGCGCGCGACAGCGCCACGTCGATGCGGCTGTCGCTGCTCAGCGTCGCGCGCGAGCCGTCGGCCAGCGCCAGCGGGCGCAGGCGGCCGGTGGCGCTGGCGTAGGCGACCGGTGCCACCGTTGCCGATTGGCGCCAGCCCAGGCCGAGGATGGCGCCGAGCAGCAGCGTCGCCGCCAGCGCCAGCGGCCAGCGCCGCCGCGCGCGCGCTGGCCGGCGCGGCGCGAAGCGCAGCTGGCCAAGGTCGGTCGCTGCGCCGGGAGCGGCGGCCGCCGCGTTGCCGCTCGCTTCGCTGTCGCTCCCTGCCAGCCCGCGCCAGCTGCCGCGTGGCGGAATGTGGCCGTCGCGCTGGCCCGCGCCCAGCGCCTGCAGCCGCCCGCTCTGCTGCCACGCCGCCTGCAGGCGCAGGAACGCCACCCGGTGCGCGGTGGCCGCCGCCAGCCACGCGTCCAGCCGCGCCTGCTGCTGCGGCGACCAGTCGCCGCGGTCGCAGCGCGCCAGCCAGGCCGCCGCGCGCAACTCAATCCGCCTGCTGTCCATCCCGTGCCCGTGCCTGCCGCGGCGCCGCGGGCGCATGCGCGCCGTCGCCGCCATGAAACTGATCGGCCAGCAGGCGCATGCCCTTGGCCACGTGCTTTTCCACGGTCTTCTCGCTGATGCCCAGACGCACGGCCACCTCCTTTTGCGACAGTTCCTCGACCCGCCGCAGCCAGATCACGCTGCGGCAGCGGTCGGGCAGGCGGTCGAAGGCGGCCGCCAGCCGTCCCAGCACCTGCCGCCCGCCGCACCAGCGTTCCGGCGACAGCTCGTCTACCAGGACGTGCAGCGACTCCAAATCACCCACTGCCTCGATCGACACCACCCGGCTGCGGCGCAGCCGGTCGGTCATCAGGTGCCGCGCGGTGGCGAACAGGAACGACTTGGGCAGGCTCGGCCGCGCCTTGCCGGCGGCCTCGTAGACGCGCACGTAGATCTCCTGGCGCAGGTCGTGCCATTCCTCGCGATGCGGCCAGCAGCGCCGCAGGTAGCCGCTCAGCGCCTGCTCGTGGACGAGGATCTCGTGGACGAACCAATCGTCGAGGGAGGCGGGCATGTATCCCACATTAGCCGATCGTCCGCCCGCGTGGCAGCGCCTGCGCGCCGCTGCGAAGCGGCACAACGGCATGGAGGGAAACCGCGCCGCCGTTCGTCCCCTGTCTGCAACGGGCCGGCAGGCCCGGTTCCCGTCCCGCCTCCCGAGGAGATCCGCATGACCCGTTCCGTCGGCCCGTTCCGGCCCTGGCTGGTGGCATTGCTGGGCCTGTGCCTGGCCGCGCCCGCCGCCGCGCGCGACTACCGCCAGTACCTGGTCGGCGATCCGGCCCTGCCCACGCCCGGCCCGGTCGCGCCGGGGCTGCTGCTGATGGGCGGCGGCGACCGCAACTACGATGCGCTGCGCTGGTTCATGGCCAAGGCCGGGCACGGCCACGTGGTGGTGCTGCGCGCCTCGCAAGGCAACGAAGTGGCCGAGGAGTTCTACCGCGATGTCGGCGGCGTGGCCTCGGTGGAGACCTTCGTGTTCAGCGGCCGCGGCGCCTCCAGCGATCCGGCGCTGCTGCGCAGCCTGGCCCGCGCCGACGGCATCTTCATCGCCGGCGGCGACCAGTCGCGCTACGTGCGCTACTGGAAGGGCACGCCGGTGGCCGCCGCGCTGGACGCGCACCTGCGCGCCGGCAAGCCGCTCGGCGGCACCAGCGCCGGCCTGGCGATGCTCGGCGAGTACCTGTACGGGGCGATGGACGGCGGCAGCCTGACCAGCGCGCCGGCGCTGGCCGATCCGCTGGGGCCGGCCACCACCATCGAGACCGACTTCCTGCACCTGGACCTGCTCAAGCGCGTCATCACCGACACCCACTTCAAGGAGCGCGACCGGCTCGGCCGGCTGTTCGCGTTCCGCGCCAAGGCAGCGACGCTGGCCCCGGCCGGGCAGCCGCTGATCGGCCTGGGCGTGGACGAGAGCGCCGCCGTGGCGGTGGAAGGCGACGGCAGCGCACGGGTCTACGCGACCGATCCGCACGCCGGCGCCACCGTGGTCGCCGGCCCGCTGCAACCGCCCACGCCGGCCGGACAAGCGCTGCAGGCCGCGCGCATCGAGACCGTCGGTGTCGGCCCCGGCTCCACCCTGCACCTGCCCGACGGCCGGGTCGATGCGCCGGTGTTCCATCGCTACTACGCGGTGCGCGATGGGCAAATGCGTGAGATTCCCGCCACCACCCTGGTGATCCACGGCGGTGCCGGGGTCGAGCGCGCCAGCAGCAGCGCCGCCGACCTGGCGCAGGCGCGCGCGGCGATGGAAACGGCCCTGCGCACCGGGCAGGGGCTGCTGGCGCAGGGCAGGCCGGCGGTGGACGCGGTCGCCGCGGCGATCGCGGTGCTGGAGGATTCGCCGCAGTTCAACGCCGGCAAGGGCGCGGTGTTCACCCACGACGGCCGCAACGAACTGGACGCGGCGATCATGGACGGCGCCAGCGGCAAGGCCGGTGCGGTGGCCGGCGTGCATCGGGTGAAGAACCCGATCCAGCTGGCGCGCGCGGTGATGGACCAGTCCGAGCACGTGATGCTGGTCGGCGACGGCGCCGAGGCGTTCGCGCGCCAGCACGGGGTGACCCTGGTCGATCCGTCCTACTTCCGCACCGACAAGCGCTGGAAGCAGCTGCAGCAGGCGCTGAAGGAAGAGGCGAACAAGCAGGCGCACGCCGACCTGGAGACCGCCAGGCACTTCGGCACGGTTGGCGCGCTGGCGCTGGACACGCAGGGCCGGCTGGCCGCGGGCACCTCCACCGGCGGCATGACCAACAAGCGCTACGGCCGCGTCGGCGATTCGCCGATCATCGGCGCCGGCACCTATGCCGACAGCCGCTGCGCGGTGTCCGGCACCGGCTGGGGCGAGTACTACATCCGTGCGGTGGCGGCCTACGACATCTGCGCGCGGGTCAAGTACGCCGGGCAGAGCCTGGCGCAGGCGGCCGAGGCGGTGATCGACCAGCAGATCCCCAAGGCCGGCGGCGACGGCGGCGCGATCGCGCTCGGCGCCGACGGCAGCGTCGCCTTCCCGTTCAACACCGAGGGCATGTACCGCGGCTGGATCGGCGCCGACGGCGTGCCGCACGTGGCGATCTTCAAGGACGAGGCGCTGCCGCTGCCCGGGGCGCTGTAGTCCATGTGCCGGCCGGCTGGCGATCGCCAGCCGGACCATGTCTCCCGGGCAAGCCCCGTCGCGACTGAAGTCGCTCCCACAAGGAGCCTCGCTGTTGCTGCCATGTCGGCCAAGCCCACTGTGGGAGCGACTTCAGTCGCGACGCGCCAAGCCTTCAACCCAGGCCGCTGCTGCCGCCATCGCCAACCTGACCCACGGGCCCACCCCCAGATCCAATGGCACATGCCCGCCCCGCGCAAACCGCGTAGCGTGCGCGGCTGCCCCGCCACCATGTCCCTGTCAGGAGTTCCACCCATGTCGCGTACCGTCGTTCTGGCCGCCGCCATCAGCCTGGCGCTGGCCGCCTGTTCCGGTAAGGAGTCCACGCCCGTGCCCGCCGCCCCCGCCGCTTCGCAGTCCCCCGCTCCCGCCGCCGCCAATCCGCTGTTGAGCGCCAGCACGCTGCCGTTCCAGGCGCCCCCGTTCGACAAGATCAAGGACGCCGACTACCTGCCCGCCTTCGAGGAGGGCATGAAGCAGCACCTGGCCGAGATCCGCAAGATCGCCGACAACGCCGAGCCGGCCACCTTCGCCAATACCATCGAGGCGATGGAGCGCAGCGGCCAGACCCTGAGCCGGGTCCAGCGGATCTTCTTCGGCCTGGTCCAGGCCGACACCAACGACGAGCGCCAGAAGATCCAGGAAGCGGTGGCGCCGAAGCTGGCCGCGCACCAGGACGAGATCAGCCTGGACCCGAAGCTGTTCGCGCGGATCAAGACCATCTACGACCAGCGCGACACGCTGAACCTGGAGCCGGAGCAGAAGCGCCTGGTCGAGCGCGACTACGAGGAATTCGTGCGCGCCGGCGCGCAGCTGTCCGATGCCGACAAGGCCACGCTGCGCAAGCTCAACGTCGAGGAAACCACGCTGGCCACCCAGTTCCACACCAAGCTGGTCGCGGCCACCGCTGCCGGCGCGGTGGTGGTGGACGACAAGGCCAAGCTCGACGGCCTGTCCGAGGGCGACATCGCCTCGGCCGCGCAGGACGCCGCGGCGCGCAAGCTCGACGGCAAGTATTTGCTGGCGCTGCAGAACACCACCCAGCAGCCGGTGCTGGCCTCGCTGAAGGACCGCGCGCTGCGCACCCAGGTGATGGCCGCCTCGCAGTCGCGCGCCGAGAAGGGCGACGCCAACGACACCCGCCAGACCATCCAGCGCCTGGCCCAGCTGCGCGCGCAGAAGGCCAAGCTGCTCGGCTTCGACAGCTACGCCGCCTACAGCCTGGGCGACCAGATGGCCAAGACCCCGGCCGCGGCGCTGAAGCTGCTCACCGACACCGTGCCGGCCGCCACCGCCAAGGCGCGCAGCGAGATCGCCGAGATGCAGAAGGTGATCGATGCGCAGAAGGGCGGCTTCAAGCTCGCCGCCTCCGACTGGGACTTCTACGCCGAGCAGGTGCGCAAGGCCAAGTACGACCTGGACGAATCGCAGATCAAGCCGTACTTCGAACTGGACAACGTGCTCAAGAACGGCGTGTTCTACGCCGCCACCGAGCTGTACGGCATCACCTTCAAGGAACGCACCGACATTCCGACCTACAACCCGGACATGAAGGTGTACGAAGTGTTCGACCAGGACGGCACCTCGATGGCGCTGTTCTACACCGACTACTACAAGCGCGACAGCAAGTCCGGCGGCGCGTGGATGGACGTGTTCGTCGAGCAGGACGGCCTCACCGGCGCCAAGCCGGTGGTCTACAACGTCTGCAACTTCACCAAGCCCGCACCCGGCCAGCCGGCGCTGCTCAGCTTCGACGACGTCACCACCATGTTCCACGAGTTCGGCCACGCGCTGCACGGCATGTTCTCCAAGGTGAAGTACCCGTCGATCGCCGGCACCGCGACCTCGCGCGACTTCGTCGAGTTCCCGTCGCAGTTCAACGAGCACTGGGCCTCGGATCCGAAGGTGTTCGCGCACTACGCCAAGCACTACAAGACCGGCGAAGCGATGCCGGCCGAGCTGGTGGAGAAGATCAAGAAGGCGCGCACCTTCAACCAGGGCTACGCGACCACCGAGTACCTGTCGGCGGCGCTGCTCGACCTGGCCTGGCACACCCAGCCGGCCGACGCGCCGCTGCAGGACGTGGACAAGTTCGAAGCCGACGCGCTGAAGAAGTTCAAGGTGGACGTGGCCGAAGTGCCGCCGCGCTACCGCAGCACCTATTTCGACCACATCTGGGGCGGCGGCTACTCGGCCGGCTACTACGCCTACTTCTGGTCGGAAGTGCTCGACGACGACGCGTTCGAATGGTTCAAGGAGAACGGCGGCCTGTCGCGCAAGAACGGCGACATCTTCCGCGCCAAGATCCTCTCGCGCGGCAACACCGTCGACCTGGCCACCCTGTACCGCGATTTCCGCGGCAAGGATCCCAGCGTCGAACCGCTGCTGGAGAACCGCGGCCTGAAGGACTGAGTCGCGCTTCGCCGCCAGCGGTGATCGAGAACGGGATGGCCCAACGGCCATCCCGTTTTTCGTTGCGGCGGATGCGAAACGGTGGCGGCGACCCTGTAGGAGGGGCTTCAGCCCCGACCTCATCCGCAGCCGCGAGCAAGCGCGTTTCGAGCGTCATGGTTTCCCAAGCCGGCCGCCCACCGGCGCCGTGCCGCGACCGATGGTCTGAGGCCCCCGGAGCCGCTCTTACAGGGAGAGCATGCGATTGCCTGCTGGGTGCACTGCAGGAGAGGTTTCAGCCCCGACAGAACCCCTCCGCGCCCGACTCGCGGCGCCGGAACCGCCGCCCATGCCTTCCGTCACTGGCAGGCCACGCGGCCACGCGCGCACTGTCGCCATGGCATCGCGCCGCGATGCGCTCCCGCCCGAATCCCACAGGTGTCGCATGACCTCGACCGACCCGCAAGACTCCCGCCTGCACCGCGCCGCGCGCTGGACGCGCAAGGAACTGCTGCCGATCGCGGTCATGCTGCTGTTGCTGACCGCCGCGCGTTCCTCGTTCGCCAACCACTACGTGGTCCCGAGCGGCTCGATGCAGCCGACCCTGCAACCCGGCGACCGCGTCGCCGTGGACATGAGCGCCTACGGCCTGCGCGTGCCGTTCACCGAATGGCGGGTGCTTGAGCGCGGCCATCCGCAGCGCGGCGACGTGGCGGTGTTCGATTCGCCGCGCGACGGTACCCGCCTGATCAAGCGCGTGGTGGCGGTGGCCGGCGATCGCGTCGACCTGCGCGGCGGCCACCTGTCGATCAACGGCCAGCCGCTGCAGATCGGCAGCGATGGCGACAAGGAACGGTTCGGCGAGCGCATCGCGCAGCTGGACCTGGATGCCGGCGGCGGCCCTGACCTGTACGACGTGCGCGTGCCGCCCGGCAAGCTGCTGGCGGTCGGCGACCATCGCGGCGACAGCCTGGACGGCCGCTACTTCGGCTTCGTCGACGCCGACAGCGTCTACGGCCAGGCGCTGGCGGTGTACTACCGCCGCGGCGTAGGCCTGGAGTGGTCGCGCCTGTAGTCGCAGTGCATGGCGTGTCGGCCGCAGTGCGCGGCCGCCACGCGGTGTCAGCGTGCGGCTGCGCGCGGGCCAGCGCCCGCGGTCGCCGCGCCTGCAACGCAACGCCTCATCGCGCCGCCGCAGGAACCTCGTCCAGCGTGCGCCACCAGCGGTCGCCGGCGACCGGCGCGCTCAGGTCCACCCGCTCGCCCATGCGCGGCGTCGCCAGCGTCACCCCGGCCGCGACGGCCAACGCGACGATGCGCTCGAACGGTTCGTGCCAGGCATGCAGGGCCAGGTCGAAGGTGCCGTTGTGGATCGGCAGCAGCGTGCGCCCGCGTACGTCCAGGTGCGCCTGCAGGCTCTGCTCCGGCTGCATGTGCACGTGCGGCCACTGCGGGTCGTAGGCGCCGGTTTCCATCAAGGTCAGGTCGAACGGACCGAGCCGCTGGCCGATCGCCTTGAAGCCGTCGAAGTAGCCGCTGTCGCCGCTGAAGAAGATCTTCAGCGCGTGGTCCTGGATCGCCCACGAGCACCACAGCGAGCGGCCGCTGTCGAACAGCCCGCGCCCGGAGAAATGCTGCGACGGCGTCGCGGTCAGCGTCACCCCGTCCATCGTGGTCGATTGCCACCAGTCCAGCTGCCGCACCTTGGCCGGGTCCACGCCCCAGCGCAGCAGCAGATCGCCCACGCCCAGCGGCGTCACGAACACGCCGACGCGGTCGGCCAGGCGGGCGATGGTGGCGCGGTCCAGATGGTCGTAGTGGTTGTGCGACAGGATCACCCCGGCGATCGGCGGCAGATCGTCCAGTGCGATCGGCGGCGCATGGAAGCGCTTGGGGCCGGCGAAGGAGAACGGCGAGGCGCGCTCGGAGAACACCGGGTCGGTCAGCCAGAAGCCGCCGCGCAGCTTCATCAGCACCGTGGAGTGGCCGAGCCGGAACAGGCTATGGTCCGGCGCGGCCAGCAACTGCGCGCGGGTCAGCGGCAGCACCGGCAGCGGTCGCGGCGGCACGGTGTGCGCCGGTTTGTTGAACAGGAACTCCCACATCAGCCGCAGCGTCGGGAAAAACCCCAATGCGCTGGTCGCGGTGGGAACCGTATTGCGGAAACGCCCATGGCGGAACTGGGGCGAAGCCGCGTGGGGCGACGAACTGCGGGGCATCTGGCGGGCGGAGGCGAGCACGGTGGCATTCCAACAGGGTGGGGGACAGGCGGCCCCGGGACGGGTGCCGGCAAGAAATTACACTACACAGTGTAGTTTCCTTTGGAGAAAAGTAAACCGCCCGGTGTAAAATGTCCACATGTCCAGTCCCTCCGCCCCCGCGCCGGCCCCGGTGCGCCTGACCGAGCGCAAGCGCCAGGCCATCCTGGAGGCGGCGATCGCCGAGTTCCGCAGCCAGGGCTTCGACGCCACCAGCATGGACCGCGTCGCCGCCAGCGCCGGCGTGTCCAAGCGCACCGTCTACAACCACTTCCCGAGCAAGGACGCCTTGTTCGCCGAGATCCTGCGCGGGCTATGGCAGCGCAGCGCGGACACGCTCGACGTGCCGTATCGCGCCGACCGGCCGTTGCGTGAGCAACTGCTACAACTGCTGCAGCAGAAGCTGCGGCTGCTCGACGATCCGGCCTTCGTCGACCTGTCGCGCGTGGCCATCGCCCAGGGCGTGCACTCGCCCGAGCGCGCCCGCGAACTGATCGCGCAACTGGGCAGCAAGGAAGAGGGCACCACGGTGTGGATCCGCGCGGCCCTGGCCGACGGCCGCCTGCAGCCGCTGGATCCGGAATTCGCCTCGCAGCAGCTGCAAGGCCTGGTCAAGGGCTTCGCGTTCTGGCCGCAGATCGCCATGGGCCAGCCGGCATTGAGCGCCGCGCAGCAGGCGCAGGTGGCGGAGTCGGCGGCGGACATGTTCTTGCGGCACTACGCCCGCGACTGAGTGCGGTGTGCGTGCGGCGTGCTGTTGCGCCATTACGCGGTTGACGATCGGCGGCGGTGCCGCAAACGCGCAGCGGCCTCTGCGCCGCAGTGTTGTCCAGCCGTCAGCCTTCCGACCACACAGCCAGCTCGTAACCGTCCTGGTCGGCGAAATGGAAGCGGCGACCGCCGGGGAATTCGAACAGCGGGCGGACGATGCGGCCGCCGGCGGCTTCGATGCGCGCCTGGGTGTCGGCCAGGTCGTTGGAGTACAGCACCACCAGTGCGCCGCCGGGTTGCGCGGTGCCGTGGAAGAAGCCGCCGGTGAGGCGGCCGTCGCGGAATTCGCAGTAGTCCGGACCGTAGTCCTGGAAGGTCCAGTCGAAGGCCTGGCCGTAGAAGGCCTTGGCCGCGGCGATCGAGGCGACGGCGAATTCCAGGTAGTCGATGCGGTGCTGCTGGTCGGCGCGGCTCATGGCGGGCTCCGTGGAAAGGGCCGCCAGTATCCATCGCGGCGCCGCTGCCGGCTTGGCGAAAACGGCCAGCTCAGCGCGCGTGCTGCTGCACCAGGTCGCGCGGGCTGAGGCCGGTTAGCTGGCGGCTGTCGCGGACCAGGTGTGGGGCGTCGCCGTAGCCGGCCTCCAATGCCGCCGCGGTCAGCGTGGCGTGGCCGCGGGCGATGCGCAGGAAGCGCTGCAGGCGCAGGATGCGTTCCAGGGTCTTGGCGCCGTAACCGAACGCGTCCTGGCAGCGGCGCCGCAGCGAGCGTTCGCTGATGCCCAGGCTGCGCGTGAGTTCGGTCATGCGCGGCGCATCGTCGCCGGCCAGTTGCGCGAACACCCAGGCCATCGGCTGGTCCGCCACGAGTGGACGGCTGGCGCATAGCGCATGCAGCAACGCCAGCGGTTCGGTGCTGTCTTCGAGCCGCGTTTGCCAGGCGCGGCCGCGGCCGCCCCACAACGCGTCCAGCGCGACGCGTTGGTCGGCGACGGCATGCAGCGGCACGCCGAGCAGGCTGGCGCCCGCGCCGGCGGCCAGGCGCACCCCGCTCAGCAGGCTGCCCGGCGTCAGCGCCACGCTGCTGGCGCCGCGGTCCGGCCCGGCCACGAACAGGACGCGTCCGTCCCAGATCAGGTCCACGCAGCCATCCGGCAGTACCTGCGTCGGCAGCGGATCGGCATCGCCCTGGCGAAAGCGCCAGCTGCAGCGCAGGCGATCGCGCAACGCCGGCGGCGCGTCGATTTCGGCGTAGCGGGAAGACAGGGGCAAGGCGCTGGTCATCGAACGGTCGGCGATGCGTCGCACATTACGGCATGCGCCGCTGCCCTATGGCGTTGTGCGTCCTTCGCGCATGCCGCGCGTCGCTCAGCGATGGGAGTGGCCCGCGTCCAGCGCGTCGGCGCCGGACGCGTGTCGCTCCCGGTGGAACCACGCCACCATCGGCGAGGCCATCAGCGTGGTGACCAGGGTCATCCCGAACAGCAGGGTGAACAGGTCCGGGCCGATCACGCCGCTGTCCAGGCCGATCTTGATCACCACCAGTTCCATCAGGCCGCGCGCGTTCATCAGCGAGCCCACGGTCAGGCTGTCGCGCCAGTCGTGGCCGCTCAGGCGTGCGCCCAGGGTGCAGCCGACCAGCTTGCCGAGCACCGCCACGCCGACCACCAGCACGAAGCCGGCGAGGCCGGCGCCGGCGAAGACGCTGGGGCTGGTGGCCTGGCCGGCGACCGCGAACAGCACCGGCATCAGCAAGGTGATCGCCAGCGGCTCGATGCGCCCGGCCAGGTGTTCCAGCAGGCGGTCCTCGCGCGGCAGGCAGATGCCGAACAGGAATGCGCCGAAGATGGCATGCAGGCCGATCCATTCGGCCGCGGCCGCACACGCCAGCAGGCCGATCAGCACCCATACCAGCGCGGTCGAAGCATAGCGGCCGTCGCCGACGCGGGGCCTCAGCAGGCGCGCATAGAGCGGACGCAGCGCGCCGAACACCACGGCGATCAGGGCCAGCGCGCCGACCGCGGTGAAGCCGACGCCGCCGTGCGCGTTGCCGCCGGTCAGGGTCAGCACCACTGCCAGAAAAATCCACACCGTCGCGTCGTCGATCACCGCCGCGCCCAGCGCCAGCCGGCCGGCCGGCGTGCGCGTCATGTTGCGGTCCTTGAGGATCCGCGCCAGCACCGGAAACGCGGTGACCGACATCGCCGCGGCGATGAACAGCGCGAACGGCCAGAAGCCGATGCCGTGCGGCGCGAAGCGCGGATACAGCCACGGCGCCGCGGCCACGCCGAGCAGCAACGGCAACGCGATGCCGGACACGCCGACCGTCACCGACGAGCGCACCTGCGCCTTGGTGCCTTCCGGCGCGCGCAGCTCCACGCCGACGATGAACATGAAAAGCACCACGCCGATGTTGGCCAGGCCGGACAGCGGCGGTAGGCTGGCGGAGGCGAACAAGGCGCCGTGCAGCTGCGGCAGCCATGCGCCGAATGCGATCGGCCCGAGCAACAGTCCGGCGGCCATTTCGCCGATCACCGGCGGCTGGCTGATGCGCTGCAGCAGCATGCCACACAGGCGCGCGGCGCCGAGGATCACCGCCAACTGCACCAGCAACAGCGTGGTTGGGTTCATCGCCTCAGTCCTTCGGTCGGATCGCGTCAGCGTGTATGTCGGGACGGCCGCGCTGTGCGCGTTCGTCTGCCCGGTTCCCCTCGACTGCCGGCCTGCCGCGCTTGGCGCGGACGGGGGGTCGCCGTGTCCGGCTAGTCTATGACGCTGGTGGCGCGCCCGTCAGCCGCTGCCGATGGCGGCGGGCAAGCACGGCCGGCAACCCTGTCTCGATCCTTCGGGGGAGTCGGGCCGTAGAGCGCGCGCGTTGCTGCAACACCCTGCGCGCAGCATCGTCGCTCCGACCCGAGAGACTGCAATGCGGATGCGCCTCGACGGCGCAGTTCAACGCTCCGACGGCCCGCTCTCGTCGTAGCCGCGCGCGGGGAACAGGTCCGGCTGGATCAGTTCGATGAAGGCGCGCGCCTGCGGCGACAGGTACTTGCCCTTGCGCACCACCACGCCGTAGCTGCGCGACGGGAAATAGTCGCCCAGCGAGCGCGTGGCCAGCTTGCCGCGGTCGGCCTCGGTGACGCAGATCGAGCTGACGATGGAGATGCCCATGCCCATCGCCACGTACTGCTTGATCACTTCCCAGCCGCCCACTTCCAGCGCCACCGTGTACGGCACCCGCGCCTGCTGGAACACCAGGTCGACCAGGCGGTAGGTCACCTGGCGCTTGGGCGGCAGGATCAGCGGATACGGCGACAGGTCGTGCAGGGTGAGCGTGGGCGTGTTCGCCAGCGGGTGGTCGCGCGGGGCGATCAGCAACTGCTCGAAGCGGTACACCGGCGCGTAGCTGAGGTCGGCCGGCACGTCGAGCATCGAGCCCACCGCCAGGTCCACCGCGTCCTCGCGCAGCAGCTCGGTGCCGTCGGCGCTGATCGCGTTGTGCAGGGTCAGGCGCACGTCCGGGTGGCGCGCGCGGAAGTTCTCCACGATCTTCGGCAGCAGGTACAGGATGGTGGAGCTGTTGGCGGCGATGTTCAGTTCGCCGGCGTCCAGCCCGCGCGCCTTCTCGCGGAAATCGGCCTCCAGCCGGTCCAGGCTTTCCACCAGCGGCTGCGCCATTTCGTACAGCAGCTGGCCCTCGCGGCTGGGGATCAGGCGCCGTCCGCTGCGCTCCAGCAGCACCACGCCCAGTTCGCGCTCCAGCGCCTGCAACTGCAGGGTCACCGCCGGCTGGCTGACGAACAGCGCCTCGGCAGCCCGTGAGACCGAGCCCAGACGCACCGTCTGGCAGAACGCGCGCAGCGGTTTCAGCCGGTCGGATTTGTAGGGAAAACGCGGAGTTGCGGTACCGCGCGTGGCCATGATGTGACAACTATAAGGTGTACTTATTTAATGCATTGATAAAACTGTATTGTCAAATACTTGCTGCGGCAGCACGGTGGCCTCCCGGAAACATCGAGGAACCCCACCATGTCGGCCGCCGCCTTCGCCGCTTCATCCCCGTCCGCCGAACGCTCCACCCCCGGCATCACCCTGACCGCCTCGCTGGCCGGCCAGGACGCCCTGCTGCCGCCGGCGGCGCTGGCCTTGCTGGTGTCGCTGCACCGGGCGATCGAACCCGAGCGGCAGGCGCGGCTGGCGGCACGCCGCGAACGCCAGGCCTGGTTCGACGGCGGCGGCCTGCCGGACTTCCGCGCCGACACCCAGGCGATCCGCGCCGGCGACTGGCGCGTGGCGCCGCTGCCGGCCGCGCTGCAGGACCGCCGCGTCGAGATCACCGGCCCGACCGATCCGAAGATGGTCATCAACGCGCTGAACTCCGGCGCCAAGGTGTACATGGCCGACTTCGAGGACTCGACCGCGCCGACCTGGCGCAACCTGGTCGCCGGCCAGCGCGCGCTGGCCGAGGCGGTGGCCGGCACCCTGAGCTTCACCGCGCCGCCGGCGCGCGACGGCAGCCCCGGCAAGCGCTACGCGCTCAAGCCCTACGACGAGCAGGCGGTGCTGATCGTGCGCCCGCGCGGCTGGCACCTGGACGAGAAGCATGTGCTGGTCGATGGCCAGCCGCTGGCCGGCGGCCTGTTCGACGCGGCGCTGTTCGCCTTCCACAACGGCCGCGCGCTGCAGGCCAAGGACCGCGGCCCCTACCTGTACCTGCCCAAGCTGCAGTCGATGGAAGAGGCCGCGCTGTGGGAGGCCGCGCTGTCGCACATCGAGGCGATGCTGGGCCTGCCGCAGGGCCAGATCAAGGTCACCGTGCTGATCGAGACGCTGCCGGCGGTGTTCGAGATGGACGAGATCCTGCATGCGCTGCGCGAGCGCATCGTCGGCCTGAACTGCGGCCGCTGGGACTATATCTTTTCCTACCTGAAGACCTTCCGCCGCCACCCCGACCGGGTGCTGCCCGAGCGCGGCCAGGTGACCATGACCCAGCCGTTCCTGAAGGCATATTCGGAACTGCTGATCCGCACCTGCCACCGCCGCGGCGCGCATGCGATGGGCGGCATGGCCGCGCAGATCCCGATCGGCCACGACGAGGCGGCCAACGAGCAGGCGATGGCGCGGGTGCGCGCGGACAAGCTGCGCGAGGTCAGCGCCGGCCACGACGGCACCTGGGTCGCGCATCCGGCGCTGATCCCGATCGCCCGCGCCATCTTCGACGAGCACATGCGCACGCCGAACCAGCACACGCTGCTGCGCGAAGACGTGCAGGCCGACCGCGACACGCTGATCGCGCCGTCCCCCGGCAGCATCACCCGCGCCGGTTTCGAGGGCAACATCGAGGTGTGCGTGCGCTACCTGGCCGCGTGGCTGGACGGCAACGGCTGCGTGCCGATCCACCACCTGATGGAAGACGCGGCCACCGCCGAGATCAGTCGCAGCCAGTTGTGGCAGTGGCTGCACGTGGGCGGCCTGCACCTGGACGACGGCACCGCGATCGACTTGGCGCTGTTCGACGCCTGCATGCGCCAGCTGCCGGCGCGCCTGGGCGAACGCGCGCTGCTGCCCGGCGGCAATCGCCTGGACGACGCCATCGCGCTGCTGGACACGCTGACCCGTAGCGAGGACTTGGCCGAATTCCTGACCTTGCCGGCTTACCAGATGATCGATTGATTGAACTGCGGGGATTCGGGATTCGGGATTGGGGATTCGCAACGGCGGATTCCGGTTTCGCCGATGCCGCTCCGTAAAACCGCCTCACCGTTTCATCGCCGTATCCATTCCGAGGAGAACGCAAGATGAGCACCACGTTGCAGACCGCCGAACAGATCCAGCATGCCTGGGACACCGATCCGCGCTGGGCCGGGATCACCCGCACCTACACCGCCGCCGACGTGGTGCGCCTGCGCGGCACCGTGCACGTGGAGCATTCGCTGGCCCGGCTCGGTGCCGAGAAGCTGTGGAAGTACCTGCACGAAAAGGACTTCGTCAACGCGTTGGGCGCGCTGACCGGCAACCAGGCGATGCAACAGGTCAAGGCCGGGCTCAACGCGATCTACCTGTCCGGCTGGCAGGTCGCCGCCGACGCCAACCTGGCCGGGCAGATGTACCCGGACCAGTCGCTGTACCCGGCCGATTCGGTGCCGGCGGTGGTCAAGCGCATCAACAACACGCTGCTGCGCGCCGACCAGCTGCACCACGCCGAGGGCAAGGACGAGATCGACTTCCTGCAGCCGATCGTGGCCGATGCCGAGGCCGGTTTCGGCGGCGTGCTCAACGCCTTCGAGCTGATGAAGGCGATGATCGAGGCCGGCGCGGCCGGCGTCCACTTCGAGGACCAGCTGGCCTCGGTGAAGAAGTGCGGGCACATGGGCGGCAAGGTGCTGGTGCCGACCCGCGAGGCGATCGAGAAGCTCAACGCCGCGCGCCTGGCCGCCGACGTGCTGGGCGTGCCGACGCTGCTGGTCGCGCGCACCGACGCCGAGGCCGCCGACCTGGTGACCAGCGACATCGACCCCAACGACCGCCCGTTCACCACCGGCGAGCGCACCGTCGAAGGCTTCTTCAAGACCAACAAGGGCCTGGACCAGGCGATCAGCCGCGGCCTGGCCTACGCCCCGTATGCCGACCTGATCTGGTGCGAGACCGGCAAGCCGGACCTGGCGTTCGCGCGTCAGTTCGCCGAGGCGATCCACGCCAAGTTCCCGGGCAAGTTGCTGGCCTACAACTGCTCGCCGAGCTTCAACTGGAAAAAGAACCTGGACGACGCGACCATCGCCACGTTCCAGAAGGAGATTGCCCGCTACGGCTACAAGTTCCAGTTCATCACCCTGGCCGGCTTCCATGCGCTGAACTACTCGATGTTTAACCTGGCGCACGGCTACGCGCGCCGGCAGATGAGCGCCTTCGTCGAGTTGCAGGAGGCCGAGTTCGCCGCCGCCGAGCGCGGCTTCACCGCGGTCAAGCACCAGCGCGAGGTCGGTACCGGCTACTTCGACGCGGTGACCCAGGCGATCCAGCAGGGTCAGTCCTCCACCACCGCACTGAAGGGCTCGACGGAAGAAGAGCAGTTCCACGGCGAAAAGGCCGCCTGACCTGCAGCCGGGCAGCCGTTGCTCGCCGATCCCCATGGGAGGGACGGATAGCCCGGGTTCGCCCGGGCTTTTTTTGCGCCGGCGCCGGCAAGGGTGGCGAGGCGGCAGCTGTGGCTTGCGTCAGTATGGCTTGCGCCAGGCACGGGCGCGGCGACGGCGCTGCACGGGACCGGGACGGTGCGATCCAGGCATTTTCGCCATCTCCGTCCACGCGAGATTGGATGTGACTTTGCCGTGAGCGTTTCATTCAGGTGTTATGCTGTTCGCAAGGTGAGGGGCGACGTCAAGAGCAGTAGGGGGCTGGATGAGCTGCGACAGCACCGCGTCCAATGTACGCGAGACAATTCCGACGGTTGCTGTGGTCGCCCCCAAGCCCAATGAGCTGACGGTGCTGACCGCCGCGGAATTGCGCCTGTTCTCCGAGTTCGGCCGTTCGCGCACGGTGCGTGCCGGCGACGTGCTGTTCCGGCGCGGCGACGGCGGCAGCGCCATGTTCGTGATCAACAGCGGCGTGATCGATCTGGATTTCGGCGAGGACTTGGTCGTCAAGCATCTCGGCCACGGCGAATTCTTCGGCGAACTCGGCTTGTTGATCGGCAGCCACATGCGCAGCGCCGATGCGATCGCCGCCAGCGACGGCGTGCTGGTCGAACTGGACCACGACGACTTCCAGCGCCTGGTGGAACGCGACCCGGGCCTGGTCGCCTACTTCCTGCGCCGTACCATCATGCGCGTGGTGATGAACGAGCAGACCCTGATCCGCCAGCTGCGCCGCCGCAACCACGACCTGGAAGCGGCGCTGGACAATCTCTACACCACCACCCACCAGCTGAGCCAGACCGAAGAACTGGTGCGCACCGACGAACTGACCGGCCTGCACAACCGCCGCGGCCTGATCCTGCGCCTGCAGGAATGCCGCCGCGATGGCCGTTCGCCGGGGCCGGGCCTGCTGCTGATCGATTGCGACCGCTTCAAGCACATCAACGACGAGCACGGCCACCTGGTCGGCGACCGCGTGCTGCAGAACGTCGCCAACATCCTGCGTTCCGTCGCCGGCCGCGACGACATCGCCTGCCGCCTGGGCGGCGACGAGTTCTGCCTGCTGGTGTCCACCGGCAACGTGGGAGACCTGCGCCGCATCGGCGAGTTCGTGATCGCCACCGTGCAGAACCTGCTCGGCGTGCCGCATCCGCTGCCGCACATTTGCCCGGTCAGTATCGGCATCAGCCGGGTCGACCCGCAGTCCGACTGGAACGACTGGTACGCCAACGCCGACGCCGCGCTGTACGAGGCCAAGCGCCTCGGCGGCAACCGGTTGTACTGGCACGATCTCGCCTCCGCATCCACCTGAGCGCACGCGCGCCCTCGAGCTGCCCATGAACGACGCCCCCCCGCCGCAGCCCGAGGTCCCGCAGCTCCGCACCCTGCTGCTGACCGACCTGTGCGATTCGATGGCGTTGGTGGAGCGGCTCGGCGACGCCAACGCCGCCGAACTGTTCAAGCTGCACGACTCGCTGGTGCTGGAACTGCAGCAGCGCTGGCGCGGGCGCCTGATCGACCGTTCCGACGGCCTGCTGCTGCTGTTCGAACGGCCGATCGACGGCCTCGGCTTCGCCCTGGACTATGCCCGCGGCCTGCGCGAGCTGGGCACGCAGCGCAAGGTGGAATTGAAGGTGCGTGCCGGCCTGCACGTGGGCGAAGTGCTGACCTGGCGCAACAGCGACGCCGCAGTGCAGGTCGGCGCCAAGCCGCTGGAAGTGGAGGGCCTGGCCAAGCCGACCGCGGCGCGGCTGATGACCCTGGCCCGGCCCGGGCAGATCCTGCTGTCGGCGGTGGCCGAGTCGCTGACCCACCGCGCCGCGCGCGAACTGGGTGAGCGCGGCGAGCGCCTGCTGTGGAAATCGCACGGCCGCTGGCGTTTCAAGGGCGTGCCGACCGCGCAGGAGATCTACGAAGTCGGCGAGATCGGCAACACCCCGCTGCGCGCACCGAAGCCGACGCCGAAGGCATGGCGGGATATTCCGCTGTGGCGGCGGCCGGCGGCGTTGCTGGCAGAGATCGGCCTGATCGCCGCGATCGCGGTCGGTGCCTGGTTCGTCACCCGCCCGCAACCGGCCATCGCTTTCGCCGAGCGCGACTGGGTGGTGGTGGGGGATCTGCGGAATCTGACCGGCGAAACGGTTCTCGACGACTCACTGGAGCAGGCATTTCGGATCAGCCTAGAGCAATCGCGTTATGTAAATTTGCTGTCGGACATGAAGACACGCGACACGCTAGTACGCATGCGGCGCAATCCCGAGACGCTACTGGATAGAGCGGTGGCATCGGAGATTGCAATCCGTGACGGAGCGCGGGCAGTGATCCTTCCCACTGTTTCGGAGGTCGGCGGCCGTGTCCGCATTAGTGCAGAGGTAATCGATCCCCACACGCAGACAACCGTCTACTCCGAATCCGTGGATGGCAGTGGTATCCACTCGGCGCTTACGTCTATCGATAAAGTGACTGCTGGTTTGCGTGGAAAACTCGGTGAGGCATTTGCCTCGATCGAGAAAAATTCAGCTCCTTTGCCGCAAGTCACGACCAAAGACCTCGATGCGTTGCGCTCATATGCCTTGGGGCAAAAAGCCTACGATCGTAGCGAGTACGGTAAGGCGCAGGAGTTCTATGCGCATGCTGTGGAGCTTGATCCTAGTTTCGCTCTTGCTTATATAGGGCAGCTACGGGCGCACAACGCGGTAAGCGACCTCAAGGGCGGAGAACAATATCTGCGCAAGGCCTTGCAGCTGCGCTCAAATCTCGCCCCGCGTGACCAGATGTACCTGGATGCCTGGGCGGCGGAGATGGATGCCCCCCAGCAAGCGCTCGAGAAGTGGCAGCAGATGGCCGCAATGTATCCAAGTTTCTTTCAGGCCTCTGCCAACGCTGGTTACGCTCTGTACGCTCGAAACCGCTTCAAGCAGGGATTGGAGTCTGCAGCGGTTTCCGTGTCGCCGAAGTATGAGTTCTCTGGTCTGTCGTGGGATTTGATGGGGCGTATGTATCTTGCGCTGGATCGCTATGCTGACGCCAGAGCGGCGCTGCTGAAGGCGGGTGCGAAGCAAGGAACATCCGCAAGTATTCGGCTGGGGAATACCAGCGCTGCACAGCGTAATTTTAAAGAGGCAACTTCGTTGCTGGATGGCATGGACGATCGTAAGAGCGTGCCATTCGATAAGGTCACGCTGCTGCTCGACCAAGGGCAGTGGGAAGATGCAGAATCCGCAGCCGAAAATATTGTCCGTTCAGTAAAGCCCGATTCGCTGCGAGGCCGAGCTGCGCTGTATCCGCTTGCGGTGGCCAAATGGATGTCAGGCGATGATCGTGCCGCACTGCGTGTTCTGAATGATCTGTCAGTGCGCGCGATCGACGCTGCTGTGGTTTCGGATGTGAAGGCAGACGCCGTAGACGATACCTATGCGGCGATTTCCGCAGGCATCATGGCTCAGCGTTTGGGTGATCGGCGGATCGCTCAAAGAATTATTAGCAAACTGGAACAAAGGGCAGACCTAAAGAATAATGTTCTCGTTGTGCCCTTGTATGCAATTTTGGAGGCAGGTGAGGAGATATTGGGGGGAGATCCCGGTCAAGCCATTCGAATCTTAGAGGCACGCAAAGATGGCAGTGAGCCGTTTAGACTCCACGAAGTGTTGGCTCGGGCCTATGCGCTGGAAGGCGATAGCGTCAAGGCGCTGAACGAAGCACGGTGGCTAACGAATCATCGGGGTTTCGCCTACAGCGAACTCGGTTGTGGCTGGTGCCAACAAGCACTCAATGTGGTTGACACCACTCTTGGGCACTTGTTGGCAGCAGAGCTGCTTGCCTCATCGGGGCAGCAAAAGCTTGCTGAAGAGCAGTTGCATGCTTTCGACGCGAGTTGGAAGCCTTCCGAGCTTCCTCATGGTTTGCGTGGGCGGCGGGGCGCGTTGCTCTCGATGTTCAAGTGAATGGGGTTTTGTGACATACCAGATGTCATCAGTTCAAGGAGAGCTTCCCTTGACTTGATGATGTGCCTCTTGGGAGCGATGCGGTGCACCTTGCAGCACTCCGATAGCCGGTCGAGTTCTTCGGCATCCTGTCGATAGCCCGCTGTCACAAGTGCGGCTCGGGGATCCTTCTTGAAGAGCTTGCGAAAGTCGTTGTCTGTTGCCAGTAGGTCCAAAAGCCTACTCGCGACCTTCAGATCTAGAAGCGCCGCATTTCCATCACCTGTCTTCTTTGTCGCCATGTCATCCCCCTGTTAACGGCCCGGACCAGGCCTGGCTCCCAATTTAGCGGTCTCCGTTGTTTCAAACAATCGTTTGTATGCTTTGACTAGGAAAGGGCCATGCGTATCCGTCGTTGTAAGGTGGTGTACTTAGAGCCTCGCGAGGACACCCTTTTCGATCTTCAGGATCTTTTGTCCGGCGGTGACGGCTTGCGCCGTACGCTGTCATGGGTAGCGTTAGCGCCCCACCTTCGTGTTGAGGTGAGCGTAGATGCCGAGGAGAGGGAGCTGTTAGGGCAGTTGAGTCCTGACAAATGGATTGACGCGAAAGAGCTTCCTGACATTGCGCGCCAGCCGTTAAAGCGGCTTTTGAAGAAGGGATTGGCGGTTGCTGCTGGTCGTCGCCATGCTGAAAATCGTGAGCGCGACAACGCTTTGCGGTCGGTGCATTGGCACCCACTGGCTGCCACATTCCATGCCTTCACCCAATGGAGCGGCGCGGACGCAGTGCAAGCCATGAGGGACACAGGCACGGAAACAGCGCAGGAATTGCGTACGGTACTGGGAGCTCCGCCCGTGGAAGCTGACGCGCGAGTAAGCGCTTCATCGCGTTTGCCTCTGCCTCGTGCAGAGGACGCAGACTTCGACGCGCTTCTGGCCCGACGGACAACTTGCCGCAACTTTGATGCGGAGCTACCACTGCCTTATAGGTTGTTTGGGCAGCTGATGCAGCGTGTCTTCTCGGCTCAGGGGCAGGTTCAGGTCACGGAGGACACGATCTTCTTGAAAAAGACCAGCCCATCCGGTGGAGGCCTGCATCCGGTCGAGGCATATCTGATAGTCCAGAACGTGGAGGGCGTATCGCCTGGGCTCTATCATTATCACTGTATTGAGCATGCTCTTGAGCCGCTGGGTCCATCGCCGGAGCCTCTCTCTACTTTCGCGCTGAACGCGGTCGCTCAGCAGGAGTGGTTCGCCAACGCACATGTCATGGTACTGCTCGTTCCTCGCTACGACCGTAGCTTTTGGAAGTATCGCCGCCACGCGAAGGGCTATCGTGCCATCGTTCTGGAAGCTGGCCATCTTTCACAGACCTTGTATCTCTCTGCAACGGAGGCAGGGCTGGGTGCGTACGTCACTGCGGCGATCAACGAGTCAACGCTGGAGAAGGCATTTGGCCTTGAGCCGGCCAGTCAAGGCGTGCTGGCGATCTGTGGGTTCGGTTGGCGGGCCAACGAGATGGCGACTATGGAGCTGGATCCGTGCTGCAAGGTCTGGGGATGACGGATTAGTGCTTCTTGCCTCTTTGACAGACGCGATTAGAAGGGCTTAGGGCGTCCTAGTGCGTGATGTTTGCAATTCCGCAAAGGCGGTATTGCTGGGGCTTGTCGGCTTTTGGCTATGCTCCAGCAACTCCAGCAACTCCAGCCGCTTGCCGCCGGGCAGCCGATAGTCCAACTGCTGCTCCAACGCATCCAGCGCGGCGACCTGCTCGCAGAGCGCATCGGCCCTGGCTTCCAGCGCCTTGCCACGCGCGTCCATGCGCCGCTCCAGGTCCTTCTCCATCGCGTCGGTGCGTTTCTCGATGGCGTCGGCGCGCCCGGTGAACACCGCGAACATCACCCCGCGGGTCAGCGCGCCGGCCATTTCCTCGGCGGCGGCGCTGACGTCGGCTTCGAACGCCTTGTCGAACGGCTCCTTCTGCCATTGGCCTTTGCCGAGGGTGCGGTCAAGGTGGGCGAGGGCGGCGTCGCGGTGCCGCTCGATCTTGCGCGCCTTGCTGCTGCTGCCGGTGATGGCCTCGACCACGCCACCGAAGGCGTCGAAGGTGATGCCGACCACTTCGCGGGCGATGCCGGCCACTTCGGGCATCAGTGCCTGCGCGCCCTGTTCCATCTGCCGCACGCGCTGCGCATCGGCATTGCTGAGCGGCTGCCCGACGCCGTCCACCTGCAGGCGGCCGTCATGCAGGAACACGGTCTTCGGCGTGCCCGCGCTGCGTGTCAGGGCGACGCCGGTCTGGTCGACGATGACGTCGTAGGGCGTGGAAAAACCGCATTGCTGCGAGGAAAACTTCGGGCCGGCGCTGGCGCTGGCGGCTGCACCTAGCAGCGAGAGGGTGCATATGGAAAGCAGCAGGCGCATGGCGGCGGTTCCTTTGACGATGACCGCAGCATCGGTGCTGAGCCGCGTCGTGTCGTCTGCGGGAAGTCAGGGTGCGGGAAGTCATGCCCGCACCGCAGCGGGTCGGCAAGCCCGCTCGGATCTAGCCCGGACCCTCGGGCATCTTCCAGTGCTGGAGGAGGGGGCCTTGCGGGCCGGCGATCGGATCGCTGTGCGGGAATGGCAACTGGGCGATGCGCTGGATCGTTTCGGCGCTGGGCGCCTGCCGGCAGAGGTCCCAGTCCTGCCCGGCGGGATAGGCGCCGACCACCAGGAAGTCGGCGCTGGATGCGACGCAGCAATGGCCGGTGCCGGCCGGCAGCAGCAAGGCATCGCCGGCCGCCAGCGTGGCTTCGGGCCCGCCTGGGCCGCCGATGACCAGGCGCGCGCTGCCGCGAGCGACGCCCAGGACCTCGTGCGCGGTGGAATGGTAGTGGTGGTAGTCGTAGACGCCATCGCGCCATTGTGGCGGCCAGCGATGGGCCGCGAAGCGGCGTTCAAACTCTGCGGCATCGCCATCGCCGCCGGCTTGGCGGTAAAGCAGGACCGGCAGGAATGGATGATTGGGCACCCAGTCGTGCGGTGGCAGTAGCCAGTGTTCCAGGTGCATCGCAGATCCTCGCGGGCGGGGCGGGCAGCCGGGGCGGCTGCGCCGGAGCATGCTAGCCAAGCGGTGTGGTCGCGGCGTCATTGCGCGCCGCGCCGGTGGCGGCCGCCCGCCGCGCTGCGTAGCGGATCGGCCCCCTGCGGGAATGGCGTCACCTGGTGGCGCACGTAAATGGCAGCGCCGGCGCTGCGGCTTCGCTCAATGCAGCGGTGCCGGCCCTGCGTCGGCGCGATGGTGCGTGCCCAGGTCCTCGACCATGGCGGCGCTGGCGGCGTTCAGTCCCAGCACCTGCACCTGCGCGCCATGGCGGCGGAACTTCAGCACCACCTTGTCCAGCGCGCCGATGGCGCTGACGTCCCACAGGTGCGCTTGCGTCAGGTCGAGCGTGACCCGCGCCGGTGCGTGCGCATAGTCGAATGCCAAGGCGAAACTGCCTGCCGAGGCGAAGAACAACTGGCCGCTGATCCGGTAGGTGTGGCTGCCGTCGGCCTCCTCGGTCTTGGCAATGGCCAGCATGCGCCCGACCTTGCGCGCGAAGAACAGCGCCGACAGCAGCACGCCGGTCAGCACGCCGCGCGCCAGGTCGTGGGTGGCCACGGTCACCACCACGGTGGCGAGCATCACCAGACTGGAGCTCTTCGGATGCGTGCGCAGCTGCGCCAGCGAGCGCCAGCTGAAGGTGCCGATCGAGACCATGATCATCACCGCCACCAATGCCGCCATCGGGATCTGCCGCACCCACGCGCCGGCGAACACCACCAGCATCAGCAGCGCGCAGCCGGCGACCAGCGCCGACAGGCGGCCACGGCCGCCGGACTGCACGTTGATCACCGACTGCCCGATCATCGCGCAACCGGCCATGCCGCCGATCAGTCCGCTGGCGATGTTGGCGGCGCCCTGGCCGATGCATTCGCGGTTCTTGCCGCTGGGCGTGTCGGTCATGTCGTCGACGATCTGCGCGGTCATCATCGATTCGAGCAGGCCGACCACCGCCAGCGTCGCCGACACCGGGAACACGATCTTCAGCGTCTCCAGCGTCCATGGCACGTCCGGCAGCAGGAATGTCGGCAGGCTGTCGGGCAACTGGCCCTTGTCGCCGACGGTGGGCACGGCGATGCCGAAGTACAGCGCCATGCCGGTCAGCAGCACGATCGCCACCAGCGGCGGCGGCAGCGCCAGCGTGCGCGTCCAGCGATGGCCAAGCAGCAGGGCCGCGGCACCGACCGCCGCCACCGCATACAGCGCACGCGCATCGAGGCTGCCGGCGGTCAGCGCGGCGCCGAGCACCAGCAGCCACAGGCCCAGCCCGGCGAAACTGCGCTGCGACAGCCACGGCAGGCCGTAGATCACCAGCAGGCCCAGCGCCACCAGTGGGTAGACCAGCGCCGGCACCCCGATCAGTTCCGGCAGCTGCGCCATGAAGATCAGGATCGCCAAGGCGTTGACGAAACCGGTGATCACCGAGCGCGACACGAAGCGCATCAGCGCGCCGAGCTTGAGCAGGCCGGCGCCGATCTGCAGCACGCCGGTCAGCAACGTCGCCGCGAGCAGATACTGCAGGCCGTGGTCCTTGACCAGGCCGACCATCAGCAGCGCCATCGCGCCGGTGGCGGCGGAGATCATGCCCGGCCGGCCGCCGACGAAGGCGATCACCACGCAGATGCAGAACGAAGCGTACAGCCCGACCTTGGGGTCGACCCCGGCGATGACGGAGAAGGCGATGGCTTCGGGGATCAGCGCCAGCGCCACGACCAGACCGGCGAGCACGTCGCTACGGAGGTTGCCGAACCATTGCTGGCGCAGCGGGGGATAGAGATTCACGAGAACACGCTCCTGGCGCCGCGCCCGTTGCAGGGCGGCGCTCCATGACAGGGAAAGCCACAAAAACCCGGACGTCCCGTAGCGGGACGGTGCGAAGGCGCGGGTGTCAGGGTGGCGTCATGGAGGGCGTGGGACTGGGAGCGGAAACGCGCGCGCGGCGCTCGATGCCTGCCAGTATAGAACAGCCGATCCACGCCGACTTTGCGCTGCTTGGCAGAGGCGCGCGCTGCACGGCGCGGCCATCGCCACGGCATCGTGCGAACGGGCTGCGTTGTGTCGCGATCGTATGCGGAA
Organism: Xanthomonas campestris pv. phormiicola; assembly: GCA_025666215.1. NCBI lineage: Bacteria > Pseudomonadati > Pseudomonadota > Gammaproteobacteria > Lysobacterales > Lysobacteraceae > Xanthomonas > Xanthomonas campestris. Next base: position 5,096,643 of record CP102593.1, on the reverse strand, counting down.
GCGAGGGCGGTTGCGTGCGGCACAGGTTGCACGAGGACGGGTCGAGCCATGGCCCGCACCGTTCCACTGCCGGAACAGGGTCCGGCTCACAACCTGCTCACCATTTGCGCGCAGAATGCAGCGATCAGATTGCGCGACGTGGAGCGCAGGCGAATGAACGATTTACGCATCGACCGTGTCGACGCTGCCTTGTCCGCGCTGGACCAGGCCGATCCGCAGCGCAAGGCGGCGCTGTGGCAGTGGGCGTATCTGGAGATGCTGCACGAAACCCTGAGTGCGCTGCATCAGTTGTCGCATCGGGTCGGCGTGGCCGAGCTGGTCGCCGACGCCTGGCTGGCGCCGGTGGACGTGATCGCATTGGAACAGCCGTTCCTGGACCGTGCCACGCTGGCCGACCCGCGCGTGCAGGCCTTCGCCCTGGCGCTGGCCGAGGCGTCCTCGCGCCAGTCGCGCGCCGAACTGTGGCGCAGCGGCTACGCCAGCGCGATCCAGGCCACGCTGCAGGGCATGCAGGCGCTGGCCGGCAAGCACCGGATCGATGCGCGGGTCGCTGCGCCGTTGTCGTCCGCCTGAGCACCTCGACGCATTGGCGTGGCGCGGACAGCGTTGCCCGCTGCGCGTCAGGAGCGGGGACTCGCAATGCAGAGCAGCCGTAGCTGCATCTTCGACATCCCGATGTCTTGCTAACGCGCTCGGCACGCAGCGTTCACCATGACGCAACGCCGTCCCCGACAGCCTGGGGCCATGGCCGATCCCCACCGTCATTCGTCTTCGCGGGCGACAGCGAAGCCTGATGCTCCGCTCGCGGACGACGATGCCCCAGGCACCTCGGAAGCGCGCGCCTGGGGGCGGCAATTGCGCGCCGCGGTACCGCGCTGGCTGCTCCCTGCGGTGTTGTCGCTCGGCGTGGGATTGGGCCTGCTGCTGTGGTACGCCCGTGCTTGACCTCCTGTCCTTCTCGAGTGGAGTGCCGCGCATGCCGCCGTCTGCCGCACACGACCACGTCCGCCGCTGCAGTGTCCGCAGGCATCCGCCCGGTGGGCACGAAGTCGCCACGCATGCCTGGATCGCGGCTGAAGTGGCGCGGCTGATGCGCCTGCCAGTGCAGGACGCCGCCATCGACGGCAGCGGTTTCTACGTACCCGACGACACCCTGACCGCCACGCAGGCGCTGCAACTGGGCGTGCGCGATGCCGCCGGCCTGCTCGGCGGAGTGGTGCCGCATGCGTTCGTCGCCACCAAGGCGATCAGCCATGCGGTGGTCGGTCCCGACGCGGCCGCGCCGACGGGCTGGCAGCATGCGCTCGGCGCCACCCTGGCCGAGGCGACGGTGCCTGGCTACACCGCGTTCGCGGCCGCCGACGCGCGCGTGGCGTATGCGCGCCTGTGCATCGGCGGACAGGTGCGATTGAAGCTGCCCAACGGCATCGGCGGGCATGGCCAGCTGCTGCTGCACGACGCGCAGGCCTTGGATACCGCGCTGGAGGCGGTGACCGCGGCGGATCTGGCGCAGCAGGGCGTGGTGCTGGAACGGCAACTGGACCGCTCCACCACCTTCAGCGTCGGCGAGGTGGCCTGCGCCGGCATGACCATCGCCTACTACGGCACGCAATCGGCCACCGACGACGCTGCCGGCCGCGAAACCTACGGCGGCTCGCAACTGTTCGTGATCCGCGGCACGCTGGACGCGCTGCTGGAACGCGCATTGCCGCCGCCGCAGCGCGAGGCGGTGCTGAAGGCGCGCCATTACGATCGCTGCATCGCCCAGGCCTATCCCGGTTTCTACGCATCGCGCCGCAACTACGACGTGATCGACGGCATCGCCCAGGACGGCACGCGCATGAGCGGCGTACTCGAGCAGTCCTGGCGCGTCGGCGGCGCCACGCCGGCGGAATTGGCCGCGGTCGATGCCTTCCAGCGCGATCCGGCATTGCACGCGGTGGTCGCGGCCACCGTCGAACGCTACGGCGCGCCGGCGCTGCCCGCGGGCGCCGAGGTCTATTACATGGGCGAGGATCCGCGCGTGGGCCGCCTGACCAAATACCGTTATGTGAGCGTTGCGGACTGACGATGGAAACCAAGCTCTCCAGCATCGAGATCGCCGTGGACGGCGACGCCTTGAGCGGCACCCTGCTGACGCCCACCAATGGCATGCCAGGCGTGCTGTTCGTGCATGGCTGGGGCGGCAACCAGCATCACAACCTGGTGCGCGCGCGCGAAGCGGTCGGCCTGGGCTGCGTGTGCCTGACCTTCGACCTGCGCGGCCACGAAGGCCTGGCGTCGATGCGCGAGACGGTGACGCGTGCGCAGAATCTGGACGACATCAAGGCGGCGTACGACCGGCTGGTGGATTCGCCGCAAGTGGATCCCGAATCGATCGCGGTGGTCGGCCTGAGCTATGGCGGCTACCTGGCCTCGCTGCTGACCCTGGAGCGGCCGGTGGAATGGCTGGCGCTGCGTTCGCCGGCGCTGTACAAGGACGCGCACTGGGATGGTCCGAAGGTGGCGCTGAACCGGGATCCGGACCTGATGCCGTATCGGCACCGCGCCGTCGCGCCGGACGACAATGTCGCGCTGGCGGCGTGCCAGCGCTTTCGCGGCGACGTGTTGCTGGTCGAGGCCGAGCAGGACACGATCGTGCCGGGGCAGGTGCTGAAGAACTACGCTGCCGCGTTCTCCAATACGCGTTCGCTGACCTCGCGGGTGATCAAGGGCGCCGACCATGCGCTGACCCGCAAGGAACACCAGCTCGAATACACCCGCTACCTGATCGACTGGCTCACCGAGATGGTGGTCGGGCGCCGCGTGGCGCTGGCCAAGAACGTGGTCGAACGGCGCAAGCAGCAACTCAAGAGCACCCAGGGCGACGCGGCGACATCGCCCGGGCAGGGCTCGAAGGAGTTCCAGGGCCGCATCGAGGCCAAGGAACGCACGTCCGACACGCCGCCGTCGCGCTGAGCGGCCGTCACGTGGCACACCGGCTGCCGGTAGCTCCCGGTGTCAGTCCCAGTCCGGCGCGATGCCGGCCGGGTTCGCCAGCCGCTCGCCGCGGTCCAGCGTGGCGATCTGGGCCATGTCCTCGTCATCCAGGCGCAGCGACTGCGCGAGCAGGTTGCTGGCCAGGTTCTCGCGCCTGGTCGAGGACGGAATCACCGCATAGCCCTGCTGCAGCGCCCAGGCCAACGCCACCTGCGCCGGCGTGGCGTCGTGGCGCGCGGCGATCGCGGCGATCACCGGATCCTGCAGCACCTTGCCGTAGGCCAGGGTCATGTACGAGGTGACATGGATGCCCTGTTCGCGCAGGAAGCCGATCAGCTTGCGGTTCTGCAGGTAGGGATGCACTTCGATCTGCTGGGTGGCGATCGCCTCGGCGCCGAGGATCGCGATCGCCTGCCTGGTCAGGGCGATGGTGAAGTTGGACAGGCCGATCTGCCGGGTGAGGCCTTGCTGCTTGGCGTCGGCCAATGCGTGCAGAGACTCGGCCATCGACACCGCATCGCGCGGCGAGGGCCAATGCACCAGGGTCAGGTCCACGTGGTCGCTGCGCAGCTTGTCCAGGCTCTGCCGCAGGCTCGGCAGCAGCGTGTCGGCGGCCAGGTTGTCGGTCCACACCTTGGTGGTGACGAACAGGTCTGCGCGCGGCACGCCGGAGGCGGCGATGGCCTGGCCGACCTCGGCTTCGTTGCCGTAGATCTGCGCGGTGTCGATGGCGCGGTAGCCGAGTTCGAGCGCGTTGCGGACCGAGTCGACGACGACCTGGTCCTTGAGCCGGAACGTACCCAGGCCGAAAGCGGGAATGCTCATGCGGTGACTCCTTGCGAGGAAGATGGGAAAGAACGCTGGATTTCAGTCTGCGCGCGGCGCGGTCACGCCGGCGTCGCCGCGGCGCGCACCGCGCCGTGCTTGCCGATCGGAGCGGTGCGGCCGAGGAGGACGCTCACCGGCATGCGGGGCCAAAAGACGGGAGCGGGAGCATGACGGCATCCGGGAGAAGGAAGCAGGAGCGCAGTCTGGACCTGTCCCCGGCCCGGAAAAACCCGTCGCCAGACCAATCACTTTTGCGTTCTGGTCAATAATCGACTCCCGATTCCGCCATCCGCCCTGCCATGAAGACGACGCTGGACGAACTGCAGGCCTTCATCGCCGTGGTCGATACGCACTCGATCAGCGCGGCCGCCGACGCGCTCGGACAGACCGCGTCCGGGGTCAGCCGCGCGCTGGCGCGGCTGGAGGAGAAGCTGCAGACCACGCTGTTGCGGCGGACCACCCGGCGCCTGGCGCTGACCGAGGAAGGCCAGGCCTTCCTGCAGCGCGCGCGCGAGATCGTGGCCGCGGTGGAGCAGGCCGAAGAGCAGATGGTCGCGCGCCGCCAGCACCCGGCCGGGCGCCTGCGCGTGGACGCGGCCACGCCGTTCATGCTGCATGCGATCGTGCCGCACGTGGCCGGCTACCGCGCACGCTATCCGGATGTGGAGCTGGAGCTGACCAGCAACGACGGCATCATCGACCTGCTCGAACGCCGCACCGACCTGGCGATCCGCATCGGCGCGCTGCGCGATTCCAGCCTGCATGCGCGCGCGCTCGGCAGCAGCAGGCTGCGCGTGCTGGCCAGTCCCGACTATCTGGCCAGACGCGGCGTGCCGCGCCGCGTGGACGCGCTGGCCCGCCACGATCTGCTCGGGTTCACCCAGCCGGAGTCGCTCAACGAATGGCCGCTGCGCGGCAGCGATGGCGCTGCGCTGCACATCCGCCCGGCGATCGCCTGTTCCAGCGGCGAGACCCTGCGCCAGCTGGCATTGGCCGGCGACGGCATCGTCTGCCTGTCGGACTTCATGACCATCGCCGACCGCCGCGACGGCCGCCTGGTCCAGGTCCTGCCGAAGTGCACGCTGGACGTGCGCCAACCGATCCACGGCGTGTACTACCGCAATACCGCGGTCTCGGCGCGCATCGCCTCGTTCCTCGATCACCTGGCGCAGGCCCTGGGGCCTGCGCCGTTCGCGGCGTAGTGGCGTAGCCGCTGCCCGGGCAGATGTGGCGCGCGCGCAAGCTGACCGCGTGCGGCGCACGGCCGCGGCAATCCGGTCGTGGGCGCACCATCGACCCGCGCCTGGAAAAGCAGTTGTATGAAGCAGCGAAATTCCCGGAGCCGGCCATGTCAGCGGTGGATCCCATGGTCGTCGAGCAGATCCGCGCCGCCGCGCGGCAGCTGGTGCGCGAACTCGGTTTCCTGCACGACACCCTCGCCGCGACCGACTGTCCGCCGTCGGTGGTGCATGCGCTGCTGGAGATCGGCGCGCGCGAAGCGGTCGGCGCGTCGCAACTGGCCGACTGCCTGCAACTGGAAAAATCCAGTGTCAGCCGCATGCTGCGCAAGCTGATCGCGGCAGGCGAATTGCGCGCGCGCGCCAGCGCCGAAGACGGCCGCGTCAAACAACTGCGGCTTTCCGCCCGTGGCCGGCGCACGGTGCAAGGTATCCACGCCTTCGCGCGCGGGTGGGTGCAAGCCGCGCTCGCGCCGCTGCCGGCGTCGCCGCATGCGGACATCGGCCGCGGGCTGGCCCGCTATGCGGCCGCGTTGCAGGCCCAGCGCAATGGCGATGCGCATCGCCGGCAGCTACCGGCCCGGTGCGATCGGGCGCAGCGCCGAAATGCACGTCGTCTTCTAAGCGCGGCATGCGCTGCAAAGGACGTTTCCAATTCTGGTGTTTTGGTTACTGTGGCGGCACTCGCAGTGTAGAAAAAATCAATGGAAATTCGCTGGATTTCCCGGTCGCGTACGGCGCGTTGAAGCGATGGCGCGCGATTCGGGCTGCTAGGCTCTTGCCGCGTCCTCCAATAGCGAAACACTTACCTTTCGGTAACTGGATGGCGCCTGAGATCGAGTCCCTTCCCCCGACCGGAGTCACCGAAATGAAAATCCGCCTGCATGTGTATCTTCTCGCCTTGTTGCTCGCGCTTCCCGCCGCTTCCGCATTCGCGCAAACCGCGGTCACCGCCAATCCCAACCATCAGCAACTGCTGCAGGGGTCGGATTGGCGCACCGAGGCGAACAAGCGTCTGGTCTACGACTTCTGGCGCATCGTGTTCGAAGCCGGACACACCGAATACGCGCCGATGTACATGGCCAAGGACTATATCCAGCACAATCCGACCGTCGCCAACGGCCGCGACGCGTTCCTGCAGTTCCTGACCGCGTTCGTCAAGCCGCAGCCGATCAAGCCGCGCGTGCAGCTGCCGCTGGTGGCGATCCTTGCCGAGGGCGACTACGTGACCCTGGTGTCGGTACGCACGCTGCCCGATCCCAAGGACGCGAGCAAGACCTATACGACCACCTGGTTCGACATGTTCCGTATCCAGAACGGCAAGATCCAGGAGCATTGGGACCCGGCGACCAAGTGACATAGGCCCGGGTCCAGGACGTCGCGGCGATGTGTCGCTGCGGCACGCACCGATGTGCGTTGTCGCAGCGACGCGGCACGTGTGGCCGCGATGCCGTCATCGGACGGATTTCTTGTTGTCCGGCGCCGACACCGGGTGGCCAATTGCATGTCGGCGTGGGCCGTATGCGCGTTCGGTCGCGCATGCGCTTCACGGGCCGTTTGCCGGCTTGCAGCGGCCAAGATCCGGCGGTGCGCGTTTGCGCCATGCTGGCAAGGCGCCAGAGGGCTAGACTGCGGTAGCGGCCATCGGTCGCGCGCCCTTCTCCCAGCCGATATCGCCGCCATGCCCTTCCTCGAACTTCCGACGCATCGCCTGCACTACCGCATCGACGGCAGCGAAGGCCGGCCCTGGCTGACCTTCTGCAATTCGCTCGGCAGCGACCTGCATATGTGGGACGCGCAGATCGACGCGCTGGCGCCGTACTACCGGGTGCTGCGCTACGACCGCCGCGGCCATGGCGCCTCGGGCGCCGCGGCGGGACCGTATCGGATCGAGGACCTGGCCGGCGACGTGCTGGCGCTGCTCGATGCGCTGTCGGTGGAGCGCACCCATTTCTGCGGGCTGTCGATCGGTGGGCTGACCGGGCAGTGGCTGGGCATCCACGCCGGCGCGCGCCTGCACACGCTCACCGTATGCGCGACCGCGGCCAGGATCGGCAGCGAGGACACCTGGCAGGCGCGCATCGCGCAGGTCCAGGCCGATGGGCTGGCGCCGCTGCTGGCCGGCACCCGCGAACGCTGGTTCACCCCGGCCTTCGTCGAGATGCAGCCGGCAACGGTCGAGGCGATCCTGGCGAGCTTCCTGAGTACCGATGCGCAGGCCTATGCGGCGTGCTGCCAGGCGTTGGCCAGCACCGATTTCCGTGGCGTCCTGGGCGAGATCGCCACGCCGCTGCTGGCGCTGGCCGGGCACGACGATCCTGTCTGCCCGCCGGCCGATCTGCAGACGATCGCCGCGCAGGCGGCGCGTGGCAGCTTCGCCCAGGTGCATGGCCGGCACCTGTGCAATGTGGAATCGCCGCACGCCTTCAACGACGCGCTGCTGCGCTTCCTGCTGCAATAGGCACGGTCAGGGCTGCGGAGACAAGCGCCGCGCGATCCCGACCGCGCAGCACTGGCTGTCCCATCCCTAATCCCTAATCCCGGCTTTCATCCAGCTGCACAACCAGCTTGCCGAAGTTGCCGCCGCCGAGCATGTCGATGAAGGCCTGCGGCGCGTTCTCCAGCCCGTGCACGACATGTTCGCGGTAGCGCACGCGGCCGTCGGCCAGCCACGCGCCCATCTCGCGCAGGAACTCGGGATAGAGCTTGACGAAATCGCCGACGATGAAGCCGCGCAGGGTCAGCCGCTGGCGCAGCACCTGGCCCATCAGCGCCGGCAGGCGATCCGGCCCGGGCGGCGGTTCGCCCTTGCTGTTGTAGGTGGCGATGGTGCCGCATACCGGCACCCGCGCGAAATCGTTGAGCAGCGGCAGCACCGCGTCGAACACGTGCCCGCCGACGTTCTCGAAATAGACGTCGATGCCGTCCTTCGCCGCGGCGCGCAGTTGCCCGGCGAAATCCGCGGCGCGATGGTCCAGCGCCACGTCCACGCCCAGTTCCTCGCGCAGGTAGCGGCATTTCTCGGCGCCGCCGGCGATGGCGATCACCTTCGCGCCGCGCAACCGGGCGATCTGCGCCACGCTGGCGCCGACCGGCCCGGTGGCGGCGGCGACCGCCACGGTTTCGCCGCTCTGCGGCTTGCCGATCTCGTGCAGGCCGGCGTAGGCGGTGAAACCGGGCATGCCGTAGACGCCGAGCGCGGTGCTCGGCGGCAGCGGCGAGTGTGGATCGAGCTTGCGTCGCAGGCCGGCACCATCGGCCACCAGGTGGGTCTGCCAGCCGCCGCTCTGCACCAGCACCAGATCGCCGGGCTTGAGGTCGCGATGGTGCGATTCCAGCACCTCGGCGACGGTGCTGCCGACCATCACCTCGCCCAGTTGCACGGGCGGTGCGTACGAGGGCGCATCGCTCATGCGTCCGCGCATGTACGGATCCAGCGACAACCAGCGGTTGCGCAGCAGCACCTGGCCGGGACCGGGCACGGCCAGCGGCGCCTGTTCGATGCGGAAATTCTCCGCGGTCGGCGCGCCTTGCGGACGCGAGGCGAGGACCACGCGGGTGGTATGGGAAGCGGTGCTCATACGGTTTCCTTGCTGGCTGTATCCAGTTGCGCGATATCGTCGGCCGACAGCGCCAGGCGCGCGGCGGCCAGCAGTTGCTGCAACTGCTCGAGGCTGGTGGCGCTGGCGATCGGCGCAGCGATGCCGGGGCGCGCGATCAGCCACGCCAGGGCCACCTGGGTCGGCGTGGCCGAATGCTTGCCGGCGATGTCGTCGAGCGCGGCGAGGATGCGCAGGCCGCGCGCGTCGAGGTAGCGCGCGATCACGCTGTCGCCGCGCGCCTGGCTCTTCGCCGCATCGGCGGGACTGCGGTACTTGCCGCTGAGGAACCCGCGCGCCAGCGCGTAGTAGCAGAGCGTGCCCAGTCCCTGTTCGCGCACCAGCGGTTCCAGGCCGGCCTCGTAGCCGGCGCGGTCGTACAGGTTGTATTCGGGCTGCAGCGTCTCGTAGCGCGGCAACCCGTACTGCGCCGACACCTTCAGCGCTTCGGCCAGGCGTTCGGCGCTGTAGTTGGAGGCGCCGATCGCGCGCACCTTGCCTTGCTCGATCAGCCGCCCGAACGCGGCCAGCGAGGCTTCCAGCGGCACCGACTCGTCGTCCTCGTGGGCCTGGTACAGATCGATCACGTCGGTCTGCAGGCGCTGCAGCGATTCGTCCACCGCCGCGGCGATGTTGTCGGCGGCCAGGCCCGGGCGTTCGGCCCACTTGCCGACCTTGGTCGCCAGCAGCACCTTGTCGCGCTTGCCGCTGCGCTTGAGCCACTGGCCGATGATGGTTTCCGACTCGCCGCCGCGGTTGCCGGGCACCCAGGCCGCATACGCATCGGCGGTGTCGATCAGGTTGAAGCCCGCGTCGACGAAGGCGTCGAGCAGGGCGAAGGAGGTCTTGGCGTCGGCACTCCAGCCGAACACATTGCCGCCGAAGGCGAGCGGCGCCGCGTGCAGGCCGGAACGGCCGAGTTCGCGCGTGTGCAGCATGGGGAACGCTCCGCTGTGGGGAAGGGCGACAGGATAGTCGTCCGAGGTTTCGGTATCGGGGCGATGGTCGCGAAAACAGCGTTCCGTTTGCGTGATTCGCGCTAACGCGAAGACAACATTCGGGCGTGCGCGCACGCGTGCTAGGCTCGCGTCACACCGACAACGGACGTACGCCATGAGCCTTCGCACCACGCTTGCCTGCGCCTGTACCCTTGCCATCGCCGCGACGCTGGCGATCCCGAACGCGCAGGCGATCAAGCCTGCCGACAGCGCCAGCCTGCCCGCGCCGGATGCGGCCTTGCAGAAGGCCATCGACGGCAGCTGGCGCGACCGCGTCTACGCCGAGCGCGACGCCTATCGCCACCCCGGACAGACCCTGGCGTTCTTCGGCATCAAGCCGACCCAGACGGTGATCGAGATCACCCCGGGCGGCGGCTGGTATTCGGAAATCCTGGCTCCGTACCTGCGCGAGCGCGGCCAGTACATCGCCGCGGTGGTCGATCCGATGGCGGTGCCGGAAGGGCGCGGCCGCGAGTATCAGCAGAAGGCGCGCGCGACGCTGGAGCAGAAGTTCGCCGCCGCGCCGGCGCAGTACGACCGCGCCAGGCTGGTGGCGTATGCGCCGACCGCGCCGGTATTCGGCCCGGCCGGTTCGGCCGACCTGGTGCTGACCTTCCGCAACGTGCACAACTGGCGCGTGTCCGGCCAGGCCGAGGGCATGTTCAAGGGCTTCTATGCGGTGCTCAAGCCCGGCGGTGTGCTCGGCGTGGTCGAGCACCGCGCCAAGGCCGACGTGCCGGCCGACGACAAGAGCGGCTACGTCGGCCAGGCGCAGGTGATCGCGATGGCCGAGGCGGCCGGCTTCAAACTGGCCGGCACCAGCGAGGTCAACGCCAATCCGCGCGACAGCAAGGACTATCCTGGCGGCGTGTGGACGCTGCCGCCGAGCAACAGCCACGATGCCGCCGATGATGCCAAGTACCAGGCCATCGGCGAGAGCGACCGGATGACGCTGAAGTTCGTCAAGCGCTGAGAACGGCCGGCGCGGGCAGCGGGAAAGGGAAACCGGCGTGGGAGAATTACCCGCGCCGCGCGCGCCGTCGATGCGTGGCCAATCCCGAATCCCTTTTCCCCAATCTCCGCTTCCATGCTGATCGCGTTCAACAAGCCGTTCAATGTGCTGTGCCAGTTCACCGACCGCAGCGACCCGCCGCGGCGCACGCTGGCCGGGTTCGGCCTGCCCGCCGACGTGTACGCGGCAGGCAGGCTGGACTACGACAGCGAAGGCCTGCTGTTGCTGACCGACGACGGCGCGCTGGCGCACCGCTACACCGATCCGCGGCACAAGCAGCCGAAGACCTACTGGGTGCAGGTGGAGGGCACGCCGCAGCCGGCGCAGTTGCAGCGCCTGCGCGATGGCGTGGTGTTGAACGACGGCCCGACCGCGCCGGCCCAGGCCGACGTGCTGGAGACCGCACCGGACCTGTGGCCGCGCGATCCGCCGGTGCGCTTCCGCAAGACGGTGCCCGATGCCTGGCTGCAGATCGTGCTGCGCGAAGGGCGCAACCGGCAGGTGCGGCGCATGACCGCCGCCGTCGGCTTGCCGACCTTGCGTTTGGTGCGCGCGGCAATCGGCACGCACCGGCTGGAAGGGTTGGCGCCGGGTGCGTGGCGGATGCTGTAGCGCCGGCGGCTATGTCCAGAGACAAGGAGCGGCTTCAGCCGCGACAGAGCATTCGGAAAAGCGTCGCGGCTGAAGCCGCTTCTGCAGGGGCAAAACGCGTGCATCGAAGACGGACGCAAAAAAAGCGACCGGATGACGCGTCATCCGGTCGCTGCTTTCGGTTTCGCCGCGATCGTCGCTGTCGCCAGCGACGATCGCGCCAGGCTTATTCCTCGGTGGTTTCCTGCGCGGCCGCAGCGCGGCGCGAGCTGCGCGCGGCCGAGCGGCGGGCACCGGCATTGCCGCGCCTGCTGGCTTCGATGCGCTGCGAATCGCCTTCGATCGGCGCGTTCTTGTCGCGCTGGCGCTTGCGGTAGATCGCATAGCCGAGCAGGCCCGCACCCACCGCGGCGGCGGCGATGGCGATGACCGGATTGCGCCGCACCACCGTGCGCGCGACCTTGGTCCCGGACTTCACCGCACCCAGCGCGGCACCGGTCTTGAGCGCGCCCATCGCGGCACCGGAATGCAGCCACTTGTTGGCCTGCGGCCCGATGTGACGGAGGCTGTCGCCGGCATGGCTGGCGAGATCCAGTGCGCGGTCGGTGATGATGGTCAGCTTGCTCATGAGGGCGTCCCTACTGGCAGGAATAAGGACCGCAGTGTCCCCTGGACACCGTATAGACCGCGTTAGCGCGCCGGCGCGGAGTCGTCTGGCGGCTGAATGCGCGAGTGCTGCAGCGCTCAGGTCCCGCGCGGCTTCGCGCGATGGCTGGCGGTGGCGGTCCACGGGTCGTCCGGCCACGGGTGGCGGGGGTAGCGGCCCTTCATTTCCTTCTTCACTTCCGGATAGGTGCTGGACCAGAAGTTGCGCAGGTCCTGGGTCACCTGCAGCGGGCGTCCGCCGGGCGAGAGCAGGTGCAACACCAGCGCCACGCGGCCGTCGGCGATGCGCGGGGTGTCGGCCAGGCCGAACAGTTCCTGCAGCTTCACCGCCAGCACCGGCGGCTGCGGCTGGCCGTCGTGGTCGAGCGTGTAGTCGATGCGTCGCTCCATGCCCGAAGGCACCGTGATCCGCGTCGGCGCGTGGCGCTCGACGGCCTGCCGCTGGTCCCATGGCAGCAGCGACTTCAGCGCCTCGCCGAGGTCGTCCTCGCCGAGCGCATCGAGCCGGGTCCTGCCGGCGAAGGCGGGCCGCAGCCAGCGGTCGAGGCCGTCCAGCAGCGCCGCGTCGCCGAGATCGGGCAGGGCCAGTTCGGGCATCCACGTGCGCAGCCCGGCCACGCGCGCGCGCCACTGCGTCAGCGGCTCGCTCCAGGGCAGCGCCGCCAGGCCGAGTTCGCGTACCGCCTCGGTCAGCGCCGCCGCCGCATGCGCCGGATCGACGCGGCCGGCGGGACGGCTGTCGAGCACGATGCGGTCGAAGCGGGTTTCGCGCAGCGCGCTCAAAGCGCGCCGCTCGGGGTCCCAGCGCACCACGTCCTGCTGCACGAAGCGCTGCGGGAAATCCGCGCGCAGCCGCGCCTCGTCCACCGGCGCGGCGCGCAGCAGCAGCGCGTCCTTGGCCTCGTAGCGCAGTTCGGTGGCGACCAGCCACGGTTCGCCGCGCAGGTCGCTGTGGTCGAACAGGCGTGCGCTGCGGCCGTTGGCCAGCAGGTAGCGCAGCGGATCGGCCGGATGCCGGGTGGCGATGCGGTCGGGGAAGGCGTGGGCGAGCAGGTCGCCGAGTTCGTGCGCCTCCACGCTGTCCGGCGGCGCGGCGTCGCTGCGCAGGCGCCGCCGCCACTGTTTGGCCGCCGCGTCGATCGCGGCCAGGCCGCCGCGGTTGGCGTCGTGCGGGGCGCGGCCGCGGCGGAACCCGCCCAGCGCGCGCCAGCGCGCCGCCAGCGCATCGCCGCCCTGGCGCAGCGGATCGCGCGCCTCGACCAGCGCGGCCAGGTCGCAGGCCAGCGCCTGCGACCGCGCATCCGGCGCGGCCAGCAGCATCGCCGCCAGCCGCGGATGGGTGCCCAGCGCGAGCATGCGCCGGCCGCTGGCGGTGATCGCATGGTTCTCGCTCAAGGCGCCCAGCCGCTGCAGCAGTTCGCGCGCGGCGGCCAGCGCCCCGACCGGCGGCGGATCGACGAAGCGCAGCGCGTCGCTGCCCCAGGCCGCCAGCTCCAGCGCCAGCCCGGCCAGTTCCACCTGCAGCATTTCCGGACGGCGCTGCGCCTCCAGCCGCTGCGATTGCGGCCACAGCCGGTAGGCAAAGCCCGAGGCGACGCGACCGGCGCGGCCGGCGCGCTGGTCGGCCGAGGCCTGGGCGATGGCGGTCACGTCCAGCCGCGAGAAGCCGCTGTTGGGATCGTAGTGCGGCTCGCGCGCCAGCCCGGCATCGATCACCACGCGCACGCCGGGCAGGGTCACCGAGGATTCGGCCACGTTGGTCGCCAGCACCACGCGGCGGCGGCCGTGCGGATCGGGCTGCAACACCCGGGCCTGCTGCTCGACCGGCAATTCGCCATGCAATGGCAACACGTCGACACCGCTCCCTTCTCCCCCCGGGAGAAGGTGGCGCGCAGCACCGGACGAGGGTGCGGCAGAGGCGGTGCCCGAGGGCGCCCCCGACCCGACCCCAGCCGCCTCCAACGCCGCCTGCACCCGCGTGATCTCGCGCTGCCCGGGCAGGAACACCAGCACATCGCCGGGATGCTGCTGCAGCGCATGTTCGATGGCACGGCGGGTCTGCGCTTCCAATGCCTCCTCGCGCCGCGCCGGGAAATGCGCGATCTCCACCGGATAGCTGCGGCCGGCACTGGACAGCCGCGGCGCGTCCAGGAACTGCGCCAGGCGTTCGCCGTCCAGCGTCGCCGACATCACCACGATGCGCAGGTCCTCGCGCACCTGCGCCTGCACGTCCAGCGCCAGCGCCAGGCCCAGGTCGGCGGCCAGGTGGCGTTCGTGGAATTCGTCGAACAGCAGCGCGCCGACGCCGTCGAGCATCGGGTCGTCCTGCAGCATCCGGGTCAGGATGCCTTCGGTGACCACTTCGATGCGGGTGCGCGCGGACACCTTGTTCTCGAAGCGGATGCGGTAGCCCACGGTCTCGCCCGGCGCCTCGCCGCGCTGCCGGGCCATGAAGGTGGCGGCGCTGCGCGCGGCGACCCGGCGCGGCTCCAGCATCACGATGCGGCGGCCCCGCAGCCACGGCGCGTCCAGCAGCGCCGGCGGCACCTGGGTGGTCTTGCCGGCGCCGGGCGGGGCTTCCAGCACCAGCCGTGGATGCGCGGCGAGGCTGTCGCGGATCTGCGGCAGCAGCGGGTCGATCGGAAAAACGGGAGAGGCCATCGGCCAAGGATACGGATCGGCCGCGCCGCTGTAGAGCGCGCGCCTCTCGCCGGTAGCGCCGGCCCCGTACAATCTCCCGCTTTCCTGCCCGGCTTCCTCGGCATCTCCGCATGACTCTGATCGATATCGGCGCCAACCTCACCCACGACTCCTTCGATCGCGACCGCGACGCGGTGCTGCAGCGCGCGCGCGATGCCGGCGTCGCGCAGTTGGTGGTGACCGGCGCCAGCCGCGAGCACTCGCCGCTGGCGTTGCAGCTGGCGCAGCAGCACCCCGGTTTCCTCTACGCCACCGCCGGCGTGCATCCGCACCACGCGCTCGAGTACACCGCCGAATGCGACGCCGAACTGCGCGCGCTGCACGCGCATGCCGAGGTGGTGGCGGTGGGCGAGTGCGGGCTGGACTACTTCCGCGACCTGGCGCCGCGCCCGGCGCAGCACCGCGCGTTCGAGCGCCAGCTGCAGCTGGCCGCCGACACCGGCAAGCCGCTGTTCCTGCACCAGCGCGACGCGCATGCGGATTTCCTGGCGCTGATGCGCCAGTTCGACGGCAAGCTCGGCCCGGCGGTGGTGCATTGCTTCACCGGCACGCGCGAGGAACTGTTCGACTACCTGGACCGCGACTGGCACATCGGCATCACCGGCTGGCTGTGCGACGAACGCCGCGGCGCGCATCTGCGCGAGCTGGTCAGGAACATCCCGGCCGCGCGGCTGATGATCGAGACCGACGCGCCGTACCTGCTGCCGCGCACGCTCAAGCCGCTGCCGAAGGACCGGCGCAACGAGCCGGCGTTCCTGGCGCATATCGTCGAGGAGCTGGCGCGCGACCGTGGCGAGGACGTGGCGGCGACCGCGGCGGCGACCACCGCCACCGCACGCGGGTTCTTCCGCTTGCCCGACGCCGGGTGAGCGGCGTCCGCTGCATGTTGGCGGCTATCGCCGTTGTGCGTGGCGATGCGCTCCTGTCCTGCACGGACCCAATGGCGGGCGGCAGGTGCGCTGCCGCAGCATTCAGTTAAGGCCGTTCGTGTTCGCGGCGACTCGCAGGAGCGGCTTCAGCCGCGACGAGCATTACCGATAACTCCGGTCGCGGCTGACGCCGCTTCTACAGGGTTCATGGCCTGGCGCTGCGCCGGTTTTCCGTGGCGCGGATCCGCGCTACTCGATCTGCGCGTCCTCGCGCTTGGCCTCGGCCATCGCTTCGGGCTCCAGCTCCTCGGCGCTGCGGTTGAGCTTGACGAACACGCCCCAGGCGATCAGCAACAGCGCCGCGCACAGGCCGACCGCGGTGGCGTAGGGCAGCTTGGTCGGGTCGTCGTGCATCAGTTCGAAGATCGACACCAGCGTTTCGATCGCCAGGGCGATGACGATGACCACGAAGAACCGCGACAGATAGCGGCGCACCCGCGTCGGACCGCTGATCTTGACGTCGCGCTGCACCTCTTCCTCGAAGATGGTCTGGCCCAGTTCCAGCGTCACCAGCGCCACGGTGAGCAGGCCGATCGCCTCCAGCACCACGTTGAAGCGGTCGCGGATCACCAGGTCGCCGCCGGGGGTGAGGCCGTGCCACAGCTCCAGCACCGCCATCGCCACCAGGCCGGCGGCGCACAGCAGGAACAGCAGGATGATGAGGAAATGGCCGCCGCGGAATAGTTTTTCCATGCACTTCATCGCCGCTTGCCGTGGTCAGGTCGGCGAGCATAGGCGCGGCGGGCGTCAGCGGGGCGCGAAGAGGCGCGATGGCCGGCCGGGCGCACTGTGGGAGGGACTTCAGTCCCGACGCGTGCCCGCCGGACCGGCGCATGCCGCGCTTGTCGCGGCCGGGCCCACTTGCACAAAACGCATGGCGGTGTGCGGGGGGCTGCAGGCGTGAGCCGCCCCGCTGCGAGGCGCGTCACCGTGGCGGCGTCGCCCGCCGCCCTACCTTCAGCCTTGCGCCAACCCGGCCTGGTAGGCCTGCAGATGGCAGTACGCGGCCAGCAGCCACGGTGCGGCATGGCCGGCGGCGCGGGCGCGGGCCAGCATGTCGCCGACGATGTGCTGCGCTTCCACCTGCTGCCCGGCTTCCAGGTCGCGCAGCATCGAGGCCTTCATCGGCGAGCCGGGTTGGGTCAGCAGCTGCAGCGCGCTGGCCTGCGCCGCTTCCGGCACCGGTTCGCCGGCGGCGGCGGCGACCGCCGTGCATTCGGCATACAGCCCGCGCAACAGCGCCACGCCGTCGTCGCTGGCGACGATGCGGCCGGTCGGCGCGCGCATCAGGCAGGTGGCCGCGGCCAGCGCGGTCAGGAAGGTGTACTTGATCCACTGTTCCTGCGCGATCCGGGGCGTGGCGACATGGTCGATGCCGGCCTGCGTGCAGGCGGCGGCCAGGTCGCGCACGCGGGCGCTGTCGGCGCCGCGCCCGTCGCGCTCGCCGAAGGTCAGCGAGGCCGGCTTGGCCAGGTGCTCGATGGCGCCGTCCGCGCCCAGCGTGGCGCTGATGAAGCACAGGCCGCCGAGCACGCGGTCGGCGCCGAAGCGCGCGTCCAGCAGCGGGTAGTGGCGCAGGCCGTTGAGGATCGGCAGCAGCGCGGTGCCGGTGCCCATTGCCGGCGCCAGCGCGTCCAGTGCGCTGCCCAGGTCGTATGCCTTGCAGCTGAGGATCGCCAGGTCGAACGGCCGCGCGGCGGCCGTTGCGGGCAACGTATCGGCGGTCAGGGTGGCCACCGCAACGTCGGCATCGCCGCGCGGGCTGCGGATGCGCAAGCCGTCGCGCTGCAGGCGCTCGGCCCGCGCCGGGCGGACCAGGAAGGTGACGTCGGCGCCGGCCTGGGCCAGGCGTCCGCCGAAGTAGCCGCCGGTCGCGCCGGCGCCGAGGATCAGGATGCGCATGCGCCGATGGTAGCAGCGGCGCCGGCTGGGTTCAGCGCCGCGGTGCGGCCGTGCCCGGCGTGCGCAAGCCTTCCGGCGGCTCGAAGGCATCGGCGGGCACGGGTTCGTAGCTGACCGTGTCCACACGCAGGCTGCGTTCGTCGCGTCGGTTCCCGATGCGGCCGCGGTAGCCGAGCAACAGGCCGTTGCCGTCCAGCCACAGCGTGCCGGTGGTGGTCCCGTCGGGTCCTTGCGTGGCGGATTGGTAGCGCCAGCCCGCGGCGAGGCGGCCGGCGATGAACTCCCCGGGCGCCGGCGCGCAACGCCCGCCGATCCGTGCGCAGGGGTCCTTGGGGTCGTACCAGTAAGGCCCGCTGGCGTCGGCGACCGGAAGCCGGTAGTCGCCGGAGCGGCTGATCAGCCAGGCGCGGCCGCGGGTGCCGGGCGCGACCAGGTAGGCGTCAGGCGCGTGCGCGCCGACGAAGTCGATGCGGATCGCTTCGCCACGCAGGCGCACCTCCACCTGGACCGAGTCGCCGGCCTGCTTCGGACCCAGCGGACCGAAGCCGTACGCGCGTCCCTGCAGCCTGGCCTGCGGCGGCGGTGGCCCTTCTGCCGCCGCGTCCGTCGCTTGGGACCGCGACGGGGCACTGACGAGGCACAGCGTGCCGGCCAGCAACGCCGCGGCCAGCCGTTCAGCGCGCAAGGTTGCCGCTGTCGTAGATGGGCGACTGCATGCGCACCACCGCGTAGGACTCGATCGGCATGCGGCGATGGCCGCTGATCGGCTCCTCGATCAACATCGAGACCGGCCGATAGCTTTCGCCGCCGCTGACCAGATCCGACAGGCCGACGATGACGCGGTCGACGAACGGCACGATCAGCGGCATCTGGTAGGTGACCTTGATCTTCAGGATGTTGGCGTCCTGCACGTTGACCTGGCTGCCGCCGATGTTGGCGTTGCGGAACGCCAGGCTGTCGTTGGGCAGCGCGTAGCGGCCGTCGTACTGGCGTTCGCGGAATTCGTTGAAGGCCGCGCGCGTCGGCGAGATCACTTCGATCTTGGAGAAGATCAGCACCTCGGTCAGCTTGATCTTCTGCTTGGTGAGCAGCGCGTTGGCGGTGTCCGGCGACTGCACGAACAGCGGCGTCAGGCCGCCGGCGAGCGCGTCCTGCATGTCGCCCCGCTTCACCCCGCTCACCGCGCCGGCGCGCGCCGCCTGGAACGTGGCGTAGTCCAGCACGGTCTTGGCGCGATAGATCAGGATGAACTGGAAGATCACCAGCACCAGGAACAGGAAGGTGGGCACCACCACGCAGAACTCGACCAGGGACTGGCCGCGTTGCCGGCGCGGCACGTGACGCAATGCGTTCATGGACGTTCTCCTGCAAGCGCGGTCGGTCGGGATGCGGCGGAAGCTTCGGCCGGCCACCAGGCCAGGCGCTCGCCGCGCGTCGGTTGCAGCGCCTGCAGGCTGCCTGCCGCCAGTTCCAGCGTGGCGTGCGCGCGCAGGCAGGCGGCGCCGCGCCATGGCCTGATGCGCTCGCGCCACTCCAGCACATGGCCGTCGCGGTCGAAGAACAGCAGATCCAGCGGGTAGCCCATGGCGAAGGTGTGCACGCTGTTGCAGGGCTCGATCAACAGGCCCTGGCCGGACTGCAGCGGCGCGCGCCCGAGCAGGCCGCGCAGGCGCAGCCACCAGGTGTCGGCGCGCCACACGCTGTGCAGCAGCACCTCGCCCTCGCGGCGCAGCGTGCCGCACCTCACAGGATCCCCTGCTGCTTCATCTGCAGATAGATGAAATAGGCCAGCACCACGAAGATCAGCGGGAAGAAGAACAGCACCAGCGGCAGCATCATCTTCACTGGGGCTTCCAGGGCCAGTTTCTCGGCGCGCAGGAAGCGTTCCTCGCGGCGCTGCATGGCCTGCGAGCGTAGCGTTTCGCTGAGGCTGGCGCCGACCCGGTCGGCCTGGATCAGCGCGCTGGTGAAGTTGGAGATCTGCGAGATGTCCATGCGGTCGGCCATGCGCCGCAGCGCCTCGGCGCGCGGCAGGCCGGCGCGCAGGTCGCGCAGCATCCGCGAGAACTCCTGCGACAGCGGTCCGGGCGGGCCTTTCTGCACCGATTGTTCGATGGCCCCGGTGATGTTCAGGCCGGCCTCCACTGCCATGGTGATGAAGTCCAGGAACGTCGGCAGGTCGCGCACGACGTGCTTGCTGCGCTGCTTGCGCCGTTCGCCCAGCCACAGCGTCGGATACATCCAGCCCAGCGGGATGCCGAACAGCAGGCACATCGACAGCGCGCCCATGCTGAACTTGCCCAGCAGCATCACGATGACGGCGAACACCACGCTGACCGCGCAGGCGGCGACGATGCGCGTGCCGTACAGTTCCTCCGGCGTCAGCACGAAGTCCTGCCCGGCCGACTGCAGGCTGCGGTGCGCGCGCTCCAGTTGCGCGGACTTGAGCCGCGGGCCGACCAGGTGCGTGGCGGCAGTGACCAGCGGCCACAGCAGGCGCAATGCCGACGGCAGCGGATCCTGGTAGTTGCGATCGTCCTGCGGCACCGCCTGCAGCAGCCCGCGCAGCGCGAACATCACCAGGCCAACGGCGGCCAGCGCCAGCAGCGCGACCAGGGCGAGCATCCAGTTCATATGTCGATCGTCATGATCTTGCGGCACATGCGGTAACCCAGGTACTCGAGCACGCACATCAGCGCGATAACGCACCAGCCGAGCAGGGTATGGAACATCGGGTTCATCGTTTCCGGGTAGAACAGCACCAGGAAGCCGACCAGGCCGGCCGGCAGCATCGCCATCACGATGCCCTGCAATTTGCCCTGGGCGGTCAGTGCCTTGACCTTGCCTTCCATGATCAATTTGCGGCGCAGGGTCTCGGCCAGGGTTGACAGGCTTTCCGCCAGGTTGCCGCCGACCTCGCGCGAAATGCCCACCGCGGCGACGAACAGCTTGACGTCGGGAATCGGGACGCGCGCGGCGAAGTTTTCCAGCGCCTCATCGGTACGCACGCCCATGTGCTGCTCGCGCAGGATCAGCGCCAGTTCCTGCGCCAGCGGCGGTTGCCCGTCATGGGCCAGCGCTTCCAGCGCCGGATTGAAGCCGACGCCGGCGCGCAGGCTGCCGGACATCATCAGCAGGCTGTCGGGCAGCTGTTGCTGGATCTGGTCCAGCCGCCGCTGCTTCAGCCACAGGTAGATCTTGCGCGGCGCCACCGCCAGCACGATCACCGCGACCACCGGCAGCAGCAGGTTGCCGCTGATCAGCCACAGCAGCAGCGGGATCAGCGCCAGCACCACGCCGTTGGCCACGAACAGCATCTGCGGGT
This sequence comes from Xanthomonas campestris pv. phormiicola, assembly GCA_025666215.1. Taxonomy (NCBI): domain Bacteria; kingdom Pseudomonadati; phylum Pseudomonadota; class Gammaproteobacteria; order Lysobacterales; family Lysobacteraceae; genus Xanthomonas; species Xanthomonas campestris. The sequence goes on along the minus strand of CP102593.1, from coordinate 5,075,876 downwards.
CGACGAACAGGAACATGTCGGCTAGGTTCAGCCGCGCCGTATCCACGAAGCGCTCGTGGTAGCGCTGCATGAAATTCGCGCTGGCCCGCACCAGCAACAGTCCGGAGACGGTGACGCAGCTGAACGCGAGCAGGGCGACCAGCCAGATGTTATCCATTGCCCTGGCCGCCGTTGCGGAAGATCGACAGGTCCACCGGCACGCCGCGTTCGGCCAGTTCCTCGTAGAACTCGGGCACCGCGCCGGTGGCGATGAAGTCGCCGGTGACCTTGCCGTCGCGGCCGGCGCTGGACCTGGCCTTGAACAGGAACACGTCCTGCAGCTGGATGGTGCCGCTTTCCACGCCGGTGATCTCGGTGATGTGGCTGACCTTGCGGGAGCCGCAGGGGAAGCGCTTCTGGTGCACGATCAAGTCCACCGCCGAGGAGATCTGTTCGCGCACCACGGTCATCGGCAGTTCCATGCCGGCCATCATCACCATCACTTCCAGGCGCGACAGCGCCTCGCGCGGATTGTTGGCGTGCGCGGTGGTCAGCGAACCCTCGTGGCCGGTATTCATCGCCTGCAGCATGTCCAGCGCTTCGCCGCCGCGGCACTCGCCGACCACGATGCGGTCCGGGCGCATGCGCAACGCGTTGCGGACCAGGTCGCGGATCGAGATGTGGCCCTTGCCTTCCATGTTCGGCGGGCGCGCCTCCAGCGCGACCAGGTTCGGCTGTACCAGCTTCAGTTCGGCCGCGTCCTCGATGGTGACGATGCGGTCGGTGTCGGGGATGAAGTTGGACAGGATGTTGAGCAGCGTGGTCTTGCCCGAGCCGGTGCCGCCGGTGACCACGATGTTGCGCCGCTCGCGCACCGCCATGATCAGGAATTCCAGCATCGGCGCGTTGAGCGAGCCGAAGTCGATCAGGTCCTTGCCCTCCAGCTTGCGCTTGGAGAACTTGCGGATGCTGATGCTGGGGCCGCGCAGCGCGATCGGCGGAATGATCGCGTTGACGCGCGAGCCGTCCTTCAGGCGCGCATCGACCATCGGCGAGCTCTCGTCGATGCGCCGCCCGAGCGGGGTGACGATGCGTTCGATCGCCGACAGCACCGCGCGATCGCTGGTGAAGCACACCGGCGACTGCTCGATGCGGCCGGCGCGCTCGATGAAGATCTGGTCGTAGGCGTTGACCATGATCTCGGTCACCGTGTTGTCCTCGATCAGGTCCTCCAGCGGCCCCAGGCCGATCGCCTCGTCCAGTACTTCCTTGGCCAGGCGCCGGCGGTTGATCGTCTTCGGCAGGTTGGCGAACTCGCGCTCCAGCACGTCGTCGATCAGCGCGATCGTGGCCGTACGCAGGGCGTCGTCGCCCATGCTGCGCACGTCCAGGCGGCGCAGATCCATCTGCTTGACCAGCGAGGCGTGGACCTGGGCGCGATAGACCGCGATATCCGGCGGCAGATCCTGGGGCCGTGCCAGTTGCTGCTGCGCCTGCACGTCGGCCATCGGCTGGTTGGCCGCGGCGGTCGCCGGGTCGGCGAGCGGTGCCGCGGCAGGCGCGTTGAATGTCGCCGGATCGTGGCGCGGCGGGGCCGCTTCCGGCTCGTCGCCGACCACCTGCAGGCGGTAGTCGCCGATCTGCACCAGGTCGCGGCTGCTCAACGGACCACGGCTGCCAGATACCTTCTCGCCGTTGACCAGCACCGAGGCGCGTCCGCCGAAGGCTTCGATGAAGATGCCGGCGTCCTCGCGCTTCAGCGCCGCATGTTGCTGCGCGATGCTCCAGCCTTGCAGCACCACCAGATTGCCGTCGCCGCGGCCGATGCCGCATTCGCGATGCAGGCAGCGCACATGGCGCTGGTCCCGGTTCGGCGTATCGATGAGGATATTGAACATGGCGTCGTATCTACGGAGAGCGGGGGAAGGCGGACTACTGGACGTATTCCTTGCTGCGTTTGGGCATGGTTTCTTGGCCGCGCTCCTGGATCTTGCGCGCGCGCTCGAGGCCGTCGAGGTTTTCCTGCGAATCGGGGGTGATGATGCGCGGGGTCACGAACATCACCAGCTCGGTGCGGTTGCCGCGAAAGCCGTCGGAGCGGAACAGCTTGCCCAGGATCGGGATCTCGCCCAGTAGCGGGAACTTCTTCGCGTCCTGCTGCGCGCTGGAATCGATCAGGCCGGAGATGACGATGGTTTCGCCGGCCCGCACGTTCAACTCGGACTCGGTACGCCGGGTGGTGAAGCCGGGCACGCCCTGCACGGTGACGGTCGGGTCGATGCGGCTCACCTCGGCCAGCAGGCGGGTGGAGATTTCCTGGTTGCCGTTGACCAGCGGCTCGATATCGAGCTTGATGCCGTACTCCTTGAAATCCACGGTGACTTGGCCGAAGCCCTGTGGGATCGGAATCGGCACCTCGCCGCCGACCAGGAACTTGGCCTGGCCGCCGCTGCGCGCGCTCAGTTGCGGCGAGGCCAGCAGGAACGCCTTGCCCTTGTTCATCAGCAGATTGATCGCCGAGCCGATCTGGGTGGCGATACCGAAGAAGGCCTGGGTGCCTGGCACGCGATTGGGCAGGACCGCGCCGGCAGCTGGGCTGCCTTGCGGGTTGATCCGGTAGTAGTCATTGGTGGTGAAGTCTTTCAGCAACCCGCCCACCGGCCCCTGGATCACGTTGTCCCACTGAATGCCGAGTTCTTCCAGCGCATTGCTGTCGAACTCCATGATCTTCACATCCATCAGCACCATCGGACGCATCCCGACCGGGTCGGCGGAGGTGAAGTCGAGCAGGCTCGGATACAGCTTCTGCAGCGCCTCGATACGCTTGGCTACGCCGGGGTTGATGTCTTGGCCGGTGATCACCACGCGGTCGGCCACCGCATGCACGCCCAGGTTGGGCACGTCGGCGAGCAGGGTGCGCACCGTCTCCACCGTCGCAGGCGCGTTGCCTTCCATCACTTCCACCGGCACGTCGATCTGGCGCCCGTCCTGCAGCCACAGATGCACGCTGGTCGCGCCCGGCTTCTGGCCGATGATGACCAGCTCGCGCTTGCCGATATTGGTCACCTGGACCAGCTCGCCGTTGCCGACGGCCACGCGCTTGAGTGCCTGCGGCAGGCTGTGCACGGCGGCCTGGCCGGCATAGATGCGCGCGCGCTCGGGCAACGGCGTGACCACCGCGCTGCCGGCGGCGCGGCGATACGCCGGATCCGGAACCGGTTCCGGGAAGCCGCTGCTACCCATCGGCACCGGTGCCTGGTTGCCGGTGGCCGGCTGCGGGGCTTGGGTCCTGGGTTCGGGCGCGACCTGGACCGGCAGCGGAACCAGCCCGGTCTGCTGCTGTGTCTGCGCGTAGCCGGTCACGGTCATGGTCGCCGCGGCGAGCATGGGAAGGAACGAAACACTCCATGTAGTCCTGCGCATGCGTCAGCCCTTGCCTCCGATGATGAATTCGACACCACTGCCGCCGCCGCCCGCCTTGGCGGTGCCGAGCAGTTCCTTTTGGGTCATGCCATTGAGGCCGAACGGATTGCGGTCTTCGACCTGGCGCAACATGACCCGCATCGCTCCGGCCTTGGCCGCCACGGTCAGCCGCTCGGCCTGCTGCGGATTCAGTTCCAGGGTGATGTTGGAAAACCCTTGCTGGTCTTCCTGCACCGGCGTGTCGCCGACGCGATTGCCAGTGGCCAGCACGTTGATGTTCTCCAGCAGCGGGATGACGCGCGACCCCGCGTTTTCCTGCTCCACGGTCAGCAGGATGTCGACATGGTCGCCGGGGGCGATCATCCCCGAGATCGAATTTGTCTCGTCCACCGGCAAGGTGTAGCCGACGTTGCCCGGCTTGATCACCCGCGAGAACTGGTCGTACAGCGGCACCAGCGCGCTGGCGCCAAGCGGCGCGCCCTGGCGCACCGGCGCCCGCAGGACGCGCCCGCTGAACTGGTCCACGTTTTCAGGGGTCACCGCATCCGCCGGCTGCAGGTCGGCCGGAACCTCGCGCACCGCCAGATCCGATGTGGTGACCACCGTACCCGGTTCCATGTCGGACTTGGGAACCGCCACTGTCACCGTTTCGCCAACCTTGGCGGTGCGTGCGGCGACCGCGCCCTGCACATAGCGCACCGCGACGAACGCGGCCAGCACGCCCAGGCCCAGTGCGACCACAATGAACAGCAGATTGCGGTTCGGCTTGAACCCGGCCGCTTTCATAGCCACCCCAGCGACAGCGCGTAGGTGAAGCTGGAATAGGCCTTGCGCAGCGACTCGACCAACTCCAGGACGATATTGGGCTGGGCCACCAGCACGGTCACCGCCAACAGCGTGACGATGCTGTACTCGATCAGGGCCGCGCCGCGTTGGTGCCGGACGGACGACAGGGAAACAGGTCTCAAGGCGTTCATCCTCATTGCTGGAGCTGGTTGACCACGATGGAAGTTCCCTTCTCGCGGCGGTTGAAAGTGAGGGTCATCTGCTGCTTGCCCTTGCTGTAGCTGCTGACGCAGCTGTTGGAAATCATCGAGCAGGCGGTGGCTGAGGACTGCTGGGTCCAGCCTTCGGCCGGCAGCCGATTGCGATAGAACGCATCGCCCTGGTACGGCGAGAGCGGGCTTTCCAGGGCCAGCGTGCGCCCGGGGTTGTCCAGGTACTCGATGTCGTTGACCACCGTGGTGCCGGAAGGCTTCAGGAAATCCGCGCCGGGCGCCTTGCGCGGCTTCTCCTTGAGCAGGCGCACGATGCCGACCTGGGCCTCGCTGCCGGCGCCGGCGCCGGTGATCTCGATAGTGACGTAGTGCTCGCCCTCGGCATGGCCGACGATGGTCTTGCTGCCGACCTCGTTGACCACCACCTGGCCGGGCCACTGCTTCCAGTAGAACGCCACCAGTTGCTGCGGCGACTCGTTCGCGGTGTAGCGCGAGGAGCGCATGTGCAGGCCGTTGTAGATCATGTGCTTGGATACCCACTCGCCCTTGGCGCCTTCGGGTTCGGGCACGTCGGGCCAGTCGGCGGCGCATGCCAGCGCCGGCGCCAGCAGCGCCAGCGCCAACAACAGGCTGCGGTCAACGTGCCTTGGCATACGGTTCCAGCTTGTCGACCGGGACCACGTCCGGCGCGATATAGCCCGGATCGAACCTGCTGATGGTGCCGACGATGGGAATGATGCTCAGGCCGTCGAACATCTTGGCTGCATCGCTCAGGTGCGAAGCCGGCACCAGTGTGCGTACCTGGCCGACGACAGAGCGCTTGGCCGGGTTGTTGCCGCTACCAGGTCCGGCGGCATTCCACGGATCGGCCAGCAGCGTGTTGCTGGCCTGCATGCGCAGGCCCAGTTGGTCGAACGGTTCCAGGAACGATGCCGCGCCGCCATTGGCGAGCTTCAGGTCCTGCACGCTGACGCTGAGGTTGGAGGTGACCAGGCCCTTGTCGTTCGGCGGGAAATTGCCGGGGATCTTGCTGAGCAGCCCGCCGATGCGGTCGAGAATGCCGGAAGAGCGCTCGTTCTTGTACGCATCCACGCGGATGTCGCCGCGCTCGACCAGCGTCTGGTTGGAGAACGTATTGAGCAGCGGGTTCTCGACGCGGTCGCGGGCATTGCCGGTACTGGCGCGGCTGACGATCTGCGCATCGGCCTTGCCGAAATGGCGATCCACGGTCAGGTCGCGCATGCGCGCGGTCGCCGGGAGCGTGTAGTCCTTGGCCACGGTCGCTTCCCAGGCCGCAGCGCGCGCAGCCTGCTGCGTGGTCTGGCGCAGGTGGATGTACTTGCCCATGATCGGGATCAGCAGAAACAGCGGCACCAGCACGACGCATAGCACCGCCGCTTCGGTGAGGCTCTGGCCGTCCTGGCGTCCGCGCAGGCGTGGTTGTCGTCGCTGGCGCATGCTCGCTCCTTGCAACTCGCTAGTTGATCTTTCCGCGCGCGCGCGGGGCTTCCAGCGCGGCCCGATCGAACGGCTTGCCGACGCTGATGACCTGGGTGGTGACCGTGTAGTCCGGGTCGCTGCCGGGCGTCTGCTCGAGCACGATGAAGCCGCGATTGGGGCGGTATTCGTTCAAGGGTTCTGGCGTGAAGCCCCACTTGGCGCCGCCCGACCACACGCACTGGCGCAGGCCAGAAGGCTTGACCCACTCGTTGCACGGCTGGCCGGCGACGGTGCGTTGCGTCGGTCCACTGAATCCGGCGAGCGCGATCGCCTCGCTCTTCTCCGCCGGGTAGCGCGCCAACGCATCGTCGGGCGCCGCGTCGTCACTGTGTTCGCCGGTGGCTAGGTCGACCTGCTGGTAACGCTTCGCCGTGGTGGTTTCCTGGGATCCGGTGGTGTCTAGCCGGAACAGGCAGCTGCCGCCGGCACCGTCGTTGGCCACTTCCCAGCTGGTCTGGCGCACGACTTCGGTGTCGCGATCGAACCACAGTTCGTAGCGGGTGGTTCCCAGCAGGGCGACCTCTTCTTCGCGCAGCGGACGGCTCTGCAGTCCCCCTGCCTGGCAGTCGCGGATCGCGCCGAGGTAGTTGTCGCGCGCTTCGTTGACGCCGTTGTGGGTCAGCTCCACAGTCTGTCTGACATGGATGGGCGGCATCGAGCTGCGGGTATCCTCCGCAGCGCCGTTGCCTTCGGCCGTCGCGCTGCACCCGCACAGCCACAATGCAAGCGCAGCAGGCAACAGTGCATTGCAAAAACGTGTCGCACTACGGCTCATATTCCGCCGACTCCCGCCACCAGGACCTTGATGCTGTTGGGCGTATCGACCAGGCGCGCCTGCCAGTACGGGCTGAACAGATTGCCGGATTCCACCTTGTTGTCGCCACGGCGGAACAGCGCGTAGTTCGGCGGCCGGTTGAAGTAGACCTGCGCCGAGGACAGCGCCGACAGCTTGCCGTTCTGCGCCTTGTCCTCGGTCGCCATCGGCGAGCCGGCCGGTCCGCCGATGCCGTCGATGGAAGAGCTGGTGCGCGCGTTGCGCATGTCGGTCTCGGCATAGACGGTGAACACCGGCCCGGCGTTGTCGTCGAAGATCTCGCTACCGCTGCTCGCATACGGCCGCATCGCCTTGTTCTTCTTGACGTCGTGGTAGTCGCGCAGACCGTTGTAGCCGGTGAAGAAGGCCTTCTTGTGTTGGCCGCCATCGAACATGACGTTAGCGTCGCGCTCGACCATGCGTGCCACCAACCCGTTCTTGCGCAGGCTGTCGCCATACGGGCGGTAGCGACGCTTGTCCCAGTCCGAATACCAGCCCTGGCCGTTGCCGAAGCCGTTGAGGAAACGCTGGTTCTTGTAGCGGTCCACAGCTTGGGCACCGCCCCAGCCCAGCGGCAGGTCGATGTCCACAATCGGCCAAATCTTGACATCCAGCGACATGGTGTCCAGCGCCGCCCAACGGTTGTAATCGACCATGTCAGTGCCGCCGGTGCTCTCGAAGCCGATCAGCCCGATCCCGAAGCTGTCGCCGCGATCCTTGCTGAAGCCGTCTCGCGACTGCATTACAACATTGCGAAAGCGGTCCGCACCGGCGCGCTGCGCCGCGCTGCCAGCGCCGGCAGTGCGCGGGATACGGTGGGTATCGAGGAATCTGTTTTCCGAGGTCAGCAACTGTTCGCCGAGCACGCCCAACCCAACCGCTCCGATCTTGGCATTGGCCGAATTTCGTTGCAGCACATCTTTCGCGACCAGCATCCCGTCCACTCGCGAGACGCCTTCGATGACCGCGGTGGCAGCGGTGGCGAAGATGCCATTGAGTTCGTCCAGCGCGGTGACGATCAACTGTGCGGCCGGGTTGTATTCCTTGCGTACGCCTTTCAATATATTTTCTGCCACTTTGAATGCGGCGCCGATGGCTTTGAAAATCGGCCCGACATAGGGAATGGCCGACAGCGCATCCATCGTGATGCGCATGGTGATGGTCGTCATGTAAAGCTGGTTCATCCACGAATACAGGCTGATCGCCTGCGCGATCGCCACTTCATTGGCCACGCGGCCGCGATTCATATATGCCGCGAAATTGAGCGCGCGCGCCTGCTGCACCGCGACGCTGTACGCGGCGGCATCGGCCGCATTGGTGAGTTCGACCTTCTTGTTGACCGCCTGACCGCTGTCGAACAGCACGATCGCGCCGACGCACAACACCAGGATCAGCACCAGACCAAGCACCATGGCTTGTCCGGCCATGACGCGCTTGCCGTCGAAACGGGGCGGCACGCGCGACTTCGCGATTGCGAACGCTGCACGCATCTGCAATTCCTTTGCCGAATGCACTCCCTACAGCGTCGTCATCGGCACGTCGGAAGATAATTGGGGATACCTGGGCAGCGAAACGCTGCCCAGGTACCTGGGTCGGTTACCGCAACAAGTTCGATTACTTGTTGTTGTAAGCGTCCATGCCCTTGGTCTTGTCGGCCTCGGTCTGCGCGCTGTTGGACTGGTTCTTGGCGCGGTTGATCGACTGCGTGGCGCTCTGGCCCGACAGTTCCTTGGACATACCCGCGACTTGGCTGCGCACGGTGCCACCGAAGAACGTGACGGCGGCGATCGCCGCGATCGCGATCAGTGCGGTGATGATGATGTATTCGGTCATGCCCTGGCCGAGCTGCTTACGGCCGAAACGAATCTGCCTGCGTTGATTGTTCATTGAATCCTCTCCTTGGCTCTGGCGCCCACTGGACCGGCAGCACACTTACGTCCGCGCGGCGCGTGTAGGCGTGTGGGTTGCATAAGTGAAAACGTGCACAGATATGAAACTAATCCTTGGTCCGCATCTGACAATCGATGGCAATGTATCTCGGACATGGCCACTTTAGCGTCAACATATTGCCGTTACAAGAAATGTTGCGTTAATGTTTTGGCGGGAAGTGGAATGCTTATCCCGTAATTCGGTCAAACTTTGGACGCGTCATTTCATAAATAGATTCACTTTGCACTGATGCTCAAAGTATTGGAGCGATATCCATCCGAATGCTGGCTGCGTCTGCCAGTGCAGGCGCATTTTCCATTCGGTCAGGTCAAATAGTTGACGCCCACCCTGGCTGAATAGGCGGACTCCGCATGTACGCTGACGTCACCAGTCCGGCACTCTGAAATGGAAAACCTGGCGCGGACTCCGACGCACGTGGTAGCCATGGCGGCGGAGTCTTGCCAGTAGCGATCGTGTCGCTGTCGGTACTCGCCTGGGGCGTGGTGGCGCGTAACGCCCGTGGCGAATTGACCGGCTATCGAACCTGAGCATGCACTACCACGCACAGTCGCGGTGTTGCGGCGACCCATCAAGTGCGGGCCGGCTTGATCGGAAAGGCGACGTGTTGCGCGATCCGGCCGCTATACCTTGACCAGCTCCACCCGCCGATTGCGCGCCTTGCCTTCTTCCGTAGTATTCGGCGCGATCGGCTGTTCCTGGCCGAAACCGGCGGCGCGCAGGCGATCGGCGGCGATCCCGGCGCCGGTCAGATAGGCGACGACGGCTGCGGCGCGGGATTCGGACAGGGACTTGTTGTGCGCGGCATCGCCGCTGTCGTCGGTATGCCCGTTGATCGCCAGGCGCAGCGCCGGATCGGCCTGCAGCAGCTGCAGCACCTGCTCCAACTGCGGCTTGGAATCGGGCAGGATCTGCGCCGCATCGGAGGCGAAATTGACCTGGATGGCGACCTTGCCTGCGGATGCCAGTTGCTGCTGCAGCGCGTCGGCCGGCAGCAGCTTGGCGGTGGCCTGGAACGGCTTGGTCTCGGCGATCAGCAAGCCGCCGCCGGCGCCGCCGCTGCACACGTGGATCCAGATGTTCCGATCCGCGCGGTGGATGACGTAGGTGTCTGCCGGCTCGTTGTAGATGTCGCCGATGCCGCCGACGTAGGTCACCGCCGCATTGCTGTCGCCGATCGCCTTGCTCGCTTCGGCAGGCAACTGGCCGCTGGCGATGCGCTGGCCGCCCAGCGCTTCCACCATGGCCTGGATGTTGCGGCTCAGTTCCAGTGGGGAATAGGGCTTGCCGTCGGCGGTGCCGATCGCGGCCGCGTAGATCTTGCCTTCGACCCATTCGACCCGGTCGCCGGTCCAGAACGGCGCGCGATCGAAGTCGTTGCGGACAGGGGCATCCTTGGTGACGTAGCCGTCGGGAAGGCCGAGATACGGGAAACTGCCCAGCGGGGCGTCGGACATCGGCAAGGCGGCTGGGTCGAAGCGGCGTGCGCTCTCGGCTGGCGCCGCCGAAGGCGCTGCGGCCGCTGTTGCGGGCTGCGCTTCGGGCTCGGCATGCGCCGCCGGCTGCGGTTCGGAACGTTTGCAGCCGCCCGTGGCGGCAATCAGGATCAGGCAGGCGCTGAGAACGGCGCGGCGCGCCGTGGGGACAATCGCGGTCATCGGAATTCTCTGGGGGCGGGGACGGGATGCGCTCAGCGCATGTCGTTCAGCAATTGCTTGCAAAGCTCGGCATCGGGCTTGTAGGTGCCGTCGGCATGCACCTTCTGCATGCTCTGCAGCCCCTGCTTGTAGCCGTTGTCGAAGTCGCCGGAGAAGTTCGCCGCCTGGGCATAGAGGCCCTGCATCGTTTTCTTCTGCTTGGCCTTGTAGGCATCGGCCTGCGCCTGCGTTGCGCCGCAGGCCTTGCCATTGGCGACATTGCCGCCGACGATCTTGCCGAAGTTGACGATGCCCGCGTCCTGAGCGTGAACCCCGCCGCTGGCGCTCGCCAGCAGTGCCGCCGCGATGACTGCCGTGTATCGGTTCATTCCTTGCTCCTCGTGCGGCCCGTTGCAAGCAGGCCGGTAAAACCCCTGTGCGCCGAGGATAGCAATGCCGCGCGCAAGCCCCAACCCTGGCTGCACCACGCGCGAGGGCGGCATTCAACTAGCTGCGCAACCCCACCCCATGCCGCAGCAGCCACAGCGCCAGCGCGCTGAGCACCGCGACGAAGCCCAGCATCAGCGCGCAGGCCACCCACACCGGCACGTCGCTGCTGCAGAGCAGGCCGTAGCGGAAGACATTGACCATATAGAAGATCGGGTTGGCGCGGGTGGCGGTCTCGGCCCAGCCGGGCAGTAGCTTCACCGGCGGATACGCCCTGGTCGCGACGGCGCCGAGGATCGGGATGCGCGTCTGGTGGTGCCCTGTGGCGACGTGGAATCCGCCGGCAGGGCCGTGCTAGCCCTTGGTGTCCTGCTTGGCCAGCGGGCCGATCAGGGTCTCGATCCCGGCGCGCACCTCGGCGCACTGCTCCCGGTAGTGCGCCTGGCGTTGCGCCAGGTCCTGGGCGCCGTCCTGCGCCTCGAGGGCGGCCAATAGCTGGCGGAAATCGTCGAAGCTGGCACGCATCGCAGCGTCGTGCGCGGCCGCATCGAAGGTCACGTTCGCGGCCAGCGCGCGCGCTCGCGCGGCCTGCTGCAGCGCGCCGGCAAGGCGGGACATCTCGGCTGGCGGCAGCTCGCAGTAACGCGCCTGGGCCAGCTGCGTGCCATCGGCCTCGCCCAACCTGTACAGCGTCTCGGCGCTCGGCGCGGCCGGGTCCTGGCCGGCCGCGGGCGCGGCAGCCGGCACCGCGGCGGCGCCGCACAGCAGCCACAATGACAGCGGCCCGATGGCGCGGCGCATGCTCAGCTGCGCAATCCCACTCCGCGCTTGAGCAGCCACAACGCCAGCGCGCTGAGCACCGCGACGAAGCCCAGCATCAGCGCGTAGGCCACCCAGACCGGCACGTCGCTGCTGCCGAGCAGGCCGTAGCGGAAGGCGTTGACCATGTAGAAGATCGGGTTGGCATGGGTGGCGGCCTCGGCCCAGCCGGGCAGCAGCTTCACCGAATAGAACACGCCGCCCAGGTAGGTCAGCGGGGTCAGGATGAAGGTCGGCACGATGGCGACGTCGTCGAACTTCTTCGCGTAGACGGCGTTGATGAAGCCGGCCAGCGAGAAGATCGTCGCGCCCAGCAGCACCGTGGTCAGCGTCACCAGCGGGTGCGGGATGCGCACCGGGGTGAAGAACATGGCGATGATCAGCACCAGCACGCCGACCATCAGTCCGCGCAGCACCGCGCCGGCCACGTAGCCCCACAGGATCACCCAGTTCGGCATCGGGCTGACCAGCAGTTCCTCGACGTGGCGGCCGAACTTGGCGCCGAAGAAACTGGAGCTGATGTTGCCGTAGCTGTTCTGGATCACGCTCATCATCACCAGGCCGGGGACGATGAACTGCATGTAGCTGTAGCCGCCCATGTCGCCCACGCGCGAGCCGATCAGCCCGCCGAAGATCAGGAAGTACAGGGTCATGGTGATCGCCGGCGGCACCAGGGTCTGGCCCCAGATGCGCAGGATGCGCTTGACCTCGCGGCGCACCACGGTGCCCAGCGCGACCCAGTTGCGCTGGGCCGGCGTGGTCTCGGGGAGGAGGGAGTGCGGTTGGATTGGGGTGTTCATCGGCGTCCGGCGAAAGAGGGATCAGGTGGCGGCGGGGGGGCGCGGCGAATCCGTGTTCGCCGCGCCCGCGGCGCTGGCGACGGCTGCGGACTGGCCGCTGCTGTGGTCGCCGGTGAGGCGCACGAACAGCTCCTCCAGGCGGTTGCTCTTGGTGCGCATCGAGCGAACGCGGATGCCGGCGTCGCCGAGCGCGGCGAACACCCGGTTGAGGTCCATCGCCCGCGGCATGTCCAGGTCCAGCGTGTGCGCGTCCTGTGCCAGCAAGGTGGTGCCTTCGATCGCCGGCAGCTGCGCCGGCAGTGCGCCGTCGATGTCCAGCAGGAAGCCTTCCACGTCGAGCTTGGCCAGCAGTTCGCGCATCGGGCCCTGCTCGACGATGCGGCCGCGGTCGATGATCGCCAGGTTGCGGCACAGGCTCTCCGCTTCCTCCAGGTAGTGCGTGGTCAGGATGATGGTGGTGCCGGCGGCGTTGATCTCGCGCAGCACGCGCCACATGTCGCGGCGGATCTCGATGTCCACGCCGGCGGTGGGTTCGTCCAGGATCAGCAGGCGCGGCTGGGTCATCATCGCGCGGGCGATCATCAGTCGCCGCTTCATGCCGCCGGACAGGGTGCGGCTCATCACCTGCGCCTTCTCCCACAGGTGCGCGCGCTTGAGTTCCACTTCGGCCTGGCGTTCGGCCTGCGCGCGCGGCATGCCGTAGAAGCCGGCGTAGTTGACCAGGATGTCGAAGGGCTTCTCGAACAGGTTGAAGTTGATTTCCTGCGGGACCAGGCCGAGCAGGCGCATCGCCGCGCTGCGCTGGGCGGTCAGGTCGGTGCCGAACACCTCGACCTGGCCGGCGCTGAGGTTCACCAGCGAGCTGATGATGCCGATCAGGGTGGACTTGCCGGCGCCGTTGGGGCCGAGCAGGGCGAAGAAGTCGCCGGGCAGCACGTCCAGCGACACGCCGTGCAGCGCCTGCACGCCGTTGTCGTAGGTCTTGCGCAGCTCGCGCACGCGCAGCGCGGGCACCGGCGCGGAGGAGGGAAGCGGGGAGGTGGGGTTCAAGGCGGACCTTTCGCGCCCTGTTGACGGCGCTGAAGAAATGCAGCCGCTATTATAGAAGACCTCGTGGGCTCGGCCCCGGCCATAGACTGTTGCATCCGCGTGCCTGCCCAATTCCCGTTGAAACTGGTCGACCGCCACATGCTGGCCCCGGCCGTCGGCCACTACCGCTTCGTCCGCGACGACGGCCAGCCGCTGCCGTTCTTGCCTGGCCAGTTCGTGCAGGTGCATTTCCACTACGCCGACGGCACCGCGACCAAGCGCAGCTACTCGCTGGCGACCCGCCACGACCCGGCGCAGCCGGCCGATGCCACGGTCGAGATCGCGGTCAGCTTCGTCGCCGGCGGCGCGGCCACGGCGCTGTTCGAAGGCCTGGAGATCGGCGGGCAGGTCTGCGCCAGCGGTCCCTACGGCCGCTTCTGCCTGAACCAGGGCGACAGCAACCGCCGCTACCTGCTGATCGCCACCGGCACCGGCGTCACCCCGTACCGTTCGATGCTGCCGCTGCTGGAGGCGGCGATGGCCGAGCGCGGCGTGGAAGTGGTGCTGCTGCTGGGTGCGCGCACGCCGGCCGAGCTGCTGTACGGCGACGAGTTCCGCGCCTTCGCCGACGCGCATCCGGGTTTCCGCTTCGTGCCGTGCTTCTCGCGCGAGCTGCCGGAGGCGCCGCATGCGGACGTGCGCCACGGCTACGTGCAGCAGTTCCTGGCCGAATTCGCGCCGCAGGCCGAGGGCGACGTCGCCTACCTGTGCGGCAACCCGAACATGGTCGACGCCTGCTTCGATGCGCTGAAGGACGCCGGCCTGCCGGTGCAGCACATCCGCCGCGAGAAGTATGTCAGCAGCAAGTAGCGCCGAGCGGCATCGCCGATCGCCTCAATGCGGGCTGGAGACCGTCGTCTCGTGCAGGCTGCTTCTGTCTGGCAGAGCGTTAACGAGATCCGACTGCGCGACGCGCCAATCGGGCTGATCGGATTCGCGTGATGGACGGCGCTCGGTAGATCGCTGACTATCTCTCTACAGTAGCTCGAGAGCCATGAGCTTGCATGTTGCCCAATATCGATAGGTAATTGCCTGATTTCCCTGGGCGCCGTTACCTTGCCCATCTTGTATGGTTGCTCTCACCGACGTGCCGTTGAATTTCGCCCCCAGGGCCGCGGCATACATCGCCTTGCCGCCATCCACATTGGTGTCGATCCATAGCATGTTGAAGTCGCAGGAACAGCCGGAGATGGGGCTGGCTATGGAAAGACCTGCGACACCCTGCGATGGAATCAACGTGGCAACCTTTCCTTCGACGGTGCATACCTCCGCGTATGACGGCATGGCGCAGATGCAGAGCAATGCTCCCAAAAAGAATCGTTTCATGTTTTTCCGTACCTTGATAATTATCGCAACGATCAACGGCATCGCTATGGCACGCCACGTTCCATGGTATGACCGATAAGTGATCGAATGCGTACCCGGACGTCTTGCCCGGCGCGCCCCCCGATTGCCTTCCAGCCCTTAGACTCCCATCGTCCTAAGTTGCGGCAACGTCTGCCATTTTGCGCGTTGCGCACGCCCGCCACTCTTCATAGTCTCCGGAACTCGCATTTGCGATTCCACGCTCAAGATGAGCGTGGCGGGAAGGCCGCCAAACTGCAGCCTTCGCATGGTCTGCATACAGTTACGCCGGAGAGGACCTACCCACTTACGACTCCAGGCGCAGCTTTCAATCAGCCAAGATTAGCTCAGCGAACGATGGCGCGCCAGATCACCTTCCCTCACGCATGCTGGCTGTGCGCTTTACCTAAGGTAGCCACCAAGGGGCAGCTGATGATCGGGTGAAAGACAAAATGGGCTAGGTGCTGCTACTGGAACGACGGTTGCCGTAGATCAGCGTCGGCTGCGCGTGAAACGTGATCGGTCTCCCGGCACCTCTGAAGTATCTGCGAAAAAATTCTTTCGGAGACATCGCAGATGGACCCGACACCGGTCCATCTGTTGGCGATACCGGCAACTTGGCGCCCGGGCATGTAAAGGATACTTGACATGCGCATCTGGCGTGCGCATTCTGTTGTCAAGTGTGCTTGACAGGAGGCGTGGTCAGCGCAACAGGGCGGTGGCCGCAACGGCGCCGGACAGGGCAGGTTGAACATTGGGGATTAGGTGATGAGCAACTGCAGGCGCACTGCGATCGCGGTGCTGTGCCTCAGTCTGGCGCTGCTGATGGCAGCCGTCTGGCTGCCGTTCGGTGGCAGCGACTATCTGCGCGGGCTGTGCATGGGCGTGGGCGTCGGCGGCCTGTGCCTGGCGATCATGCTGTGGTGGTCGCCGGGCAGCCTGCGCGACAGCGCGCCGCCAGCGCTGGCGCGCCGCTACTACCGCGAGTTCGGGCTGCCGATGCTGCTCTACGTCGGCGTGATGCTGTGCTGGAGGCGCCTGCTCGGCAGCGTGGAGGCGGACTGGGCGCGGGTGCTGATCGCGCTGCTGCCGGCGCTGCTGGTGGTGCTGGTGATCCGCGCGGTGGCGCGCTTCGTGCGCGACTCCGACGAGATGCAGCGGCGCATCGAACTGGAGTCCATCGCCATCGCCGCCGGGCTGGTCGCCGGGGGCTACATGACCGCCGGTTTCCTGCAGGCCGCTGGCACGATCGCGGTGCCGGCAGCGGCGGCGATGCTGTGGGTGTTTCCGCTGCTGTGCGCGACCTACGGCATCGCCAAGGGCGTGAATGCGCGCCGCTACCAATGAACAGCCGCATCCGCGCACTGCGCGAGGCGCGCGGCTGGTCGCAGGGCGAACTGGGCGAGCGGCTGGGCGTGTCGCGGCAGACCATCAACGCGCTGGAAACCGGCAAGTACGATCCGAGCCTGCCGCTGGCGTTCCGGATCGCGCGGCTGTTCGCGCACAGCATCGAGCAGGTGTTCCTGTTCGACGATTCCGAGTAGTCCCCGCGACCTGCCATCGGTCGCCTACGACGCCATGCTCCGGCATGGCATCCTGCAAGCCATGAACTCAAGGATGCGAACCATGCCACACCCATGCAGACCGCTCGCCGTCGTTGTGGCGGCCTTGCTGCTCGCCGCCTGCCAAGGCGGACACGGACCGGCGCCGCAGAATGCGGGACGCAGCTACGGCACGTTGCGTTTCCATCCCTGCACGTTGACCAGTCCGGTTGCGGCCAACAACGTCGAGGCGCAATGCACGCGCATGCCGGTGCCGGAGAATCCGGCAGCGCCCGGCGGGCGCAAGATCGAACTCAACATCGCCTGGTTGCCGGCCAACGGCCAGGGCGGCAGCGATCCCGATCCGGTGTTCTTCCTCGCCGGCGGCCCCGGCCAGGCGGCGACCGAGGTCGCCAGCATCGTCGACATGGCCTTGCGCGAAACCCGCAAGCGCCGCGACGTGTTCCTGATCGACCAGCGCGGCACCGGCCAGTCCAATCCGCTGACCTGCCTGGGCGCGGACGGCAAGGAAATGCAGCTGGCCGATCCGGCGCGCGCGCCCACCGCGAACGAGCTGCTCGACTACGCGCGGCGTTGCGCGCAGTCGCTGCAGGGCCGCGCCGATCCGCGCTACTACACCACCACCCAGGCCATCGCCGACCTGGACGCGGTGCGCGCCGCGCTCGGCCCGGACAAGCTCAACCTGATCGGCGGTTCCTACGGCACCCGTGTCGCCCAGCAGTACGCGGCGCGCTATGCGGCGCACACCCGCAGCGTGGTGATCGACGGCGTGGCGCCGAACGACCTGGTGGTCGGCGGCGAATTCGCCACCACCTTCGAGGACGCGATCACGCTGCAGTCGGAGCAGTGCAGGGCCACCCCGGCCTGCGCCAAACGCTTTCCCACCGACACCCGCGCGCAGCTGCGCACGGTGGTGGAACGGCTGCGGCAGGCGCCGGCGGACGTGGACTATCGCGACCCGGACAGCGGCGAGAGCACGCACGACCGGGTGACCGCCGACACCGTCACCAGCCTGGCGTTCTCGTTCTCGTATGCGCCGCAGACCGCCTCGCTGTTGCCGCTGGTGCTGGACGAGGCCGCGCACGAGCGCTATGCGCCGCTGATGTCGCTGGCGAAGATGATGGGCAAGCAACTGGACGGGCAGATGAACCGCGGCATGCAATGGTCGGTGATCTGCGCCGAGGATGCCGACCGTTACCACCCGCCTGCCGCCGGCGGCGACACCTTGCTCGGTCCGGAGGTGGCGCAGATGTTCTTCGCCGCCTGTCCGGCATGGCCGACCGGGACGCGTCCGGCCGGTTTCACCGCGCCGTTCAAATCCGAACTGCCGGTGCTGCTGACCTCCGGCGAGCTGGATCCGGTGACCCCGCCGCGCTATGCCGCGCGCGTGTTGCAGGGCCTGCCCAACGGCCGCCACCTGGTGGTGCGCGGCCAGGGCCACGGCACCATGACGTTGGGCTGCATGCCCAAGCTGCTGAGCCAGTTCTTCGAGAACGCCGATGCCAAGCGGCTCGACGCCACCTGCCTGGACGCGATGAGCGGCGTGCCGGCCTTCACTTCATTCAACGGATGGGAACCATGAGCCGCGCAGCGTTTCGCAGGGAGGACCGCGCATGATCGTCGCCGACAATCTGCACAAGGCGTTCAAGACCAAGGCCGGCACCGTGCAGGCGGTGCAAGGGGTCAGCTTCGAAGCCGCCGACGGCCAGATCACCGGCCTGCTCGGTCCCAACGGCGCCGGCAAGACCACCACCTTGCGCATGCTGTACACGCTGATGACGCCCGACCAGGGCCAGGTGCGCGTGGACGGCATCGACGTGGGCGCCGATCCGCTGGCGGTGCGCCGCACGCTGGGCGTGCTGCCGGACGCGCGCGGCGTGTACAAGCGCCTGACCGCGCGCGAGAACATCGCCTACTTCGGCGAACTGCACGGGCTGTCGGCGGCGCGCATCGCCGAGCGCACGCGGCTGCTGTCGGCGGCGCTGGACATGGACGACATCCTCGACCGCCAGACCGAGGGCTTCAGCCAGGGCCAGCGCACCAAGACCGCGATCGCGCGCGCGCTGGTCCACGATCCGCGCAACGTGATCCTCGACGAACCGACCAACGGTCTGGACGTGATGACCACGCGCGCGATGCGCGGCTTCCTGCGCGGGCTGCGCGCCGAAGGGCGTTGCGTGATCTTCTCCAGCCACATCATGCAGGAGGTGGCGGCGCTGTGCGACCGCATCGTGATCGTCGCCAAGGGCACGGTGGTGGCCGCCGGCACGGCCGACGAACTGCGCGCCCTGACCGGCGAAGACAATCTGGAAGACGCCTTCGTCAAGGCGATCGGCAGCGACGAGGGACTGCACGCATGAGCCTGTTACGCACCGTTTTCACCGTGATGCGCAAGGAATTGCGCGACCTCGGACGCGACCGCCGGACCCTGGCGCTGGCGCTGCTGCTGGGCCCGCTGCTGTACCCGGCGCTGATCCTGGGCATGGGCGCGCTGGCCGAGAGCCGGGTCAGGACCCAGATCGACAAGCCGCTGGACATCCCGGTGATCGGCCGCGAGCGCGCGCCGAACCTGGTCGCGTTCCTCGCCGCGCAAGGCCTGAACGCGGTCGCCCCGCCCAAGGACCTGACCGCGGCGATCCGCAGCCAGGACGTGGACCTGGCGCTGAAGATCGACGAGGACTACGCCAACGCCTGGCGCGAGGGGCGGCCGGCGCTGGTGGAGATCGTCAAGGACAGCACCCGCCGCGATGCCGACATCCCGACCACACGCGTGCAGACGGCGCTGAGCATGTACAGCCAGCAGGTCGGCGCGCTGCGGCTGTTGGCGCGCGGCGTCGATGCGCAGGTGGCGCGGCCGCTGGACATGGCCGTCCAGGACCTGGCCACGGCCGAGGCCAAGCGCGGCGCGTTGCTGGCGATGCTGCTGCCGGTCTTGCTGTGCATCACCTCGTTCATCGGCGGCGCCTATCTGATCCTCGACGCCACCGCCGGCGAACGCGAGCGGCAATCGCTGGAGCCGTTGCTGGCCACGCCGGCCTCGCGCGGCGCCATCGTCAGCGGCAAGATCGCCGCCGCCTGCGTAGTCGGCCTGGCCTCGCTGCTGCTGACCCTGCTCGCGTTCAAGCTCAGCGCGCAGGTCGCCAGCGGCATCGGCCGCCAGCTCAACGTCGGCGTCGTGGCGATGCTGCAGATGCTGTTCGTGCTGCTGCCGATGCTGCTCATCGGCACCTCGCTGCTGACCCTGCTGGCCGCCTCGGCCAAGAGCATGAAGGAGGCGCAGAGCCACATGACCTGGCTGATGCTGCTGCCGATGCTGCCCGGCTACGCGTTGATGGTGTATCCGCTGAAGACCACGCTGTGGCAGTTCGCGGTGCCGTTCCTGGCGCAGAACCAGATGCTGCTGAAGATCATCCGCCGCGAACCGATCGACCTGCAGATCTGGGCGGTGTACCTGGCCGCCGGCTTCGGCCTGGCCGCGCTGCTGTGGCTGGCCGCGGTGCGCCGCTACCGGCAGGAGCGGTTGGCGATATCGGGGTGATTGAGAGCCGGGAAACGGGAATGGAGAACCGGGAATAGGAAAAGCGGGAATGCCGACCGGACGCAGCGCTTCCGCGATTCCCCATTCCCGATTCTCCATTCCCAAAAAAAGCCCGGCGGAGCCGGGCTTTTTTTCTTAGCCGCCGGGATTGAACGCCAACGTGCGCCGCGTCGTGACCGGCGCGCTGACCGGCTCGAAGCGCCAGCGCTTGGTCGCGTTCAGCGCTTCGCGGTCGAATACCCGCGCCGGAGTGGCGCGCAGCACGCGGGCGTTGGTGACCGAGCCGTCGGTGCCGACGGTGATCTCCAACAGCACTTCGCCGGCGGTGCCCGAGCGCAGCGCTTCCGGCGGGTAGCGCGGCGCCGGCGTGCTGATCGCGCGCAGCGATTGCGTGCTGGCGACGGCCGTGGCGGCGGCCGGCGGCGGCGTGGCCGCAGGCTGTGCGGCTGCCGGAGCCGGGGTCGGCGCGCTGCGCGCGGCGGCGGCCTGGCGCTCGGCTTCCTGGCGTGCGCTCTCGCGGCGCGCGGCTTCCTGTTGCGCGGCGATCTGCTGCGCGGCCTGCGCCTCGCTGGCCTGCTGCTGCGCCTGCTTGTGCTGCTCGGCCAGCAGCTTGGCCTTCTGTTCGGCCTCCTTCTTGACCTTGTCGGTCTCTTCCTGGCTGCGCTGCGCCGCGGACTGCATGCCGTTGCTCACGCCCAGCTTCAGCCGCGGCAATGCCGGCGCCTGGCTGTCGATCTTCTCGATCAGCGCGACCAGCCGCTGCGCTTCCGGGAAGTCCTCGCGGTTGATGCTCTGCTCGGCGGCGATCAGCGTGTACGGCATCAGATCGGTCAGCGCGCTCTTCACCCCGGCGTCGTCCGGCTGCTTGTCGCGCAACGCCAGGTAGTACTCGACCGCGTTGTTGCCGGCCGGCGCATACATGCGGTTCTCGCGCAGCGCCTGGCTGGCCGATTCGTGCAGCTGTTCGGTGCCCATCGACTGCACCTTGGCCGAGACCGGCGGTGCGGCCGGCGCCGTTGCCGCGGGCTTGGCCGCCGGCGCGGCGGCCGGGGTGGCGTCTTCCTGCTTGGAGCAGGCCGCCAGTGCGGCCAGCAGCACTACGGACGCCATGCGGCGCGCCCTTGCGAATGTCGTTACCTGCAACATGCTTCCCCCCTAATCCCCGGTGATGGCCATGAGTACGCAGCGGTGGTTCGCGTGCGCGGCCGGTCCGGCTCCCCCGTCCCTGCCAGCGCATCCCACCCGACAATCTAGCATCCACTCCCGCTGCGCGCTTGACGGCCGTGTGCCGACGGCCGGAAAAGCGTGACCCCTCGCACGCAGGGTCAGTGCGCCGGTTTTTCCGGCGCGGCCATCAGCCGGTCGGTCCAGGCGATGCCGATCGCCGACAGGATGAAGACGCCGTGGATGATGGTCTGCCACATCACCCCGGTCGCGGTCAGCGTGGCGCAGCTCTTCAGGTCCACCGTGGCGGCGGCGCTGGCCAGCTGGTCCGGCGAGCACAGCGGCATGCCGCCCAGCGCGCCGACCGCGATGAAGGTCTTGAGCAGGTGGATCGAGGAGATGCCGATGATCGACAGCGCCAGCTTCACCTTCAGCACGCTGGCATTGACGTGGCTCAGCCACTCCGGCTGGTCCGGATGGCCTTCCAGGCCCAGCCGCGAGACGAAGGTCTCGTAGCCGCCGACGATCACCATCACCAGCAGGTTGGAGATCATCACCACGTCGATCAGGCCGAGCACGATCAGCATGATCTGCTGCTCGCCCAGGCTCGGCGCCTCGTGGATCAGGTGCCACAGCTCCTTGCCGAACAGGAACACGTAGACGCCCTGGGCCACGATCAATCCCAGGTACAGCGGCAGCTGCAGCCAGCGCGAAGCGAAGATCAGGCTGGACAACGGATTCAGGCGGGGCGGCGGAGACGGCGGGCTCATGGCGTGATAGCGGATGCTGCGTTGCAGGAAGGCCGCAGGGTACCGGCCTGCCGGGATGCTGCCAAGCGCTGGGCGCGGCTACACTGGGCGCCCCGTGTTCCGGACCGCCGCCATGATCGATCTGTACTACTGGCCCACGCCCAACGGCCACAAGGTCACCCTGTTGCTCGAGGAAGCCGGCCTGGACTACACCGTCAAGCCGGTCAACATCGGCGCCGGCGAGCAGTTCGCGCCGGCGTTCCTGGCGATCTCGCCGAACAACAAGATGCCGGCGATCGTGGACCATGCGCCGGCCGACGGCGGCGCGCCGCAGAGCGTGTTCGAGTCCGGCGCGATCCTGCTGTACCTGGCCGAGAAGACCGGGCGTTTCCTGCCGGCCGATCCG
The DNA here is from genome assembly GCA_025666215.1 of Xanthomonas campestris pv. phormiicola. NCBI lineage: Bacteria > Pseudomonadati > Pseudomonadota > Gammaproteobacteria > Lysobacterales > Lysobacteraceae > Xanthomonas > Xanthomonas campestris. Next base: position 5,053,660 of record CP102593.1, on the reverse strand, counting down.
CGCGGGCGCATCGTCGCGCTGGAGTGGCTGTTCTGGCAGATGGCCGGACTCGGCCCGATGAGCGGACAGATGGGCCACTTCGCGGTGTATGCGCCGGAGAAGATCGGCTACGCGATCGACCGCTACACCAACGAGGTGCGGCGCCTGCACAGCGTGCTCGACAAGCGCCTGGCGCACAGCGACTACCTGGCCGGCGCCGAGTACGGCATCGCCGACATGGCCAGCTATCCGTGGATCGAGGTGTACAACGGGCTCACCCCCGACTACGCCGCGTTCCCGCACCTCAAGCGCTGGCACGACGCGATCAGTGCGCGCCCGGCCACCCAGCGCGCCTACGCGCTGAAGCAGCAGGTCAATCCGGACGCCGGCAAGCCGCTCAGCGACGCCGAGCGCAGGCACCTGTTCGGCCAGCGCTGAGCCGGCCCGCGTCACGCTTCTCACCCCCCGGGCGTTCGCGCATTTTCCCGCGCTCGGCGCTCCGCCAGGAACCTTCATGCGCTCTCTGTTCGCCGTTCTCGCCCTCATGCTCGCCACACCCTTCGTTCCCGCGCACGCCGAAAAACTGACCCTGGACGCCATCACCGGCAGCAAGCCGCTGTCCGGGCCGACCTTGATGAAGCCGCAGGTCGCGCCCGACGGTTCGCGGGTGACCTTCCTGCGCGGCAAGGACAGCGACCGCAACCAGCTGGACCTGTGGGAATACGACATCGCTAGCGGCCAGACCCGGCTGCTGGTGGACTCGAAAGTGGTGCTGCCGGGCACCGAGACGCTGAGCGACGAAGAGAAGGCGCGGCGCGAGCGCCAGCGCATTTCCGCCTATGCCGGCATCGTCGATTACCAGTGGGCGCCGGATGCGCAGGCGCTGCTGTTCCCGCTCGGCGGCGAGCTGTATCTGTACGACCTGCGCAAGAGCGGCAGCGCCGCGGTGCGCAAGCTGACCAACGGCGAGGGCTTCGCCACCGATCCGAAGATCTCGCCGAAGGGCGGTTACGTCAGCTTCGTGCGTGCGCGCAACCTGTGGGCGATCGACCTGGCCAGCGGCCAGCAGCATCAGCTGACCGGCGACGGCAGCGACACCATCGGCAACGGCGTGGCCGAGTTCGTCGCCGACGAGGAAATGGACCGCCACACCGGCTACTGGTGGGCGCCGGACGACTCGGCGATCGCCTTCGCGCGCATCGATGAATCCGCCGTGCCGGTGCAGAAGCGCCCGGAGGTGTATGCCGACCACACCGAGGTGATCGAGCAGCGCTATCCGCAGGCCGGGCAGCCCAATGTCAAGATCCAGCTGGGTACGATCGCGCCGCGCGCCGGCGCGCAGCCGCAGTGGATCGACCTGGGCAAGAATCCGGACATCTACCTGGCGCGGGTGGACTGGCGCGATGCGCAGCGGCTGACCTTCCAGCGCCAGTCGCGCGACCAGAAAAAGCTCGAACTGATCGAAGCGACCCTGGCCGGCGGCAAGCAGCGCGTGCTGGTCACCGAGACCAGCAAGACCTGGGTGCCGCTCAACCACGACCTGCATTTCCTCAAGGACGGGCGCTTCGTCTGGGGCTCGGAGCGCAGCGGCTACGAGCACCTGTACCTGGCTTCGGAAGACGGCCGCAAGCTGGTTCCGCTGACCCACGGCGACTGGATCGTGGACGAACTGCTGGCGGTGGATGAAGCCGCCGGCAAGGTCTATTTCTCCGCGACCAAGGCCTCGCCGACCCAGACCCAGCTCTACGCGGTGCCGCTGGCCGGCGGCGCGATCGAGCAGCTGTCCAGGCCCAACGGCACGCATGCGGCCAGCTTCGCCAGGAACGCCAGCGTCTATGTCGACAGCTGGTCCAACACCACCACGCCGCCGCAGATCGAGCTGTTCCGCGCCAGTGGCGAAAAGATCGCCACGCTGCTGGTCAACGACCTGGCCGATCCGCAGCATCCCTACGCCAGGTACCGCGACGCGCAGCGTCCGCTCGAGTTCGGCCACCTGACCGCGGCCGACGGCAAGACCCTGTTGCACTACCGGCTGACCAGGCCCGCCGACTTCGATCCGGGCAAGCGCTATCCGGTGGTGGTCTACGTCTATGGCGGCCCGGCCGCGCAGACCGTGCTCGACGGCTGGCCGGTGCGCGGCGATGCGTTGTTCGACCAGTACCTGGCCCAGCACGGTTATGTCGTGTTCTCGGTCGACAACCGCGGCACGCCGCGCCGCGGCCGCGACTTCGGTGGTGCGCTGTACCAGCGCCAGGGCACGGTGGAAGTGGACGACCAGCTGCGCGGCGTCGCCTGGCTGAAGGCGCAGCCGTGGGTGGATGCCGCGCGCATCGGCGTGTACGGCTGGTCCAACGGCGGCTACATGACCCTGATGCTGCTGGCCAAGCACAGCGACGCCTATGCCTGCGGCGTGGCCGGCGCGCCGGTGACCGACTGGGCGCTGTACGACAGCCACTACACCGAGCGCTACATGAACCTGCCCGCGGCCAATCCGGACGGCTACCGCGACGGCCGCGTGGCCGCGCACCTGGACGGGTTGAATTCGCCGCTGCTGCTGATCCACGGCATGGCCGACGACAATGTGCTGTTCACCAATTCCACCGCGCTGATGAGCGAGCTGCAGAAGCGCGGCAAGCTGTTCGAGCTGATGACCTATCCCGGGGCCAAGCACGGCCTGTCCGGCAGCAATGCGCTGCACCGCTACCGCACCACCGAAGCGTTCCTGGCGCGTTGCCTGAAGCCCTGATCGCCATCCGCACCGTCTCTCGCCGAAAAGGAGGTCTGCATGTCCACCCCGCCACCGTTACCCGGTTCGCCCGCGTCTGATCCCGCTGCCGCCGCGCCGCCGGCAGCGGCCCGGAGCGGCTGGTGGGCACGCCACTGGAAATGGGCGGTGCCGCTGCTGGCGCTGCTGTTGGGCGCGGTGCTGCTGGCCTCGATCGCGGTGTTCGTGTTCGGCATCGCGAGTGTCACCAAGGCGTCCGAGCCGTACCGTATCGGCTTGGCCGGAGCGAAGGTCAACCCGCGGGTGGTCGCCGCGCTCGGGGAGCCGATCGAGGACGGCATCATGCCCAGCGGCAGCATTGCCACCAGCAACGGCACCGGCAGCGCCAACCTCACAGTGTCGCTGCACGGCTCGCGCGGCAACGGCACTTTGTACATCGAGGCCGAGCGCCATGCCGGCGAATGGCACTACACGACCTTGCAGGTGCTGCCCGACGCCGGCGAGGCGATCTCGCTGCTCGAGCCCGGCGTGGACGCCGCCGGCGAGACCGATGCCGAATCCGATTCCGGCATGGATGCCGATGCGGCGCAGACCGACGCCGATCCGGCCGCGCCGGTCGAGGCCGATAGCGCGCAGTAGAGGCATACGCGCCGCGGCGTGCGGTGCAGCTGCAGGCGAGCCGCAAGTCGGCTGGCCAAATCCGGCGAATCGCTGTGTTGCGCGGGCACGGTGGTTGCAGCGCATCGCGGTGTCGCCGTCCTGCCGACCGCAAGCGGGCGGCCCGTGGATGCATTTCGCGACCTCGCAGCGGCCGCCGCGCTGCGCCGTCCGCTTCCGTTTCGCGAGCGTGTCGCCGGCCGCCGGGTGCGGCCGTGACCTTCGGCAGCTTGCCGGCCGTGCGCGCGCCGCGTACGGTCGCCGCATCGTCCTGCTGGAGATCCACCGATGAAGCCACTCGTCCTCGCCATCGCGCTGGCCCTGGTCGCGCCATTGCCTGTGCTTGCGCAGGCCGCGCCGGCTGCCGCTTCGGCCGAGGCCGCCAGCCCGGCATGGGTGAAGCGCAGCAACGACGTCGCGCAGATCCTGCTGCAGGCGCAGGCGCCGTTCCAACCCGAGGAAGTGAGCTTCTTCGGCGTGCCGGGGTACGACGACAAGGTCACCGACCTGGGGCCGGACAATGCCCGCCGCTATCGCGACGCGATCGCCAAGGCCCGGCGCGCGCTGCAGGAGAAGCTGGAGGTCGAGCGCGATCCCAACGTGCGCCAGGACCTGGCGATCATGATCCACGCCGCCGACCAGGCCGTCGAAGGCAGCACGTTGAACGAACGCCTGCTGCTGCCGTGGCAGGATGCGCCGCAGATGGTGTTCGGCGGACTCAACAATCTGCTGTCCGAACAGGTGCCGGCGGCGCGCCGGGCCAAGGCGCTGGACCGGTTGCAGCGCTATGTCGGCCTGGCGCCCGGCAGCAGCTCCTCGCTCGTGCTGGCGCGCCAGCGCTACGAGGAAAAACTCGCCGACGGCGCGCTGCTGCCGCCGACCCGGCGCGAGGTCGAGCAGGCCTTGAGCAATGTGGACACCTACGCCAAGGGGATTCGCGAACTGTTCGCGACCTACAAGATCGACGGCGCCGATCCGGCGCTGGCGGCCATGGACAAACAGTTCAACGACTACGCCGCATGGACGCGCAAGGTGGTCCTGCCGAAGGCGCGCGAGGACGCACGCCTGCCGCCGCAGCTGTATGCCTTCCAGCTCAAGCAGGTCGGCATCGACATCCCGCCGCAACTGTTGATGCAGCGCGCGCAACTGGAATTCATGGAGACCCGCGCGGCGATGCAGCAGCTGGCGCCGCTGGTGGCCAAGGCCAAGGGCCTGAAGGTCGACGATCCCGGCGATTACCGCGCCGTGATCCGCGCGCTCAAGCGCGACACCATCGCCAACGACCAGCTGGAAACCCATTACCGCGACGTCATCGCGCAGATCGATCCGATCATCCGCCAGCAGCGCATCGTCGATGTGCCGCAGCGGCCGATGCAGATGCGCCTGGGGTCGGCGGCCGAGAGCGCGGCGCAGCCGGCGCCGCATTTCCGCCCGGCGCCGCTGGTCGGCAATACCGGCGAGCAGGGCACCTTCGTGCTGCCGCTGGGCAATCCGGATACCGCCGGCAAGGGCGAGCACTACGACGACTTCAACTTCGGCTCGGCGGCGTGGACGCTGAGCGCGCACGAGGGCCGGCCCGGCCACGAACTGCAGTTCACCGCGATGGTCGAGCGCGGCGTCTCGCTGGCGCGCAGCATGTTCGCGTTCAATTCGGTCAACGTCGAGGGCTGGGCGCTGTACGCCGAAGCCGAAATGGTGCCGTACGAACCGCTGGACGGGCAGCTGATCGCGCTGCAGTTCCGCCTGCTGCGCGCCGCGCGCGCCATGCTCGACCCGATGCTCAACCTGGGCCTGACCGACCGCGAACGCGCGCGCCTGGTGCTGGAGAACGACGTCGGCCTGTCGCCGGCGATGGCACGGCAGGAACTGGACCGCTACATGGTGCGTGCGCCCGGCCAGGCCGGCAGCTACTTCTACGGCTACAGCCGCATCATGGAACTGCGCATGCGCACCGAACTGGCGCTGGGCGCGAAATTCGACCGGCTCAAGTTCAACAACTTCCTGCTCGACCAAGGCCTGCTGCCGCCGGATCAGCTGGCGACCGCGGTGGACGAGGGATTCGTGCCGGCGCAGCGGAAGTGATTTGCCGTGCCGCTGCGTCATCGCGCGGCGGCCGATTCACGCGGCGGCTTATTGCTGTGAGCGCGTCTACGGTTTCATCGCTGCAGAGGAAGCGCCTATGGCATGGACATGGAGAACAGGGCGAGCTGGGTATAGGCCAGGTTCTCGTCGATGGCATCGGCGGCGCTACCGGCATCGCCGGTGAACAGCCCGTGGATCTCCTGGTCCAGGTTGTCGGTCATGGTCTTGTGCAGCATGGCGCCATTGGCACCCACGGCGCTGGCGATGCCGAGGATGACCACGATCTTGGTGGCCTTGACTATGGTGGCCAGTGCCGACTCGCGCGATTGGCCGGTGGCGATACGATACCCGGCCAGCAGCACCCAGAGGGTGACCGCGGTCATGGCGATGACGCTGACCCGGTTCATCGGATGATCCCGTGTACCGCGCGCTAAATCCGATCCCCGCCCATGCCCTACTGCGCGGGTGCTCCGCTGGTCGCGGACGAGGTGGCGTTTTGGCCCTGAACACCTTTAGGGAACGCCTGGGGGCAGACCTGAGCGTACAGTGCAGACGAGACAGGGTTGTAACAATACGGGTTGGTCACCGTAAAAGTGCCCGTGGCCGGGTTGATTGGTGCCCAGCAATCCGTCGGCACGCCGAGCGTACAGAAGAGGAATGGGTTGTTCCCATAGTAGGGGATGGGCGTATAAAAACCACCGCCGCTGGACTGGGCGTGCGCCTGAGTCATTGGGGCACTCATGAGCAAGGCGGCCAATAAGATTTTAGCTTTCATCGCGCTTCACTCCTTGAATTGATGTCGACTAGCTGAAGAAATATGAGAATCTGTGAATGATCCACTTGCTGCGCAGTAAATTCAAATGATTTGTGCTGTGTGCATATGGTTATTCAGGCTTCCTATCTACCTTAAATCCATAATCAATCAGAAATCAATATTTATGGAAAATTGGCTCTGTGCACGCGGTGTATGCGACCTTGCACTTCGCTTCGGTCGTTTTTTTATTGAGCATGCTGCAGTCTTTGGCCGCTTGAACGCTCGCTTCATTAATTGTTCCTGCGCTAATGTATTTGATAATTCCTGTGGATAATGCGCGCCCGTCTATTTGAGGTTCGGCGAGCGCTACGCATTGATTGCGGTACGAAAAAATAACTTTGCAATTGTCCTTTGCGCGAGAGGAACAGCGCCTTAATGAATCCTCTTCTGCCTCGGATTTTGAGAGTTTGCCTGTAGTAACGCCGTAGATCGTCGTGGAATCAACGGATCCGATTGAGATTGCTCCCCATGTTTTGATCCACTCTCCGCTTGGAACGGCTGGTTGTTGCTGGATCTGATTTTCTTGGGGAATTGGTGCGCAGGCTGCAGCACCCTGCCCCCCAATTGGATATTGACCAGGTGGACAGCCTTGTTCAGCACGAGCGGTGCCAATCATGCACGCGAGAAAGGCAATTAACAGAAAGCTAAATTTCATGTACGCCCCAATTCACAATCAGATAAATTGACTGGGATTCTTATTTGCTTGGCCCATAGATCCGCTTCCTTCAGAATTTGGGAGTGTTTGCGGCATGCCCGAAGTTCGGTTGCCAGTTGACGGTGTAGCAGTAGTCTGCCCACCTGACATTGCTGTGTCAGTGCCGATCTGCCGCGGCGCATACGCTCCCGGCGGCTGCCCCTGCGGCCCAGGTGACGCGCCAGCACCAAACGCCGAATACGCCATGAACGTTCCCATATTTCCTTGCCACAATGCGGCAGCGACGGTGGGCATGGTGACGATCAGGACAGTGAGCAGCAAGCCGATACCACCCTGCTGCAGCGCCTGCGAACTGAGGCCTTCGGTATCGGTGCCGAGGAGGCCGTTGATGCTTTTGCTGGCCCACAGTGCGATGGCGACCTTGGTCGAGAGCTTGAGCACCATGGCCGAGACCACGGAGAGCATGGACATGGAGAACAGGGTGCCGATGACGTAGAACAGCCACTTCTTGAACAGGTCCTTGGTCTGATCGAACATCAGGGCGAGGATGAAGATGGGCCCGACGCCGACCAGGAAGGCCATGGTGAACTTGAACAGCAGCAGCATCGCACCGGCGGCCATGGCGGGGCTGGCGGCGCCGAAGCCGGCCATGAACAGGGCCTTGTTCTTCTTGTCCAGCGATTCGGGATCGGTGGGGCTGATGCGGACCACATCCACGGCGGCCAGGGCGAGCTGGGTATAGGCCAGGTTCTCGTCGATGGCATCGGCGGCGCTACCGGCATCGCCGGTGAACAGCCCGTGGATCTCCTGATCCAGGTTGTCGGTCATGGTCTTGTGCAGCATGGCACCGTTGGCACCCACGGCGCTGGCGATGCCGAGGATGACCACGATCTTGGTGGCCTTGACCATGGTGGCCAGTGCCGACTCGCGCGATTGGCCGGTGGCGATGCGGTAGCCGGCCAGCATCACCCAGAGGATGACCGCAGTCATGGCGATGACGCTGACCCAGTTCAGCGGATTGATCCAGTCTGCCGCGCGCTAAATCGAATCCTCTCCGATGCTTTACTGCGCGGGTGCCTCGCTGGCTGCGGACGACGTTGCATTTTGGCCCTGAACACCTTTAGGGAACGCCTGGGGGCAGACCTGAGCGTAAAGTGCGGACGAGACAGGGTTGTAACAATATGGGTTGGTCACCGTAAAAGTGCCCGTGGCCGGGTTGATTGGTGCCCAGCAATCCGTCGGCACGCCGAGCGTGCAGAAGAGAAATGGGTTGTTCCCATAGTAGGGGATGGGCGTATAAAAGCCACCGCCGCTGGACTGGGCCTGCGCCTGAATCATTGGGGCACTCATGAGCAAGGCGGCCAATAAGATTTTAACTTTCATCACGCTTCACTCCTTGAATTGATGTCGGTTGACTGAGGAATGTATGAAAATCCGCGCATGCCCACTTGCTACGCAGTCAATTAACGGCTCGTGCTGCATGCATGTGGTTAGTCAGATTTCCTATATATTTTGAAACCCACAATCAATAAAATCAATATTTCTGAAAAATTGGCTCTGAGCATGCGTCATATACAACTTCACATTTCGCCTCAGAAGTTGCCTTATTATCGTCTTTGCATATTTCTAGCGCAGCCTTGCTCGCTTCGTATACAGTAGCTCTGCCGACAATTCTGATAAATCCAGTTGGGAATGGCTTTCCGTTTATATGTGGCTCAACTATTACTGCACATTGATTTTCATAAGCGAGCCCAACTTTGCAGTTTGTTTCACCATGAGATGCGCATCGTATCATAGCATCTTCCTCTGCCAAAGATTTTGAAAGTTTGCCAGTAGTCACGCCATAGCTCGTGGTGGAATCAATAGACCCAACCGCAATGGCTCCCCAAGTCTTGATCCATTTCCCACTCGGGCGTGCCTGTTGCTGTGGAGTATTTCCTTGCGGAATAGGCGCGCATGCAATTGCGCCCTGCCCTCCAATCGGGTACTGGCCAGGCGGGCATGCCCCTTCCGCATAAGCAAAATCAATAAATGGCGCAATGATGAATAAAAAACACCAAAATTTCATACATGCCTTATTTAAATTCAGGTAAATCGACTGGGATTTTGATTTGCTTGGCCCATAGATCCGCTGCCCTCAGGAGAAATTACGGTTTGTGACATACCTGAAGATCGTTGGTTAACTTGTGACTGCTGAATAGGCGTGCTTTGTGTTGCGGCATCGCTGCTAGCAATGCGAGGCGGCGCATATGCCCCCGGCGGCTGCCCCTGCGGCCCAGGTGACGCGCCAGCACCAAACGCCGAATACGCCATGAACGTTCCCATATTTCCTTGCCACAATGCGGCAGCGACGGTGGGCATGGTGACGATCAGGACAGTGAGCAGCAAGCCGATACCACCCTGCTGCAGCGCCTGCGAACTGAGGCCTTCGGTATCGGTGCCGAGGAGGCCGTTGATGCTTTTGCTGGCCCACAGTGCGATGGCGACCTTGGTCGAGAGCTTGAGCACCATGGCCGAGACCACGGAGAGCATGGACATGGAGAACAGGGTGCCGATGACGTAGAACAGCCACTTCTTGAACAGGTCCTTGGTCTGATCGAACATCAGGGCGAGGATGAAGATGGGCCCGACGCCGACCAGGAAGGCCATGGTGAACTTGAACAGCAGCAGCATCGCACCGGCGGCCATGGCGGGGCTGGCGGCGCCGAAGCCGGCCATGAACAGGGCCTTGTTCTTCTTGTCCAGCGATTCGGGATCGGTGGGGCTGATGCGGACCACATCCACGGCGGCCAGGGCGAGCTGGGTATAGGCCAGGTTCTCGTCGATGGCATCGGCGGCGCTACCGGCATCGCCGGTGAACAGCCCGTGGATCTCCTGGTCCAGGTTGTCGGTCATGGTCTTGTGCAGCATGGCGCCGTTGGCACCCACGGCGCTGGCGATGCCGAGGATGACCACGATCTTGGTGGCCTTGACCATGGTAGCCAACGCGGACTCGCGCGACTGGCCGGTGGCGATACGATACCCGGCCAGCAGCACCCAGAGGGTGACCGCGGTCATGGCGATGACGCTGACCCAGTTCATCGCCCGCTTCATCAGCTCCATGCCAAAGGTATTGATCTCGCTGTTCAAGTACGTGTTGATCAGCTTGAAAAAAACGTAATCACCGAGCCCGGTATCCGCCATCGGATGCAACCAGTTCATCGCCCCCTGGAAAATGCTGTCCATGTTTCTTCCCGATTAATTCCTGCTGATAGCGAAGCTGCGGTTGCTACGACGCGCTTAATCGACAGACAGCGCCGTCTTCAATGCGGCTGCCTGCACTACTTGGCCAAAGATCGAACTGCTGCCGTCGAGCGCGCGCTTGGCGAGCTTCGTCTGGTCGTTCTTCAGGGTCATCTCGCGGGCATCATAGGCCTTGATCTTGGCCTGCCAGTAATCGAGGTCCATGGAATTCTGGGTCATGAACCGGGAGACCTCGTTGTCGTTCGCCGCGAGTGCGCCCTGGCTGGTCCCGACGCTATTGCGCTGGGCCTGGATCTTTTCCTGGAAATCCTTGTTGCGCTGGATCAGACGCTTGAGCATGCGTACCGACTCGTTGTAGCGCGCATTGTCGGTCAGAACCAACTGCTGGCAGACCTTCAACTGCTCTTCGACCAGATTGCCCTGCATATTGGGCAGCAAATTCTTGAAGCCATTCACCAGGCCAGTCACACCGCTGCCGCTCCCACCTGGACAGGCATCTTCCATCCCGTAGTCATCGGCGCGCTCGGTGAAGTCATCTTGCATGGTCGAGCCAGTCAGGTTGAGGCTCTGCAGCTTGATCAGCTGTTGCTGGTAATGCGCGATCTGATCCTTGTACTGCTTGAGGGTGTCTGTCCACCGCTTGGCATCCTCGGCATATTCCTTCAGCGTTTCGCCAAGGGAGGTAGGGTCATGCACGATCCATTGCGCATTGGCTTGACTGGCACAAAGGCCCGCAGCCAGCAGCAACCCTGTGGCCAGGCAGGAAAATGGCTTGCGTGAACGGCGGGTAGGTTCAATCATGGCGTATCTCGCAGGTTGTCGCTGTGCAGGTAATTGAAACGTACATGTCCCGCCGCGGAGCTGATGGCTCCCGGCCGGATAGCGCGATGTGCAAGGACGGTTGGCGCGCCGACTTCACGGACGCCCGTACTGGCCCGGAAGCCAGCGAGAGAAAACCCCAATTGTGAGCCTGCTACAGCCATCGTCCTTGTGCACTAAGTAGAATGCAGGTCCTGACAAATTTCGCACATTCTGCGTGAAGTTCCCATAAATTTATTGCTACACAAATGTGAATAAATTCATCTACAGTCAGGTAGGGCTCTCCATGCGCTGCCTTTGAACTTCTAGGGAGTGCGCACCTGCGCCCCCGGCGGCACCCAGATCGCCATGCCGGCGGCGCGCTTCTGCGTGGTCGGGATGCCGATGCCCAGGCCGCCGCCGACGTGGCCGCCGTAGCTGCCGGCGCCCACCGACACGCTGCCGCCCGAGCGCTGCGAGGCCACGCCCATCAGCACCACGCCGTTGGCGCCGAGCCTGGCCGCCTCGCGCTTGAGCCGGGCCATCGCCGCATCGGTCTGGCCCTGGGTGCCGAAGCCGGCCGCGCTGGACGATTCGAGTTGGGCGATGTCGACCGCGCCCGGCGGCGGGGTCGAATAGATCTGGACCAGGGCCGGGTCGATCGGCAGACGCGGCGCACCGACCATCACCTTGGAGGAACTGGCGCAGCCGGCCAGCGCAAGCAGCAGCGCCAGCGGCAACAGCGGTCGGACGTTCATGGCATTACCCCCGCGGATCGGATACGAGGCGATGATAGGCGCGACCGGTGAACCGCGCCGCACCCGCCATTGCCGCATCACCGTGGCATGGCCGCCGTGAGTCCCGTGCCAAGAGTTGGCTTGCGCCGCCAGGGCTGCGCGCTATGGTGCGCACTGGCATTCAGCGTAGGGCGGCGGCATGGGCTTGATCAGTCTGTTGTGGGGCATCGTGGCGTTGCTGTGGATGATCCTGGCCTTCATCCCGCTGCTGGGCTGGGGCAACTGGTTCGTGATCCCGTTCGCCGCGGTCGGCGCGATCATCGCCGCGATCGGCCTGCTGTTCACCTCGGCCCCGAACCGCGGCCGCGCCAAGACCGGGCTGATCCTCAACGGGCTGGTGATCGTGGTCGGGGTGATCCGGCTGAGCCTGGGCGGCGGGGTGATCTGACGGCATGCGCCGCCGCCGCCGGGCGCCGCGGCATGCTGTGTTGCAGCAGGCCCGGTCCATCTGCGGCCGGCAGGCGTAAAATTCGGCGGTGACGATCGCTGCGGTGGCCGTCACCGTTCGCGCCGGTGCGTGCGGCGCGGCCCGGTAGAGCGGGCGCCGCCTCGCGCTGCCGGGTGCGCGACGCCCGATCCGTCCCTGCAGGAGCCTCACGTGGCCCATCCCCATTACCGCCCCCGGCGCATGCGCCGCGACGACTTCTCGCGCCGGTTGATGCGCGAGCACACCCTGACCGCCGACGACCTGATCTGGCCGGTGTTCGTGCACGAACTGCCCGGGCGCGCGCCGATTGCCTCGATGCCCGGGGTGGAGCGGCTGTCGATCGATGCGCTGCTGAAGGAGGCCGAGACCGCGCTGGAGCTGGGCATCCCGGTGATCGACCTGTTCCCGGTGATCGATCCGTCCGGCAAGAGCCTGGACGCGGCCGAGGCCTGGAACGAGGACGGCCTGGCGCAGCGCGCGGTGCGCGCGCTGAAGGCGCGTTTCCCCGAGCTGGGGGTGATGACCGACGTGGCGCTGGATCCGTACACCACCCACGGCCAGGACGGCATCATCGACGCGCGCGGCTATGTGCTCAACGACATCACCGTCGAGGCGCTGGTCAAGCAGTCGCTGTCGCACGCGCAGGCCGGCGTGGACATCGTCTCGCCCTCGGACATGATGGACGGGCGCATCGGCGCGATCCGCCGCGCGCTGGATGCCGACGCGCATCTGCACGTGCGCATCATGGCCTATTCGGCCAAGTACGCCTCGGCGTTCTACGGCCCGTTCCGCGACGCGGTCGGCAGCGCCGGCAACCTCGGCAAGGCCGACAAGAGCACCTACCAGATGGACCCGGCCAACGGCGACGAGGCCTTGCGCGAGATCGCGCTGGACCTGGAGGAAGGCGCCGACATGGTGATGGTCAAGCCCGGCATGCCGTACCTGGACGTGGTGCGGCGGGTGAAGGACGCATTCCGCGTGCCGACCTTCGCCTACCAGGTCAGCGGCGAGTACGCGATGCTCAAGGCCGCCTTCGCCAATGGTTGGCTGGACGAACGCAAGTGCGTGCTGGAATCGCTGATGGCGTTCAAGCGCGCCGGCGCCGACGGCGTGCTGACCTACTTCGCGCCGCAGGTGGCGCGCTGGCTGCGTGAGGCGCACTGAGGCGGAAGGAGCGTGTCGGCGTAGTCGCGATCGGCATGATGCCGCTGGCTGTGGAGCGGCTTCAGCCGCGACGAACGGAGCGGTCGATATTCCGGTTGTGGATGCTGTCGGAGCTGAAGTCTTCTACAGGGAGCGCAGCGAACTGCATTCCGTGCAGGCGCAGCATCGCCCGGCGGCGCGCGGGATCTGCGGCGGGATCCGCGGGCGGTCCGGTGCCAGGACCGATGCGTCCTGGAGATCGCGCAACGCATGCACGCGGGTGCCGGCGATGCAGAACGCTAGCGGGCGCGAATGGCGGTGACCGTGCCGCCCTGCAGCTCGATCGCGAATCTGCCGGATGCCTGCATCGGCGGCGGTGCGCGCCGTTCGGCCAGCGCGGTGAGCAGCGGCACCGGGTCGCCGTCGAAGGCGACGACGCGCGCGTCGCCATGCAGCGCGGAACGGATCACGGCGCTTTCGAACATCACCACCTGGGCGAGCTGCGGAATCGCCGGCGCGGCGAGCTGCACATGCTGCAGAAAGCCCAGCGCCTCGCTGCTGGCGAACTGGCGTGGCGGCTGCGCTGCGGCGTAGTCCTCGAACAGGAGGCGGAAGGCGGCCTCGCCGCCATGCGCCAGCAGCATGCGCGTGGTCAGCCGCGCCGCGCTGGCGATCTGCCCGGCGCGCGCATTGCTGGCCAGTTCCCGCAGCAGGGCGACGCCGGGATCGTCCAGCAGGGCGGCGACGGCATGCGCGCCCGGCGCGTCGCCGCGTACCAGCGCGCCCAGCGTCCGTTCCCAGTCGGCAGGCGACGGCGCGGCGTCGCCATCGCGGCGGGCGCGGCCCGCTGCCGGATGCGGCGCGGGTGCGCCGGGCCGGCGCAGCGCCCACAGCGTGTGCAGTCTGTCGATCTGCCTGCGCACATCGGCGATACCGACCTGCGCCAACGCGGTCGGCAGCATCTCGAACACGATCGCGCGCAGGTTGGGCAGTGCGGGAACCACGTCGGCGGCCAGTCGCATCAGGTCTTCATCGACGAGTCCGGAATGCGCGTCCAGCCAGTAGCCGCGATGCGCGAAGCCGCCGGCCAGGTGCAGTTCGCAGACCCGCTCGAGCGGCAGCGCGGCGATCGCCTCGCGCACCGGCTGGCGGCCGTTCTTCTGGTTCGTCCACAGGTTGTGCAGGTCGAGCAGGATGCCGCAGTCGGCCTGGGTCGCCACTTCAGCCAGGAACGCGCCGTCGCTGAGTTCGCCAGCGACCGGGCGCAGATAATTGACGTTGTTCTCCACCGCGAACGGCACCTGCAGGCCGTGCGCCATCGTGCGGAGATTGGCCGCTGCCTGCTGCGCGCTCTCCACGGTCTGCAGCGGCGGCAGCAGGAAACCGGAATCGACCGGACCGCCGGCCAGCGGCACTGCGTTGAAGCTCAGGTGTTCGCTGGCCCACGGCGCCCCCAGCGCCTGCACGACCTCGCGCATCAGTTGCAGGCGTTGCGGCTCCGGTGCCAGCGAGCCGCCCACCGGGGAGGCCACGCCGTGCACGAGTTTGTGCTGCGGCAGCTCGGCGAGCTGCCGCACCATGCCGGTGTCGATGCGCATCGGCGCCTGCGCGTTGCCAGTCTCGAACCAGAAGAATTCCGGTTCGATCTCGACCACCCCGATCGCGCCGTCGTCCTCGGCCAGGACCGGCATCAACTCCGGCCACAGCACCAGGCCGACGCCAAGATCGGGCAGGGCATGCATCGCCGATGCCTCCGGTCAGGGGCCGATCCGCGGCGCGAAACCCTCGATCTCCAGCGCCGGATTGACCCGGAAGTCGCGTTCGATCACGAAGCGCAGGTCGAAGCCGGAATGGCAGGCCGCGCAGCCAAGCCGGCCGAGGATTTCCCGGGTGATCTTGTGCATCTTCTCGATGTCGTTGCCGACCTCCACCGGCACCGCGACGGTGACCGCGTGCGGGGACCGGAACGACGCTACTGCTGCCCTTGTGCTCTTCATTTGCGTTCTCCATGAACTGTTGGTATGGGCCCGCGTGGACGCCGTCCGTATGCGGACGCGCGCTGCGACAGGCAGGCAGCCGCGCCGGACTCCTGTGCGGGTCGGGAAGACGCCGCGCCGGTCGCTGTTGCCTGCCGATACCAACGCCGGGAGCGCCGCACAGCGGCCACGACTCGGACGGACGCGGCGCGCGCGGCCGCCGGCGTTCCGGCCGCGATCCGGCCCACTGCGGACGGCGACGCCGCGGCCGACGGGATGCAAGCGCTGCCGCGCCGGGCGTCGGCAGTGCGCCACTACGACTTCCGGCAGGGGGGCGCCGGCCGGGCAGGGCGTAGCATCGGCGGATTACGCGCAAGGATCGCTTCCCGCCGTCCGCACCTGTCCGCTCCGGAACCCCCACGCCATGCCTTCCCCGCTCCTTGCCCCACGTTCGCTCGGCGCCGTCCTCCTGGCCATGCTCCTGCCGGCCGCCGCCGCCGCGCAGGCGCCGGCTGTCACCGCCGCCGACTATGCGCGGGCCGAGCGCGCGCTCGGCCATCTGACGCAACCGTTGCTGGACCATGCGGTCCAGCGCGTGGACTGGCTGGACGCCACCCATTTCGCCTATGTCGACCACGACGCCGGCGGCGACCACTTCATGCGGATGGACGCGGTCAGCGGCCAGCGCGCGCCGCTGTTCGACCAGGCCGCGCTGGCCGCGTCGCTCAATACCTTGCTGGCGCTCACCGAGCGGCCGCTGGCCGCGACCGACCTGCCGATCAAGTCGCTGAGCCTGGCCGCCGATGGCCGCTACCGTTTCAGCGTGCGCGACACCCAGGTGTTCTGCGACGCCGGCGCGCATTGCAGCAAGGTCTACGCCAAGGACAAGCCCGAGCCGGGCATGGTGTCGCCGGACAAGAAGAGCGAGGCGTTCGTCCGCGACTGGAACCTGTGGCTGCGCGACCTGGGCTCGGGCAGGGAAACCCAGCTCACCACCGATGGCGTGCGCGACTTCGGCTACGCCACCGACAACGCCGGCTGGAAGCACAGCGACAAGGCGATCCTGGAGTGGTCGCCGGACTCGCGCAGGATCGCCACGTTCCAGCAGGACCAGCGCAAGAGCGGCGACATGTACCTGGTCAGGAGCAAGCTGGGGCATCCGGAGTTGCTGCAGTGGAAGTACCCGATGCCCGGCGACAAGGACGTGACCATGATCGAGCGGGTGATCGTGGACGTGCCCGCACGCAAGGTGGTGCGGCTGCAGATGCCGCCGGACCAGCACCGCTCGACCCTGTGCGACGACGTCAGCTGCGGCCCGGACGGCGGCTGGGACGACGTGAAGTGGGCGCCGGACAGCAAGACCCTGGCGTTCGTCTCCACCTCGCGCTATCACAAGGACGCCTGGTTCCGGATCGCCGACGCGGCCACCGGCGCGGTCCGCACCGCGTTCCGGGAAACCGCCAAGACCTACTACGAAAGCGGCCAGGTCGCGGCGAACTGGGCCTACCTGCCGGAGCGCAACGAAGCGGTGTGGTTTTCCGAACGCAGCAACTGGGGCCAGCTGTATCTGTACGACCTGGCCACCGGCAAGCCCAAGCGCGCCATCACCACCGGCGAGGGCAACGTCACCGAGTTGCTGAAGGTCGATGCCAAGACCCGCACCGCCTGGTTCCGCGGCGTCGGCCGCACCCGCGGGCTGGATCCGTACGACCAGCAGCTGTGGAAGGTCGGCCTGGATGGCGGCGCGCCGCAGCTGCTGACGCCGGAGCCGGCCGACCACGCCATCGCCCTGTCGCCGGATGGCCAGCGCTTCGTCGACAGCTACTCCACCACCACCCAGCCGCCGGTGACGCTGCTGCGCCAGGCCGGCGACGGCCGCACCCTCGCCACCGTGGCCAAGGCCGACATCGGCCGCCTGCAGGCCGCCGGCTGGGTCGCGCCGGTGCCGATCACGGTGCAGGCGCGCGACGGCAGGACCGTGCTGTACGGGGTGATGTTCAAGCCCTCCCACTTCGACCCCGCCAAGCGCTATCCGGTCATCGACTACATCTACCCGGGCCCGCAGACCGGCTCGGTGCGCGGGCGCAGTTTCCTGCCCAGCCATGGCGACAACCAGGCGCTGGCCGAACTGGGCTTCATCGTCGTGGCCATCGACGGCATGGGCACGCCGTGGCGCTCCAAGGCCTTCCACGACACCTGGTACGCGGACATGGGCGACAACACCTTGCCCGACCAGGTGGCCGGGTTGAAGGAGCTGGGGCAGCGCTATCCATGGATCGACCTGCAGCGCGTGGGCATCTGGGGCCACTCCGGCGGCGGCAACGCCTCCACCGACGCGATGCTGCGCTACCCGGATTTCTTCAAGGTGGCCTGGTCGGAGAGCGGCAACCACGACAACCGCGATTACGAGGACGACTGGGGCGAGAAGTACCAGGGGCCGCTCAGCGTGGACAAGCAGGGCAAGGGCAGCTACGACAACCAGGCCAATCCGCTGCTCGCCGCCAACCTCAAGGGCCGGCTGATGCTGGTGCACGGCAGCCTGGACGACAACGTCCCGCCCTACGAATCGCTGTTGATGGCCGACGCGCTGATCAAGGCCAACAAGAGCTTCGACATGCTGGTGCTGCCCAACGCCAAGCACGCCTATGGCGACGACGCCACGCCCTACGTGACCCGCCGCCGCTGGGACTACTTCGTGCAATACCTGCTCGGCAGTACACCGCCGGACAACTACCGCATGCAGCCTTTGCCGAAGCACTGACCCGGCGGGGCGGCGCGAACAGCGGCGCGGTGCCTCGGGGCGCGCCGCAGCGGCGCGTGCGGCCTATGCCGGGCGGGCGTCGCTGCGCGGCGCAGGCAGCGACGCTGCCACGATCGCGTGCAGCCGCTGCGCCAGCGCCTTGCGCTCGGCGCCGTGGTCGAGCGCGATCGGCGCGTGGAAGGTCGCCCGCACCACGGCGCCGGACGAGCGCAGGAAGCGCATGACGTGGGCGCCGGCCTGCATCGTGCCGTAGAACGCGTAGGCGTCGCGCTCGCCGCCGTGCGCCAGGCGGCGGCCATCGACGCACAGCACTTCCAGGGTGAACGGTTGCAGCGTCCATGGCCGGGCGTCGGCGCCGCCACCGAGGAACAGCGAGAACAGGCTGGACTTGAACGGGGCGACGCGCTCGCCGGACGAGGTGGTGCCTTCGGCGAACAGCACCACGTCGTGGTCGGGGCGGATCTGCGCGGCGACGGCCGCCGCCACGTTGGCCGCGTCGATCCGCCGGCGGCTGATGAACAGGGTCTGCGCCAGCGCGCCGAGCCGGCGCATGCCCGGCCAGCGTTCCATGTCGTTCTTGGCGATGAAGCGCGCGCGCAGCAGGCTGCCCAGCACCACGATGTCGAAGTGCGAGATGTGGTTGCCGACGAACAGCGTGCCGCCGCCGCGGCGCGGCGTGCCCACCACCTCGACGCGGATGCCCATCGCCTTGCGCAGGCAGGCGAACCACAGCCGCGGCAGCACGAAGGCGCCGCGTCCGCGGGTGAAGCGCATGCACAGCCACTGCAGCGGGACCAGCGTCGCGCTGGCCAGCAGGAAGGCGGCGAGCTTGGCGGCCACGCGCAGCGCAGCGAGGGCGGTGCCCGCGACGGGGCGGGACGAGGCGGCGTGGTTCATGGGCAGCGGATGGGGCGGCGGGAGGCGGTCGTGTGCGCAGAAAGACGAGCGCCGGCTTCGGCGCGCCGCCGATGGTAGCCGAGGCGGCCGCGTCCGGCACCTGCCGGCAACGCCACAGCGGCAGTGCCGGCGCTCGTGCGGCATGCCTGGCTTGAGCCGAACGCATCGGCGGCCGCGCACCGGCAGATCAGGTATTCACGGATGGGCGGCGGCGTTTCTTCTCATGGTCCGGTGCGCGGCCTGCGTGCTGTTCGCATCGGCGGCAATCCATCCATCCGTCCTCAAGGAGTCCTCGATGTATCCCTCGATCAGATTCGCGCTGCTGGCCGTCCTCGCCCTGTCGGCTGCGCAGGCGCAGAAGGCCCCGAGCTGCGGCACGCTGCCCACCTATGTGCGCGAAGCCGTTCGCGACCTGAACCATTGCATCACCATGCCCAATCCGATCGCCGCCTGCGGCGCGGGCGCCGTCGACGTGCAGGTGTTCGGCAACAACGAGCGACGCCTGCCCCAGGCCGGCCGCGGCCAGACCTGCTACGAGGGCGAGGCATGGCGCGATCCCGGCGGCCCGGCCGGCACCTACCGGCTGGTGTTCCTGGTCACCGACGGCGCCCGGAAGTCGGTCGTCGACAAGCGCTACTACTCCGCCGATCGCTACGTCAGCTTCTGCACGATTCTCTGAGCGGCTGCGCTCAGCCACGCCAGGCAGCGTGCCCGGTCCGAACGGGTACGCTGCGTCGGTGCCGGCCTCAGTCGCAAGCGACGCCGCGCCGCGCGCGCGGCGCACTCGTCCCGGCGGCGGCGCTCGGATAAACTGCGCGGACTTGACGACGCGCAAGCCGTGTTCCTGCCAGCCCCAGTCGTGAGAATCCGCACAGGCCGCCTGCCTGCGGCTCACTTCATTCAGGGGTTTTCCATGTCCGCTTTCCCTCTTCGTGCCGCTGCCGTGCGCTTGAGCGCGCTGTCCGTCGGCTTGTCCATCGCGGTGTCGGCCGCGGCGCAATCGGTTGCCGCCGACGATCCGACCACGCTGGACGCGATCAACGTCAACGCCGAACGCGCGGGTTCCTACACGGTCGAACAGACCGCGGCGGCGACGCGCCTGGCGCTGACGCCGCAGCAGACGCCGCAGTCGGTCAGCATCGTCACCGCGCAGCGGATCGAGGACCAGCACCTGACCTCGGTGCGCGAGGTGCTCGACAACGTCACCGGCGTGTCCTCCAATGCCTACGACACCGAGCGGGTGCTGTTCTATGCGCGCGGCTTCCTGGTCGAGAACATGGCCTACGACGGCGTGCCGGTCGCGCCGGGGATCAACTCCGGGTCCGCCGATGCCAGCCTGGATACGGCGATCTACGAACGCATCGAGGTACTGCGCGGAGCCAGCGGCCTGCTCAGCGGCGCCGGCAGCCCGTCGGCGACGATCAACTTCGTGCGCAAGCGCGCCGACAGCCGCACGCTGCAGGCCGACGCAGCGCTGAGCGCCGGGTCGTGGAACACCCTGCGCGGTACCGCCGATGTCGCCGCGCCGCTGGCGGCCGACGGCAGCGTGCGCGGCCGGGTGGTCGGCGCCTACGAGCAGGGCGATTCCTACCTGGACCGCTACAGCAAGAAGAAGACCGTGCTGTACGGCGTGGTCGATGCCGACCTCGGCGCCGCCACCACGCTGAGCGTGGGCTACGACTACCAGAAGAACCGGCCCAGGGGCGTGACCTGGGGCACCTACCCGGTGTTCTACGACGACGGCAGTTTCCTGGAGTGGCCGCGCGGCTTCAGCAGCGCGGCGGACTGGACCTACTGGAACACCACCACCGCCACCGCCTTCGCCGACCTCAAGCATCAGTTCGGCAATGGCTGGCTGCTGCGGGCGCTGGCCAGCCACCGCGCCACCGACGGCGACATGGCGCTGTTCTACGTCTACGGTTTCCCGAACCGCAGCACCGGCGAGACGCTGGAACCCTACGCCTACCGCAGCCGCGACCGCGGCCGCCAGAACATGCTCGACGTGTATGCGTCCGGGCCGTTCCAGGCCTGGGGGCGCGAACACGAACTGGTGCTGGGCCTGAGCGGTTCGCGCTACACCAAGCGGTCGTGGGTCAACGCCACCGAGACGCTGGCACCGATCGGCGATTTCCTGCAGTGGAACGGCGACTATCCTTATCCGCAGTTCGCGGCCGACGCCGACAAGGTCACCGACATCCGCACCGACCAGCAGGGCGCGTATGCCGCCGCGCGCCTGTCGCTGGCCGAGCCGCTGACGCTGGTCGCCGGCGCCCGCTACAGCCGCTGGAAGAACGACACCGACGACCTGTACAGCGGCGTGTTCCGCCACGACCACCGCAAGACCGTGCCCTACGCCGGACTGATCTACGCGATCACCCCGGTGTATTCCGCATTCGTCAGCTATACCGAGATCTTCGACCCGCAGGACAACCGCCGCAGCGACGGCAGCTTCCTCGATCCGGTGCTCGGCAGCAGCCGCGAGATCGGCCTCAAGGGCCGCCATTTCGACGGCCGCCTCAACACCGCGCTGGTGCTGTTCGATACCCGCCAGGACAACGTCGCCGAGGCCGATGTCGGCAAGACCCTGCCCGACGGCCTGACCCAGGCCTACGTGGCGGTGGACGGCACGCGCTCGCGCGGCTTCGAGCTGGAAGCCTCGGGCGAGTTGAGCGAAGACTGGAGCGCGTCGTTCGGCTGGTCGCATTTCGAACTGGAGGGCCCGGACGGCGCCGACCTGCGCACGGCGCTGCCGCGCACGCTGGTGCGCCTGTTCACCACCTACCGGCTGCCCGGTGCCTGGAACCGGCTCAGCGTGGGCGGCGGCGCCAACTGGCAGTCCGCCAGCCACGCCGCGGTGGATGGCCCCAACGGTCCGCAGCGCGTGGACCAGGCCTCGGTGACCTTGCTCAGCGCGATGGCGCGCTACGCCTTCAGCGCGCAGGCGTCGCTGCAGTTCAACGCGGGCAACCTGCTGGATCGCAAGTATTTCGTGCTGGACGAGTACAGCAACCTGTACTACGCCGCCGGACGCAATGCCACGCTGAGCTTCAGCTACAGGTTCTGAGCCGCCCCGCGCTGCGCCGTCGTCGCAGCGCGGCATGAAGCGGCATGCGCGGACGGCATGCGCTGCCGCGGCGCAGCGCCCGTCGCATGCCGACCGCTTGCGCGCCTATTTTTTCAGTTCCAGCACCGGCACGAAGCCGCCGTAGATCATGCGCTTGCCGTCGAACGGCATCGGATTGACCGCCGGATCCATGCGCGGGTCTTCCATCATCTTCTTCATGCCGGCATCGCGGGTCGCCTTGTCCGGCCACTCGATCCACGAGAACACCACCGTTTCGTCGTCCTTGGCGTCCACCGCGCGGAAGAAGTCGGTCTGCTGGCCGCGCGACACGTCCTCGCCCCAGCATTCGAGCACGCGCAGCGCGCCGAATTCGATGAAGACCGAATCGATGCGGGCATGTTCGAGGAATTTCTCCTTGTTGGCCGTGGGCACGGCCAGCACGAAACCATCGACGTACGACATGGGAACCTCCGGGTGCGGCGCGCCGGGAGGGGCGCCTTGTTGCATACGACGTGCGAGAAGGCGGGAAATCGACAGGCGATTGCCGCGTGGGAGATCCTGTCCGCCATGGCCCTGCGGCCATGTGAAGGCGTGCGATGCGCGAGACGATGAATGCCCCTGCCTGGCGTCGCGTGGCGTTGGCGCACGGCGCGCGCAAGGCAGCTGGGCACGAGCGCGCCGCTGCCGGTTCGCTGCCGCATTGGGCAGGATGGACGCAGGGCCCCTGCGATTGCATGAGGGCACGAGCGCGCCGGCGGCGTGCCTGGCGCAGTGGCGTCCTTCCATCGAACGCGCGAAGCCGCGCGGACCGGCCACGCACGCTGCGACGATGGACGCGGTTCGCCGGTATGCGCAGGCGTCGCCCGGGTGGCGGGCGGCGGCGAGGCCCGGATGGCGGACCGGGCAGGAACCACGATGGGGCGCTTGGGCCGCGATGCAGGCCACGCCGGCGATCGATCCGGTCAGGGGATTCCGATCCGCAGGACGCCATCCGTGGGAGCGAGTTCAGTCGCGACGGGCGTTACCGGGAAAGCGCGTCGCGCCTGAAGTCGCTCCCACAAGGAGATTCCCGCTGGGTGCGCTGCAGAAGGGGCGCTGGGCGGTCTCGGGCCATCGGCTCCGACGCGTCGCCGGGGCGGTGCTTGCGCTGCTTCGTCGGTCGCGGTTGAAACCGCTCCTGCAGCGAGCGAAAGGCCGACGGAAACGCGCCGATCCGCACCCGGGCCGCCATCTTCGCGTAGGGCGGCAGGTCAGCCCCCGCTGGCGCCATCCGGGCATGCGGCGGTCAGCTTCAGCGTGTAGGACTGCAGGTCCCAGCGGTGCTGCGGGCTATCGTCCGGCACGTAGTGCCACGACTGCAGGTAACCCTGCGCGCACGATGCGATGGCGATGCTGTCGCCGGGCGTACCGGTCGCAGGCAAGGGCAGCGGCCGCGGCACCGCGCGGGTGGCGGCAGGCAGGCTCACGCTGTAGTCCAGGCTCACCGCGCTGAGCTGGTCGGGATCGCCCAGGCGCTTGCCGTCGATCGTCGAGGGATGCTGCACAAGCCACGCGCGGATCTGGCGCCACTCCGGCGTGTCCTTCGCATAGACGGTCTTGGTCGCGATCCGCAGCGCGTCCTGCTGCGCGCTCGCGCTGCCGGCGAGTGCGGCCAGCGCCAGCGCGGCGAGGCTTGCCAGCCGTTTCGGCCGCTGGCCAACGCCTGCCGCCTGATCGGTGCCGTTGTTCGACTGCATGCGTCCGCTCCTTGCCGATGGCCGTCGGGCCGAAAATACCACCGGCGTGGATGGGCGGCACGCGGTCTGCGCGGCGCCGGCTGCGGCAGGCGCCCATTGTCTACGCGGCATACGGCAGGACAGCCGCCGCATGCCGCGCCGCTTGCTCACTTGCCGGCGGCAAGCGAGGCCTGCAGCGCGGTGGCCAGCGCGGCGTCGCCGTTGACCAGGTCGCTCCAGCGCAACGCCAGGCCCTTGCGTCGGCCTTTCTCGGCGAGTTTCAGGCCGTCCGGGTCCACGGTCAGCGTATACGGCGTGCCGTCGATCTCCAGTTCGCGGCGCAGCGGCTTGTCGAGGGGGGGCATGGGCGCCTGCCGGTTTTCACGATGCGCCGAGCGTAGCTGGGCCAAGGTGATGGCCGGTTCTGCAACGGCGCATGCGATGAAGACGCTCAAGATCGCCACCTACAACGTCAACGGCATCCGCAGCCGACTGCCGCAGCTGTTGCAGTGGCTGCAGCGCGAGGCGCCGGACATCGTCGGGCTGCAGGAACTCAAGAGCGTGGATGCGGGTTTCCCGATCGCCGACCTCCACGCTGCCGGCTACGGCGCCTTGTGGATGGGGCAGTCGGCGTGGAACGGGGTGGCGGTGCTCGCCAAGGGCAGCGATCCGGTGGAGAGCCGGCGCGGTTTGCCGGGCGACCCGCGCGATACGCAGAGCCGCTACCTGGAGGCGATGGCGCATGGCGTGCTGGTCGGCTGCCTGTACCTGCCCAACGGCAATCCGCGCCCGGGACCGAAGTTCGACTACAAGCTGGATTGGTTCGCGCGGCTGCAGCGGCATGCGCAGCAGTTGGTGGCACTGCCGCATCCGGTGGCGCTGATCGGCGACTTCAACGTGGTGCCGACCGATGCGGACATCTACGACCCGGCATCGTGGCGCCGCGATGCGCTGTTGCAGCCGGAAAGCCGCCAGGCCTATGCCGACCTGCTCGCGCAGGGCTGGACCGACAGCCTGCGCGCGGTGCATGGCGAGCGCCGCCTCTACACGTTCTGGGATTATTTCCGCCAGCATTGGCAGCGCGATGCCGGCCTGCGCATCGATCACCTGCTGCTGAACCCGCCGCTGGCCGCGCGCCTGCACGACGCCGGCGTGGACCGGTGGGTGCGCGACCTGGCGCATGCCAGCGATCACGCGCCGACCTGGGTCGCGTTGAAGGCAGGCGCGCAGCGCGGCGGCGTCGCCGCTTCGACCGACAAGGCAACCGGCTCGGCGAAAACCAGCCGGTCTGCGAAGACCGCGAAGGCGACGAAGCCGGCCAAGCCAACGCAGCCGGCGAAAGTCGGGAAAATCGCCAAGCCGCTCGCGCCGACGAAGCCGACCAAAGCGACCAAAGCGACCAAAGCGAAAGCGACCGGGGCGGCCAAATCCGTGCAGTTGCCCAAAGCCAGCAAAACGGTCGAGCGGGCCGGGCAGGCCAGACCAGCGAAACCAGCCAAAGCCCCCAATGCAGGCACGCCAGCCAAGGCAGCCAAGCCGGCGAAGCCGGGCAAGCGAGCGAACCCAACCAAGCGAGCAAGGCCGGCCCGAATGCACTGACCGGCATTGCATGTGCGTGCGCAAATCGGCCCGGCATGGCGGGCGCGGTGCAGGGCTGCCTATACTCGAGGGCCGCTGCCGCCTGCCGTGCGGTACGCCGCGCTTGCCAGGTTGTCCCGGGTTTCTTTCGCCACCTGCCGGAGTCGCCGCCATGAGCCTGCTCGTCGTCGCGCTGTTGATCGGGATCGTCGCTGGCCTGCGCGCGATGACCGCGCCGGCCGTGGTCAGCTGGGCGGCCAGCCTGGGCGTGCTGCCGCTGATCGGCACGCCGCTGGCGTTCCTGGGGTGGCGCTTCACGCCGTGGATCGTCTCGCTGCTGGCCATCGGCGAACTCGTCACCGATCAATTGCCGGGCACGCCCAGCCGCAAGGTGCCGCTGCAGTTCGGCACGCGCATCGTGACCGGCGGCCTGTGCGGCGCGGCGGTGGGCCTGGGCGGCGGGCTGTGGGTGGCGGCGATGGTCGCCGGTGCGCTCGGCGCGGTGCTGGGCACCTATGGCGGTGCCGCGGCGCGTGCGGCGATGGCGCAGCGTTTCGGCCGCGATCCGCCGGCGGCGCTGCTCGAGGACGCGGCGGCGATCGGCCTGGGCGTGCTGGCGATGGCGCTGCTGCGATGAGCCGCACGTTCGACGCGATCGTGGTCGGCGCCGGCCAGGCCGGACCGTCGCTGGCCGGACGGCTGGTCGCGGCCGGCATGCAGGTGGCGCTGGTCGAGCGGCAGCTGCTCGGCGGCACCTGCGTCAACACTGGCTGCATGCCGACCAAGACCCTGGTCGCCAGCGCGCGCGTGGCGCACCTGGCGCGGCGCGCCGCCGACTACGGCGTGCAGCTACAGGGAGAGGTCGGCATCGACATCGCGCGGGTGATGGCGCGCGCGCATGCGGTGACGCATAGCGCGCGCGACAACCTGGAGCAGTGGCTGGGCGGCATGCGCGGGCTGACCCTGTTGCGCGGGCATGCCCGCTTCGAGGCGCCGCAGCGGCTGCGCGTGGGCGAGGAGTGCATCAGTGCGCCGAAGATCTTCCTCAACGTCGGCGGACGTGCGCATGTGCCGGCGCTGCCGGGCGTGGAACGGATCGACTACCTGACCAATACCTCGATCCTGCAGCTGCAGGACGTGCCGCGGCACCTGGCGGTGATCGGCGGCAGCTACATCGGCCTGGAATTCGCGCAGATCTTCCGCCGTCTCGGCGCGCAGGTGACAGTCGTCGAGCAGCAGCCGCGCTTGATCGCGCGCGAGGACGAGGACGTCTCCGAATGCATCCGCACGGTGCTGGAAGGCGAGGGCGTGGCGGTGCGCACCGGCGCGCAGTGCATCGCGTTCGCGCCGCATGCGCAGGGCGTGGCGGTGCAGGTGGATTGCCACGAAGGTGCGCCGCAAGTGATCGCCAGCCATGTGCTGCTGGCGATGGGGCGGCAACCCAATACCGACGACCTGGGTCTGCAGCACGCCGGCATCGCCACCGATGCGCGCGGCTACGTCGTCGTCGACGAGCAACTGGCGACCAGTGCCGCCGGCGTGTGGGCGCTGGGCGACTGCAACGGCCGCGGCGCGTTCACCCATACCGCCTACAACGACTACGAAATCGTCGCCGCCAACCTGCTCGACGGCGGCCAGCGCCGGGTGTCGCAGCGCGTGCCCGGCTACGCGCTGTACACCGATCCGCCGCTGGGCCGGGTCGGCATGACCGAGGCGCAGGCGCGCGCCAGCGGCCGTCCGCTGCTGTTCGCCAAGCGGCCGATGGCCCAGGTCGGGCGTGCGCGCGAGAACGGCGAGACCGCCGGCTTCATGAAACTGGTGGCCGATGCGCAGACCCACCGCATCCTTGGCGCGGCGATTCTCGGCATCAACGGCGACGAAGCCATCCATGGCGTGCTCGACCTGATCAATGCCGGGCAGCCGTTCGAGACGCTGCAATGGGCGGTGCCGATCCACCCGACCGTGTCGGAACTGTGGCCGAGCGTGGTCGGCGCGCTGCAGGCCGAGGTGGTTGGCGGGTAACGCGTTTTCGATGTGTCTACGTCAGCGAACGCGGGCGGAAGCGGTTTCGGCCCCCGGCGGCACCTCGGGCCGGAAAATACACCGCTTCGTTCGTCGCGACTGAAGTCGCTCCCACAGTGCACCCAGCCGGTTCGCCGCAAGCCCCTGTGGGAGCGACTTCAGTCGCGACGGGCACGACCGAGAGAGCCCGTCGCGCCGATGACCTGAGGCCAGTCGAGTCGCTCCCGCATGCGACATCATCCGCAGCGAGTGCGTCAGCGCAGCATCTCGGTGAACGCGCGGTCGGCCTCGATCACGTCCGGCAGCGCGGCGAACAGCGCGTCCAGGTCCACGTCGTCCAGCAGCGGGCCGCTGACCGCCTGCCGTGCTTCCGGCGTGGCGCCGCCATGGCGCTCCAGCGCATCGGCGACCAGCGCCGCCTGCGCCACCACGCGCGGCATCGGCTGGCCTTCCGGCGCCTGCAGCGGCCGTGCCTGGAACGCGATCGCGCTCTGGATCACCTCCGGCAGGTGCCAGCGCCGCGCCAGTTCGGTGCCCACTTCCGGGTAGCCGAAACCCAGCTGCACGGTCTCGTCGGCGGCGCGGCCGCTGGAGGACGCGTCCGGATGCAGCTGCGCCGCATAGTCCGGCGCACCGGTCTGGATCAGCAGCTCGCCGATGTTGTGCATCATGCCGCAGGTGAACGCGGTTTCCGGATCCAGGCCTTTCTGCCTGGCCAGCAGCCGGCACACGCCGGCGACTTCGAAGCTGTGCAGCCAGAACGCGCGCAGGTCGAAATGGGCGGGCGCATGGAACGCGTCGGTCATCGACGAGGCCAGCACCAGGGTGCGCAAGGTGTTGAAGCCCAGGCGCAGCGCCGCGTCCTCGACGCTGGTCGAATCGCGCGCGCCGCGGAACCGCGCCGAGTTGGCCAGGCGCAGCACCTTGGCCGCGATCACCGGGTCGCGCTCGATGCTGCGCGCCACGCTGTCCAGGCTGGTGGTGGGATTGTCGAATTGCAGGATCAGCTCCTGCGCCACCTTGGGGATGGTCGGCAGGGTGTGCAACTGGTCGAACAGCACCTCTAGTTTCATGGGGGACCTCAAGACGGAACGGGAAGGGACACCGCCGGCGCAGGAAGTGGGCGGCGCCCGCCATGGGGGGCGACCCCGCGCATCGTAGTCCGAATCGCGGCGTGCGGCGTGCACACCTGGGGGTATGGTCCGTCCTGGCGGTGTCGACTGGACGCGCCGCAAGGGGTGTGTACGAAGCGCCGCGGCAACCGGGCCGGCGGCCTCGCGCCATCGTGCCAGCGGCCATCCCGGTGGCGGCCCGCTGCGGCCGCAGGCCTGCAGCGAACGCTGCGCAAGGAAGGGGCGGTCCCGACCCGGTCGGCCGGGCTGCCGCGTCTGCGGCGCGACCGGCCTCAGCCGGCGACGCGGAGGCGCAGGGTCAGGCCCTTGAGGAAGTTGCGCAGCAGCTGATCGCCGCACAGGCGGAAGTTCTTGTGCTCGGGTTGGCGGAACAGCGCCGACAGCTCCGGCTTGGACACCGGGAAGCCGGCATCGGCGAAGATCTGGTGCATGTCCACGTCCTTGAGCTGGAACGCCACGCGCAGCTTCTTCAGCACCACGTTGTGGGTGACCCGGGTTTCCACCGGACGCGCCGGCAGGCTTTCGTCGCGGCCGCGGTAATGGAACACCAGTCCGTCGAGGAAATGCGCCAGCACCCGATCGCTGCATTCGACGAAGCCGTCCTCGTCTTCCTTCTTCAGGTAGGCCGGCACTTCGCTCCTGTCGATCGGGAAGGCGGGATCGGCCAGGTGCACCGTGTCCACGATCATCTGGTCGCTCAGGTCGAGCATGTAGCGGATGGAGCGCAGTACGTCGTTGTTGATCATGGCCGGTCCGGTGCTGCCGGTGGCGTCCGGCGGGGTGCGTAGTCTAGGCCGTGTCGACGATGGCCGGGGAGGCGCGCCGCGTGCCGCGACGCCGGCCGCGGATGCGTCGATGCGCTGTGCGCGATGGCGATCGCCGCGGTCGCCGGCGTTTGCATCCGTTCGCGCATGCGCCATCATCGGCGCATGGACAACACGATCCCCAAGCCCGGCGCGCTGCCTGCGCTCAATCCGCGCCAGGAGCAACTGGTGGCGCTGGTGCGGCAGCAGGGCTATGCCGAGGTGGAAGGGCTGGCCACGCGCTTCGAGGTGACCCCGCAGACCATCCGCCGCGACCTGGCGCTGCTGTGCGAGGCCGGCCTGCTGCGCCGCTACCACGGCGGCGTCAGCCTGCCGTCGAGCGTGGAGAACCTGGCCTACACGGCGCGCAAGGCGCTGCAGGCGCAGGAGAAGCGGCGCATCGCCACGCTGCTGGCGCAGCACATTCCCGACGACGCCTCGCTGTTCATCAACATCGGCACCACCAACGAGGACGTGGCGCGCGCGCTGATGGGGCACAGCGGGCTGCGGGTGATCACCAACAACCTCAACGTGGCGGTGATGATGAGCGCCAATCCGAGCTTCGAGGTGATGGTGGCTGGCGGGCGCGTGCGCGGCCGCGACCAGGGCGTGACCGGCGAGGCCACGATCGAGCTGATCCGCCAGTTCAAGGTGGATTTCGGGGTGATCGGCATTTCCGGCATCGATCCGGACGGCACCTTGCTGGATTTCGATTTCCACGAGGTGCGGGTGGCGCAGGCCATCATCGAGCACTCGCGGCAGGTGTTCCTGGCCGCCGACCACAGCAAGCTCGGCCGCAATGCGATGGTCCGGCTCGGGCCGATCGCGCGGGTCCAGGCCTGGTTCACCGACCGCGCGCCGCCGCCGGACCTGGCCGCGGTGCTGGCCGCGGCCGGCACCCGGGTGTTCGTCGCCGACAACGACGCTGACGATGAAGCGGTCACGGCGGCCACGGCGGGCAGCGACCACGCCGACCTGGACTGAGCGGCCACTGCGCATTGCTTGCAGGCCTGCGTGCGCCGGCGGTCGGCTGCACGCCGGGCAAGCGCGCATTTCATGCGCGTTTATGTTCGAATTATTTCGTTATTGTGCCGTTAAATCCTGCTGAGGGTCGCTATTCCAGCGGGCTGACTGGCAAGAAAACGCCGGTTTTCGCCACGCCCTGCCGCCGTTACCGGCAGGTTCGCTCGACTCCACGCTGCACTGCAGCGTGCTATGTTCGAAAATGTTCGTTTACGATCTTTTCGTCCTTCGTCGTCGACCCGAGCGTTCGCCGCCCGGGGACACGACGCTTCCGGAGTCAGGCAATGCGCGAGATCTACGATGTGCTGGTGGTCGGTGGCGGCATCAACGGCGTGGGCATCGCCCGCGACGCGGTGGGCCGTGGCCTGTCGGTGTGCCTGTGCGAGCGCGACGACCTGGCCTCGCACACCTCCAGCGCCAGCACCAAGCTGATCCACGGCGGGCTGCGCTACCTGGAGCAGTACGAATTCGCGCTGGTCGGCAAGGCGCTGGCCGAACGCGAAGTGCTGCTGCGCCTGGCCCCGCACATCATCTGGCCGCTGCGCTTCCTGCTGCCGCACCAGCCGCACCTGCGCCCGGCGTGGATGATCCGCACCGGCCTGTTCCTGTACGACCATCTGGGCCGCGGCCGTCGCACCCTGCCGGGCTCCAGGCGCATGGCGTTGCGCTCGGACCCGGTCGGCGCGCCGCTGCGCGAGGAATTCCGCACCGGCTTCGTCTATTCCGACGCCTGGGTGCAGGACGCGCGGCTGGTGGTGCTCAATGCGCTGGATGCGGCGCAACGCGGCGCCAGGATACTGACCCGTACCCGCTGCGTCGCCGCGCGCCGGCTCGGCGGCGTGTGGCAGGTGCAGCTGGAGCATGCCGACGGTCGCCGCCAGGAGGTGCAGGCGCGCGCGCTGGTCAACGCCGCCGGACCGTGGGCGGTGCAGTTCCTCGACGAGGTGGCCAAGGTCGGCCACGACCACGCGCTGCGCCTGGTCAAGGGCAGCCACATCGTGGTGCCGCGGCTGTTCGAGCACGATCACGCCTACATCTTCCAGCAGCCGGACCGGCGCATCGTGTTCGCGATCCCCTACGAGCACGACTTCACCCTGATCGGCACCACCGACGTGGACTACCGTGCCGATCCGTCCGCGCCGAAGATCGACGCCGAGGAGACGCGCTACCTGTGCGAGGCCGCCAACCGCTATTTCCTCAGGCAGATCGCGCCCGGCGACGTGGTGTGGAGCTACAGCGGCGTGCGCCCGCTGCTCGACGACGAGGAGGACAACGCCGCCGAGGTCACCCGCGACTACCTGCTGGAACTGGACGCGGACGGCGGCGCGGCGCTGCTCAACGTGTTCGGCGGCAAGCTCACCACTTACCGCAAGCTGGCCGAGGAAGCGGTGGACCGGCTGGTCGCGCACGCCGGGCGCAAGGCGCCGGCCTGGACCGTGCGTGGCGCGCCGCTGCCCGGCGGCGAACGCCGCGACATCCACGTGCTGGCGCAGGAACTGCGCGCGACGCGGCCGTGGCTGAGCGAGGCGAGCGCCTGGCGCCTGGCGCGCAACTACGGCACCCGCGCGACGTTGCTGCTCGGCGAGGCCAGCTCGCTGCAGGCACTGGGCGAGCATTTCGGCGCCGACCTGTACCAGGCGGAAGTGGACTATCTGCGCGAACACGAGTGGGTGACCCAGGCCGACGACCTGCTGTGGCGCCGCAGCAAGCTCGGCCTGCGCATCGACGCCGCCGGCCGCCAACGGCTGATCGACTATCTGCAGCAGGCGCCGGCTGCGGTGGCCGCCGCGCCCGCATGAGCCGCGCACCGCAGCCGGCCCGTCCGCCATCGGGCGCCGGCCGCGCGTGCACAATCGCCGCGTGCATCGGCCATCGCCGCCGCGCGTGAACCTGGAAACGACCGTGGAGGGTGGCAGGCATGTGCAAACCGATGACCGGCATCGCCGGCGATGCGACGACCGCGGCACGGGAGCCGCGGCCATGAACCGGCAACTGCTCGGCGAACTGATTTCCGAGGCGGTGGCGATGGTGATCATCATCGCCTTCGGCTGCTCGGTGGCGTGCATGTACGTGCTGTACGACCCCAGCCCCTACCAGCACGCCTACTGGGGCGTATGCATGGCCTGGGGCCTGGCGGTGACGATCGCGATCTACGTCACCGCGTCGGTCTCCGGCACCCACGCCAATCCGGCGGTGACCCTGGCGCTGGCGCTGTTCCGCGGTTTCGCGTGGAAGAAGGTGCTGCCGTACTGGGCGGCGCAGGTGGGCGGCGCGTTCCTTGGCGCGGCCATCGTCTATCTGTTGTTCGCGCCGGTGATCGACCACTACAACCAGACCCAGCACCTGACCCGCGCGGCGGGCGGTGCGGCCGGCGTGTTCTTCACCGCGCCGGGCCTGGCGATCACGCCGATGCACGCGCTGCGCGACCAGGTGATCCTGACCGCGTTCCTGATCTTCGGCATCTTCGCCATCACCGAGCGCTACAACGAAGCCGCGCCCGGCGCCAATGCCGGCGCGCTGATCATCGGCCTGCTGGTGGCGACCATCGGCGCCTCGATGGGCTACCTGGAAGCGTGGGCGATCAATCCGGCGCGCGATTTCGGGCCGCGCCTGTTCGCCTATTTCGCCGGCTGGGGCGCCTCGGCGCTGCCGTCGGCCGACAGCTACTGGTGGATCCCGATCGTCGGCCCGCTGGTCGGCGGCGTGATCGGCGGCGCCGCCTACCAATGGCTGATCTATCCGTTCCTGCCGGCGCGGGTGAAGGCGCTCGAGAAAGAAGCGGCGTCGCGCCGGGCCTGAGCCGGCGCGCGGTACCGGTGCCGCCGCCGTCGGCACGTCCCCTCCATTCCGGGCGCCGCCGCGGCGCACGCCCCACCATCCCGCAGGAGTCACCGATGGAAAAGACATTCATCCTGGCCATCGACCAGGGCACCACCAGTTCGCGCGCGATCCTGTTCGACCGCAAGGGCCGCATCGTCGGCATGGCGCAGCGCGAGTTCGGGCAGATCTTCCCGCAGCCGGGCTGGGTGGAGCACAACCCGCGCGAGATCATGACCAGCGTCTACACCACGATCACCGAACTGCTGAACAACCAGCAGGTGGACGCCAGCGCGATCGCCGGCATCGGCATCACCAACCAGCGCGAGACCGCGGTGGTGTGGGACCGCGCCACCGGGCAGCCGATCTACAACGCCATTGTCTGGCAGTCGCGGCAGACCAAGGACATCTGCGAGCAGCTCAAGGCCGCCGGCCACGAGGACATGGTGCGGGCCAAGACCGGCCTGCTGATCGATGCGTATTTCTCCGGCACCAAGGTCAAGTGGATCCTCGACCATGTCGAGGGCGCGCGCGAACGCGCGCAGCGCGGCGAGCTGGCGTTCGGCACCATCGACAGCTGGCTGATCTGGAACCTCACCGCCGGCAAGGTCCACGTCACCGACTACACCAACGCCTCGCGCACGCTGCTGTACAACATCCACGAACTGCGCTGGGACGAGGAACTGCTGCAGATGCTCGACATCCCCGCCTCGATGCTGCCCCAGGTGCGGTCCTCCAGCGAGATCTACGGCACCACCCAGGGCCAGTATTTCTACGGCCACGAAGTGCCGATCGCCGGCATCGCCGGCGACCAGCAGGCGGCGCTGTTCGGCCAGGCCTGCTTCGAGCCGGGCATGGCCAAGAACACCTACGGCACCGGCTGTTTCATGCTGATGAACACCGGCGAGAAAGCGGTGGAATCCAAGAACGGCCTGCTCACCACCATCGCCTGGGGTGTGGACGGCAAGGTCGTGTACGCGCTGGAAGGGGCGATCTTCGTCGCCGGGTCGGTGGTGCAGTGGCTGCGCGACGGCCTGCGCATGCTCGGCAAGGCCAGCGACTCGGAAGAGTACGCCGAGCGCGCCGGCGACAACGACGGCGTGTATTTCGTGCCGGCCTTCGTCGGCCTGGGCGCGCCGTACTGGCGCAGCGATATCCGCGGCGCGGTGTTCGGGCTGACCCGCGGCACCACCAAGGAACACTTCATCCGCGCCGCGGTGGAGTCGATGGCGTATCAGACCCGCGACGTGCTGACCGCGATGCAGGTCGATTCGGGCATCGAGCTGAAGGAACTGCGCGCCGACGGCGGCGCGATCAGCAACGACTTCATGGCCCAGTTCCAGAGCGACATCCTCGACGTGCCGGTGCTGCGCCCCGAAGTGGCGGAGACCACCGCGCTGGGCGCCGCGTATCTGGCCGGGCTGGCGACGGGCTTCTGGAAGGATCGCGCGGAGATCGCGCAGCAATGGGCGGTGGACCGCCGCTTCGAGCCGAGCATGCCGGCCGAGCGCCGCGAGCACCTGTATGCCGGCTGGCAGCAGGCAGTGGAGGCGACGATGGGGTTCCGCATTCGCTGAGAAGGCGATGCGCCCGGATCCTCCCTGCAAGGATGTTTCGAGGGCGGACGCTACACGGACTGCGTCGGCCCGCGCGGCCCCGGCACCGGGGCGTCGACATCGCCGACCGGATCGCTGATCGGCGGGATGGTCGGATCGATCGGCTGGTCCGGGATCGGATCCACCGGGCGGTCCGGGACCGGATCCACGCCCGGATTGGGCACCTGACCAGGCACCTGGTCCGGTGGCTGCTGCGGATCCTGGCCGGGGTTGGGATTCTGCATCTGCATGTGCGCCTCGCGATGGGGGAGCCAGCCCGCACCGTGCGCGCGGCGGCGAACGCAGCGGGTGAAGCCGGAGGCAAGGGCGGATGAAGGCGCGCGAGCGGGTCTTGTTCGAAACGGCGCTGCATGCCTTCGAGAAAGCGCGGCATGCCTGCAGTGCGCTTGCGCGCAACGCGGTGCACGCCACTGGAATGCGCACCTGCGGCAAAGCGTGATTACATCCCCAGCATCGCCACGCGGCCGCAAAAACCGCACGCCAGGCGTTGACCGAGCCCGGCGCAGCTGCGCAGCCTGCGAGCGACACCGCACCGGACGCACAGCGCATGACACGCCGTTTTCCCTGGAGTTGGCTGGCCTTGCTCGCGGCATGCGCCCTGGTGGCGGTGCTGGCCTGGCAGAACCGGACCCTGCGCGAAGAGCGGCGCTGGTTCGTCACCCGCACCACCGAGCCGTACCTGGGCATGTACGTGCCGCAGATCGCGGCGACCGCGCTGGACGGTTCGGCGCTGACCCTGGGCGTGCCGGCGGCGGACTTCCAGGTGCTGTTCTTCTTCACCACCACCTGCCCGTATTGCAAGCGCTCGGCGCCGGCGGTGGTGCAGGCGGCGCAGCGCCTGGCCGAGCACGGCGGCGGCCGCGTGCAGGTGCTGGGGGTGTGCCAGTGCAGTCCCGACCAGGCGCGTCGCTATGCCATCGAGCACCGCTTCGCCTTTCCGGTGACCACGCTCACCGATCGGCGCGCGCTGATGCTGTTCCGCGCGCGCAACGTGCCGCTGCTGCTGGCGCTGGACCGCGATGGACGGGTGCGCCATGCGCGCGTCGGCGTCTTCGATACCACGGAGCGGGTGCAGGACCTGGTGGCCGCAGTGCGACGCACGGAGGCGCCGGCGGCTTTGGCAACTCTCGAGGAGTGACGACATGAAACAGCGTTGGACAGCGTTGCGCAACGGCATGGTCGCGGCCGTGTTCCTGGCCAGCATGGGCTTCGGCGCGATGCAGGCGACCGCGGGTGACGGGATCGGGAAGGATGCAGCGTGTAGCGCCTGGGCGTGTCAGCAGGAATGCGCGCCGTTCGGCGGCGAGCTGGGGCCGGGCGGCCCCGGCCAGCCGCTGGTCTGCTACTGCTGCGGTTGAGCCGGCGCCGGGGCCGGCCGCGGCCGGCTCCGGCTTGACCGATGCCGCCACAGCGCGCGGCCAGGCTGGCGGCGCGACGGACGCTGCGGCATGCTGCGGCGGCATGCGGCGCTACGACCTGATCATCTTCGATTTCGACGGCACCCTGGCCGATTCCTTCGGTTGGTTCGTGGACACCATCAACGACGTCGCCGACGAGTTCGGCTTCCGCCGCTTCGAGCCGGCGCGGCTGCAGGACATCCGCAGCCTGAGCGCGCGCGAATTGATGGCGCGCAGCGGCATCTGCTGGTGGCGGGTGCCGGCGGTGGCGCGGCGCATGCGTGCGCTGATGGCCGCGCAGATCGAGCGCATCGCGCTGTTCGACGGCATGGCCGAGCTGCTGGACGCACTCGCCCAGGCCGGCATGCAGCTGGCCCTGGTGACCTCCAACAGCCGCGACAACGTCGAGCGCGTGCTTGGCGCCGAACTGGCCGCACGTTTCCGCCACATCGGCTGCGGCGCCGCCGTGTTCGGCAAGCGCCGCAAGCTGCGCGCAGCGCTGAAGGCATGCCGGGTGCCGGCCGCGCGTGCGCTGTGCGTGGGCGACGAGATCCGCGACGCCGACGCCGCGCGCCAGGCCGGCATCGCCTTCGCCGGCGTCGGCTGGGGCTACACCCTGCCGGCCGCGCTGCAGCCGCATACGCCGCTGCCGCTGCTGCAACGCCCAGCGGATGTGTGGAACCGGCTGGGCCTGGCAATTCCAGCCTGATCGCGGCCCTGGCCCTACCGGGCCGCTCTCCCAGCTCCCGATTCCCGGCCCGCCGGCGCTCCCCGCCTGCTCGCAACCCCGCCGCGCCGGGGAACTGCTTCTACCCATTCCCGATTCCCCATTCCCGTCTCCCAGCCCCAATGCTGCACCGCGTCGTTGATTGTTCACTTATGATTGCTATATTCATATACGAACAGTCGGCACGCGGCGCCAGCAGGCAGGGCGGCGCGATCCGGCACCATCCGATCTGGCCCCAGGTGGGCGGAGGCGTGGCATGCGCAAGCTGGGCAGCAAGCGATCCTGGAGGTCGAGCGGGCGGTCCGCCTCGGCGATCGGGGAAGGTCGACGCCGGTGCCGTTGAACGCCGCCATCGCCGACGCCGCACCCGGCGCGATCGCGCAGCGCCCGCTGGGCCGCAGCGAGGTGCGCATCGCCACGCTCGGCTTCGGCGCCGCGCCGATCGGCAACCTGTATGCGGAAGTGGACGAGGCGGTGGCGCTGGCCGCGGTCGCCGATGCCCATGCCGCCGGCATCCGCCATTTCGACACCGCGCCGTATTACGGCTACGGGCTGAGCGAGCGCCGGCTCGGGCAGGGCCTGCGCGGGC
This sequence comes from Xanthomonas campestris pv. phormiicola, assembly GCA_025666215.1. Classification (NCBI taxonomy): domain Bacteria; kingdom Pseudomonadati; phylum Pseudomonadota; class Gammaproteobacteria; order Lysobacterales; family Lysobacteraceae; genus Xanthomonas; species Xanthomonas campestris. The sequence goes on along the minus strand of CP102593.1, from coordinate 5,016,222 downwards.
TGCCGCGCGCCAGCTACACGCTGTCGACCAAGGTCGGGCGCCGCGTCTACGACGAGGCCGGTGCCGCGCCGGGCCGCGACGGCTTCGCCGTGGCCGGGCGCAGCGCCACGTTCGACTACAGCCGCGATGGCGTGCTGCGCGAGTTCGAGGCCAGCCTGCAGCGGCTCGGCACCGACCACGTGGACATCCTGCTGCTGCACGACATCGGCCGCCTCACCCACGGCCAACGGCACCCGGCGATGCTGCGCCAGGCGCTGGACGAAGCCTTGCCGGCGATGGCCGAGCTGAAGGCCAGCGGCGCCTGCCGCGCGATCGGCATCGGCGTCAACGAGGAAGACATCGCGCTGGAACTGATGCCGCTGTTCCCGCTGGACTGCGTGATGCTGGCCGGCCGCTACACCCTGCTCGAACAGCACGCGGCGCAGCGGATCATGGCGCAGGCGCTGCAGCAGCAGGTCGGCATCCTGGTCGCCGGCCCGTACAGCTCGGGCCTGCTCAGCGACGCGCGCGGCCCCGGCGACACCTACAACTACGCGCCGGTGGATCCGGCCACGCTGGCGCACGCGCAGCGCCTGTTCGCCGCCTGCGCGGCGCAGGGCGTGGACGTGGGCGCGGCGGCGCTGCAGTTCCCGCTCGCGCACCCGGCGGTCGCCGCCGTGGTGGCCGGCATGCGCACGCCGGCGGAAGTGGCCAGTGCCGCCGCGCGGCTGCAGGCGCCGATCCCGCCGCTGCTGTGGCAGCAGCTGCGCGAACAGGGCCTGCTGCAGGCGCAGGTGCCGACGCCGTGAACGTGGTCGATGCGCACGTGCACTTCTGGCAATTGGCGCGCGGCGACTACGTCTGGCTGACGCCCGAACTCGCCGCGCTGTATCGCGATTTCGTGCCCGACGACCTGGTCGCCACGCTCGACGCACACGGCGTGGACGCGATCGTCGCGGTGCAGGCGGCGCAGACCGAAGCGGAGAGCCGCTACCTGCTGCGGCTGGCGCACGCGCAGCCGCGCATCGCCGGCGTGGTCGGCTGGATCGATTTCGAGGCCGGCGATGCGGCCGCGCGCATCGCCGCGCTGTGCGCCGAGGGCGACGGCCTGCTCAAGGGCCTGCGGCCGATGGTGCAGGACCTGGCCGATCCGCAGTGGCTGGCGCGGCCGCAGCTGGACCCCGCGTTCGACGCGCTGCTGCGGTACGACCTGGGGTTCGACGCGCTGGTCAAGCCGTTGCATCTGCCCGCGCTGCAGGCGCGCCTGCAGCGCCATCCGTCGTTGCGGGTGGTGCTCGATCATGCCGCCAAGCCGGCGATCGGCGCCGACGGGTTCGCTGCCTGGGCCGCCGGCCTGGCACAGCTGGCGCAGCATCCGAACGTGCTGTGCAAGCTGTCCGGCCTGCTCACCGAACTGCCTGCCGACGCCGATGCGGCGGCGATCGAACCCTATGTGGCGCAGCTGTTCGCCTGCTTCGGCCCGCAGCGGGTGATGTGGGGCAGCGACTGGCCGGTGCTGACCCAGCGTGCCGGCTACCGCGACTGGTTCGTACTGGCGCAGGCGCTGGTCGCGCGCCATGCCGCCGGCGGCGCGGCCGACGTGTTCGCCGGCAACGCCCAGCGTTTCTACCGTTTGCCCGATCCGCTTCCTTCCCCCGACCGAGAGTGCCCACCATGACCACGTCCGCGTTTCCTCCCCCGCAACCGCCCATGAGCGGCCGGCTGCAAGGCAAGCGTTGCCTGATCACCGCCGCCGGTGCCGGCATCGGCCGCGAGAGCGCGCTGGCCTGCGCGCGCGCAGGCGCGCAGGTGCTGGCCACCGACATCGATGCCGCCGCGCTGCAGGCGCTGGCCGCCGACTCCGCCGCGATCGTCACGCAGCCGCTCGACGTCACCGACGCCGCGGCGATCCAGGCGCTGGTCGCGGCGAACGCGCCGTTCGACGTGCTGTTCAACTGCGCCGGCTATGTGCACCAGGGCAGCATCCTCGACTGCGACGAACCGGCGTGGCGGCGCTCGTTCGCGATCAACGTCGATGCGATGTACTACCTCTGCCAGGCGGTGTTGCCGGGCATGCTGGAACAGGGCCGCGGCAGCATCGTCAACATGTCCTCGGTGGCGTCCAGCATCAAGGGCGTGCCGAACCGCTTCGCCTACGGCGTGACCAAGGCCGCGGTGATCGGGCTGAGCAAGGCCATCGCCGCCGACTACGTGGCCAAGGGCATCCGTTGCAACGCGATCTGCCCGGGCACGATCAAGACCCCGTCGCTGGGGCAGCGGGTCAAGGCGCTGGGCGGCGACGAGCAGGCGGTGTGGAAGAGCTTCACCGACCGCCAGCCGATGGGCCGCCTCGGCGACCCGCGCGAGATCGCGCAGCTGGTGGTGTACCTGGCCTCGGACGAATCCTCGTTCACCACCGGGCAGACCCACATCATCGACGGCGGCTGGTCGAACTGACCGCCCACCCATTTCCCTTCAGAGAGGACCTCCCATGAAACTGCTGCGCTATGGCGAACCCGGCCACGAACGTCCGGCCCTGCTCGACGCCGATGGTCACCTGCGCGACCTGTCCGCGATCATCGACGACGTCGCCGGCGAGCACCTCACCGCCGCCGGCCTGGACACGCTGCGTGCGCTCGACCCGGCCACGCTGCCCAGGGTGCAAGGCGAGGTGCGCTACGGGCCGGCCGTGGGCCGCGTCGGCAAGTTCATCTGCGTCGGCCTGAACTACGCCGACCACGCCGCCGAGTCGGGCATGGCGGTGCCGGAGATGCCGGTGCTGTTCATGAAGGCCACCACCGCGATCAGCGGCCCCAACGATACCGTGGTGATCCCGCGCGGCTCGAAGAAGAGCGACTGGGAAGTGGAGCTGGGCGTGGTGATCGGCGACATCGCCCGCGACGTATCGCGGGAAGACGCGCTCAAGCACGTCGCCGGCTACGCGGTGATCAACGACCTGTCCGAGCGCGAGTTCCAGCTCGAGCACGGCGGCCAGTGGGTCAAGGGCAAGAGCTGCGATGGCTTCGGCCCGCTCGGCCCGTGGCTGGTCACTGCCGACGAAGTGGCGGACCCGCAGAACCTGTCGATGTGGCTGGAGGTCAACGGCCATCGCTACCAGAACGGCAGCACGCGCACGATGGTGTTCGGCGTGGCCGAGCTGGTCAGCCACATCAGCCGCTACATGACGCTGATGCCGGGCGACGTGATCAGCACCGGCACCCCGCCGGGCGTGGGCCTGGGGCAGAAGCCGCCGATCTACCTCAAGCCGGGCGACGTGATGGCGCTGGGCATCGAGGGCCTGGGCGAGCAGCGCCAGGCCGTGGTCGCCCACCCGCGCGACGCAAGCTAAAGCCGTAAAGCCCCTCTCCCCCCGGGAGAGGGGATGGGGTGAGGGTAGGGGCGCAGCCACCTCGCCATCCATCCGGATGCGGTCTTCGCTCGCGCCACCACATCCCGCGTGTGGGACAGGGCTGCGTGCTTCTACTTCGTTCGTGTTTTGCAGGGCGGCGGCAGCCGTGCACTCCCGCACCCTCACCCCAACCCCTCTCCCGGGGGGAGAGGGGCTCGTCCATCGCATTTTCTTTTTCTCTACCGCCTCACCGACCAGGATCCCCATGAGCAAAATCGTTGCCCTCGAGACCTTCGACGTGCGTTTCCCCACTTCGCGCGAACTGGATGGTTCCGATGCGATGAATCCGGATCCGGACTACTCGGCCGCCTACCTGCGCCTGCGCACCGACGCCGACGACGGCTTGGCCGGCTACGGCCTGGTGTTCACCATCGGCCGCGGCAACGACGTGCAGAGCGCGGCGATCGCGGCGCTGTCGCACCATGTGGTCGGGCGCGACGTGGAGGCGGTGATCGGCGACCTGGGCGGCTTCGCGCGCAGCCTCACCGACGATTCGCAGTTGCGTTGGCTGGGCCCGGAGAAGGGTGTGATGCACATGGCCATCGGCGGCGTCATCAACGCCGCCTGGGACATGGCCGCGCGCCGCGCCGGCAAGCCGCTGTGGCGCTACATCGCCGAGCTGTCGCCGGAACAGCTGGTGGCCACCATCGACTTCCGCTACCTCACCGACGCGCTGACCCCGGACGAAGCGCTGGCCATGCTGCGCGTGGCCGAACCGCTGCGCGCCGAACGCCTGCAGACGCTGCTCGAACAGGGCTATCCGGCCTACACCACCTCGCCCGGCTGGCTCGGCTACTCCGACGAGAAACTGGTGCGCCTGGCCAGGGAAGCGGTGGCCGACGGCTTCCGCACGATCAAGCTCAAGGTCGGCGCCAACGTGCAGGACGACATCCGCCGTTGTCGCCTGGCGCGCGCAGCGATCGGCCCGGACATCGCGATGGCGGTGGACGCCAACCAGCGCTGGGACGTGGGTCCGGCGATCGCCTGGATGCGCCAGCTGGCCGAATTCGACATCGCCTGGATCGAGGAGCCGACCAGCCCCGACGACGTGCTCGGCCACGCCGCGATCCGCCAGGGCATCGCGCCGGTGCCGGTGTCCACCGGCGAGCACACCCAGAACCGGGTGGTGTTCAAGCAATTGCTGCAGGCCGGCGCGGTGGACCTGATCCAGATCGACGCCGCGCGCGTGGGCGGGGTCAACGAGAACCTGGCGATCCTGCTGCTGGCGGCGAAGTTCGGCGTGCGCGTGTTCCCGCATGCCGGTGGCGTCGGCCTGTGCGAACTGGTGCAGCACCTGGCGATGGCCGACTTCGTCGCCATCACCGGCAGGATGGAGGACCGCGCGATCGAATTCGTCGACCACCTGCACCAGCACTTCGTCGATCCGGTGCGGATCGAACACGGCCGCTACCTGGCGCCGACGCTGCCGGGCTTCTCGGCCGAGATGCGCGCGCAGTCGGTCACCCAGTACCTGTATCCGGACGGCCCGTTCTGGAGCGCGGACCTGGCGGCGCAGCAGGGATAACGCGATGGACGCACGGGACGCGCACCGCATCCCGTGCGCAGCGAGCGGCGCAGCGACGCCCCGCTCGCGCGCCGGCGCATGCGCGGTTTCAACCGCGACGAACGAAGTCGTCCAGCTATCCGACTTCGGATCCCGTCGGGACTGAAGTCCCTCCCACAGTGCACCCAGTAGCTGATCGCAAGTCTTTGTGGGAGCGACTTCAGGGCATCTCTAATAACCCCCAAAAACTCGACTAAAACGCTCGCAAGTCATTGATGCGCATAGTGCGAAATTTTTAGAATCGAGGTTATTAGAGGTGCCCTTCAGTCGCGACGCGCTCTACCCATGCAGCCTGTCGCCGCTGTAGCCGCTCCCGCCGGGAGGTCTCGGCAGGGCAGGGACCGCAGTTCTTACCGAGAGATCTCAGCTTGGCTCCTGCATCCGCGCCTGCTCCGCTAGCGCCGCCTGCAGCGAAAAGATCTGCAATGCCTCGCGCCACTTCTCGCCCGGCGCCGAACCCGGCAGCGGCTTCTGGAAGCGCCACATCAGCTCTTCCCACGCCTGCACGCGCGGATCGGCCGCGTCGGCCGCGGCCTTGGCCGCGGGCGAATAGTCCTCGTCCACCTCCATCAGCATCACCAGGCGGTCGCCGCAGCGGTGGATGTCCAGCTCGCGGATGCCGGCGGCACGGATCGAGGCGACGATCTCCGGCCACACCGTGTCGGCGCGATGCCAGCGTTCGTATTCGGCGATCAGCGCCGGATCGTCGTGCAGGTCGAGCAGATAGCAATGGCGCGGCATCTCAGGCTCCCGCGGCGGCCGCGTGCGCCGCGGCCGCGCGGTCGTGCGCATAGGACGCGAACACCAGGATCACCGCGAAGCACAGCGCCGGCACCGTCATCGCCCAATGGATGCCGGCGCGGTCGGACAATGCGCCCATCACGGCGGTCAGCGCGGCGCCGCCGATGATCGACATCACGATCAGCGACGAGCCGAGCTTGCGCGCGTCGTCGTTCAACCCGTCCAGGCCCAGCGCGAAGATGGTCGGGAACATCACCGACATGAACGCGCTGCTGGCCACCAGCGCATACAGCCCGGTCCAGCCCGGCAGCGCGATCGCCACCCCGCACAGCAGCAGGTTGAGCAGCGCGAACGCGCCCAGCAACACCGCCGGCGCCACGTAGCGCAGCAGGAAGGTGCCGATGAAGCGGCCGGCCATGAACAGCACTAGCGAAATGGTCAGGAAGCTGGCCGCGGTCTTTTCCGGGGTGCCCGGCACCGCGTCCTGCAGGTAGCGGATCAGGAAGCTCCAGATGCCGACCTGCGCGCCGACGTAGAAGAACTGCGCGACCACCGCGAACACGAAGCGGCGGTTGCGCAGCAGCGCGCCGAAATAGGCCTTGCCGCCGCTGGCCGCGGCGCCGCTGTCGCGGGTGACCGGGAAGCGGGTCAACCCGATCAGCAGCGCCCACAGCACCACCACCGCGCCGATGATCAGATACGGCGTCTGCACCGCCGCCGATTCGGTGGCGAAGAAGCTCGCGCGTGCGGCCGGCGCCATCGCCGCCAGTTCCTGCGGCGTGTGCTCCACGCCGGACAGGATGAAGTGCTGGCCGATCAGCACGCCGGTGATCGAACCCAGCGGATTGAACGCCTGCGCCAGGTTCAGCCGCCGCGCCGCGCCTGCGGCCGGGCCGAGCACGGTGACCAGCGGATTGGCGGTGGTTTCCAGGAACGCCAGGCCGCTGGCGATCACGAACAGCGCCAGCAGGAACAAGCCGTAGGTGTGCTGCTGCGCGGCCGGGTAGAACAGGAACGCGCCGGCCGCGTACAGCAGCAGGCCGAGCACCACCGCCGCCTTGTAGCTGAAGCGGCGCATGAACATCGCCGCCGGGATCGCGAACACGAAGTAGCCCAGGTAGAACGCGCTCTGCACCAGCCCGGCCTGCAGGTCGGACAGTTCGAAGGCCTTCTTGAACTGCTTGATCAGGATGTCGTTGAGGTTGTTCGCCATGCCCCACAGAAAGAACAGGCTGACGATCAGGACCAGGGGCACGATGGCGGTGCGCGCCAGGCTGCCGGGCGCCGCTGTTGCGGTGTCGCTGCTGTAGTGCATGCCGCCTACCCCTCCCAGGATGTGCCGCGTCGCGTTGAAGTTGTCGCCGGAGCGTACTGCGGTCGCTGCTGCCATGCAAATATAAAATCCGTGTTTATATTTGCATGGCGCACCATGGCGCGTGCGGTGTCCGACCGCTGGCGCCGGTGGCCTTTCACCGGCGGCGGCATCGGCGTGCGCGGGTCGGATTCGGCGCGCCCTGCAGCCATCCGGGCGCCAGGCGCGGACCGGTTTGGCCGCGCTTCTGTCCATAGGCATTCCCTGTACCCTAGCGCCCTTCCACCCCCTGCCTGGCCTCGACGGAATGACCACGCCCCCGCCCAAGTACCGTGCTCCCGCCCTGGACAAGGGCCTGGATATCCTGGAACTGCTGGCGCGCGACGCGCGGCCGATGACGATGAGCGAGATCTCGCAGGGCATCGGCCGCTCGCGCGGCGAGATCTTCCGCATGCTGCAGGTGCTGGAAGAGCGCGGCTACCTGACCAAGGGGCCGGGCGAGGGCGGCTATGTGCTGACCAACCGCCTGTTCATGCTCGGCATGCAGCAACCGCAGGTGCAGAACGTCACCGAGGCGGCGCTGCCGGTGATGCGCCGGCTGGCCGATGCGATCCGCCAGCCCTGCCACCTGGTGGCGCCGTCGGACGACCAGATCGTGGTCATCGCGCAGATGGACGTGCCCAGCGACCTGGGCCTGGTGGTGCGCCCCGGCCATCGCCGCCCGCTCGCCCATTCCACCTCCGGCCTGGTGCTGTTCGCGTTCCAGCACGAAGACGCGCAGGCGCGGCTGCTGCAGCGCCTGGACGCCGGCGACGTGGCCTACGACCGTGTCGCGTTCCTCGCCGCCGCCGCGCAGGTGCGCGCGCTGGGCTACAGCATCCATCCCAGCGAGGCGGTGGTCGGGGTGATCGACCTGACCGCGCCGATCCTGCAGCAGGGCAGCGCCATCTACACGCTCACCGTGCCCTTCATCGAACGCCGCCCGCAGGAAATCGACGCGCAGGCGGCGATGCAGGCGGTGTGCGTGGCGGCGGCGGAGATCAGTGCGGCGCTGACTTACAGTTCGCCGCGCGCCGCTGGTGCAGTTGGGTGATGCGGCGCACGTGGACGGCGCGGCAGCACGCCGCCGTAGCGGGCGCATGAAACTACTGGTCTGCATGATCTTGGTCTTGGTGGGGAATGTCGTGTTGTCCGCCAGTGCGCTCATGCGGTGGCGACACTATTCCCAGGGCCAGCGCCTTGTGTTGGATGCGTTGGACATGTCATTCCTGCATCAATCGTTCCCGGACAGGCACGGCCCGTTCTCCGGTGCCGATCTGACAGCCGTCAAGAAATCCATGCAGTCCACGGAGGCCAGCTACAGCAGGATGCATGGACTTCAGGGCACGTCCAATAACCTCAATTCCCAAAATCGCACGCTATGTGCATCAATGACTTGCGAGCTTTTGGGTCGAGGTTTTGGGCTTATTAGAGGTGCCCTTCAGTCGCGACGAACGAAGTAGCGTTAGAGCGTCGGAAGCCGTCGGGACAGGAGCCCCTCCCGTAGTGCAATTCGCTGGCTATCCGCGAGTAGCTTCAGTCGCGGCGAAGACCGCAGCGAACTTCCACAACGCGGCTGCCACCCCCGCACCGCCTCGGTCGTCTGGCCGTCGCCAACTTGCCTGCCGAGCTGGCCTGCGCGCCGAAGCCCGGCCTGGTCACGCCGTTCGATCGCGGCAGCCACGACGACATGGATGCGGCCACCTTCCTGCACCGCCTGTTCGCGTTGCGCGGTTACTTCCTCGCGATCGCCGCCGCCGGTCCGGCGGGCGCCGCATTTCCAGCGCGGTGCGACCTCGGCATCGCCGCCGAGCGTTCCGTGCTGTGCGCCACCGGCAGCATCAATCTCCAGCGCGGCGCGATCTTCAGCCTGGGCCTGCTGGTCGCCGCGGCGGCACGGCTGCGCAGCGAGCCTCACGTGTCGCCGGATGGCATGGCGGTCTGCAACGCGGTCGGCCTGTGGCGCGATGCGCTGCTGCACGCACTGCTGGACCCGCACAGCCACGGCCAGCGCATCGCCGCCTGCCTGGCGTGGCCGGCATCGACGGACACCGTATCGGCGACCGCGACGACCCCATCGGCGTCGCCGTGGCGGAAGCAGTCCCCCCAGCTCGCGGTGCTCGGACAGCGATTGCTGCATGCGCCCTGGCGCCAGCAGCTGGCGGCCGCGGTGCATGCGCCGCCGCATGCCCGGGATTACAGACACAGCGCTTCGAGAATGGCGCAGACGGCATGGCGCTTTTTGGGCGATAGCCGCCGCAACAGTTCCAACGCCCGGCTTTCGTCCTCGTTCTGGGCGAAGTCGGACAATGTCGCGACGGTGTCGAATTCATGCGGCTGCCCCTGCGGGGAGCCGCGTCCGGTGGCCAGCCACTCGAACTTCACGTCGGCGATGACCGCGATCTTCACCAGGTTCTTGACGCTGGGAAACGTTCCGGGATCGCGTTCCCACTGTGCCACCGCACTGCGTTTGACCCCGACCTGTTCGGCCAGTTGCGACTGCGAAAGATTGGCCATGCTGCGTACACGGCGAACACGGCTGCCGATGGAGAACATCCAATTTTTCCTTTTGCGATGGAGACGAAAGAATCCGACTCCGTTGACGCGTCTTGTTAGTGAAAATGTCCGGGTAGCGAAAGTTTCTGGAAGTTGTCCTGATTCGCTAACGGCCCATTGCGGCGTATGAGGCGACGTATGGGGAATGGCTTGCTGCTAAGCATTTCTGTGCATGATTCCTGCATTTTTTGGCTTGACGGAATGTCATTCGCTGGAGATGTTCTGTCTCGCGGTGTGCCATCAACGTATCAGTAACGCCAAATTAAGTCATACGAAAATATTTAAGTGACTTAATCGGAAGACAAGACAGGACATTTTCAGGGGATCGATGGGATAACCATCACAAAGTTAATTCAACAGGGGGAAAAGATGGGGAGGCATGCTTCGATGGGCGACTGCGCCCGCGCCAAATTCGGGCGCGTCTTTGTTGCGGCATGTCTGGCGCTTGCGCTGTGTCTGGGGCTGGGCCTGGCGAGCAATGCACGCGCACAAGCGGGTTGCACCGCTGGCGCCTGCGTGTCGGCCGGTCCGCGACTGGTGCAGGTGGACAGCAGCCAGGGACCGTTGCTCAACCTCCTGTTCGCGACCCTGCTGCCCGGCAGCAACGTCAACGTCAGCGTGCTCGACTGGAACGCGCTGGCCCAGTCCGACGTCAATCTCAACGCGCTCATCACCCAGCTCGGCCTCAATCTCGGCCTGAGCGATACCACCCAGATCCTCAATAGCAACATCACCCTGGCGCAGTTGCAGCTGGCACTGGTGCAGGTGGCCCAGGCCGATGGCAACACCGCGGCGGTGAACGCGTTGACGGCGTTGCCGCTGGGCATCGGCGCGCTCGGCGGCAACCTGCGCTTGGCCGACCTGTTGCGGATCTCGCTGCCGAAGGGATCGCTGGCCGATGTCGAACTGGATCTGCTCGACCTGGTGACCGGCGCGGCGCAGTTGTACAACTACCGCAACGTGCTGACCACGCCGCAGCCGGTGAGCGTCAACACGGCGGCGCTGGGACTTGCCGGGGTGGCCAATGTGCAGCTCTGGCTGCAGGTGGTGGAGCCGCCGGTGTATGCCTGCGGCACGCAAGGCGTGTCGTTCCATACCGGCGCCATCCGCACCAAGCTCAACCTGGACGTGGTGCAGGGCTTCAACCTGCAAGCGGTGGTCGGCGCGATCAACGCGCTCGGCCTGGGGCTGACCAACGTCAGCCTCAGCGCCGATGTGCTGAAACTGCAGTTGTATGCCGACATCGCCCGCGCCGAAGGCACGCTGACCGCGGTGGATGCATTGAACGGCGCGGTGAGCTTCAACGCTCGCCCTGGCCTGGTGAATCTGTATATAGGCACGATCGCCGACAACGTGTTCTTCAACCGCAGCACCGTGCTCACCAATGCGCTGGTCACGCCGGTCACGCTGAACAATCTGGACCTGCGGTTCAATGTCAATCTGGCTGGTGTCGGCGCGGTGGCGGTGCGGGTGCCGCTGAAGGTGACCGCGCGCGCCGCCGCGACCGGCTCGCCGTCGCTGCAGAGCTTCGCCGTCAACGCGCCGTTTCCGCAGACGCGTACGGCGAGCGCCGGTACGGTGAGTGCCGGCACGCTGATCGTCGATCTGCTCAACAACCTGGATGTCCAGGTGACCAGCGGGACGCCGGTGGTGACCCTGCTGGGGTTGCCGATCGCCTTGCCGGCGGCGCTGGTGCCGATCCTCAATTCGGTGGTCAATGCGGTCGAAACCACCCTGGCTGCCACTGCCAGCACGGTCCTGCGACCGGTGTTGCAGAGCCTGTTGGGCGGGTTGCTGGACAATCTGCTGGGCTTGCTGGGGATCCGCATCGGCAATGCGGTATTCACCGTGGAAAGCGCCAACCGCGCCTGCGCCGCGCTGCTGTCGCTGGCCAAGGCCTTGCAGCCCGCCAACGATGCCGGGCGCTTCGACCTGAGCATCAGCCAGGGCGGCGCGGTGCGTGCCGCGGTGTCCGGCGTCGGCGATGGCGGCGCCACCGCGCCGATCGTCACCGAGCCGGGCGCGGTCTATCAACTGGCCGAAACCGCCACCAGCGGCACGCTGCTCAACCGCTATGTCAGCAGCTGGGCGTGCACCGACCAGGATGGCAATGCGTTCGGCTCCGGCACCGGTACCGGATTCGCGCTGACCGCGCCGGCGCAGACGGCTGCGCCGGTCACGCTCACCTGCCGCCTCAGCAACCGCACGCGGCAGGCCGACCTGTCGATCAGCAAATCCGACGGCGCATCCGGCTACCTGCCTGGCGGTAGCGCCACCTATGTGATCACGGTCGCCAACGCCGGGCCGGACGCGGTGACCGGCGCGGTGGTCAACGACGTGCTGCCGGGCGGGGTGGAGCTGTCGGCAGCCTGGACCTGCACGGCCAACGTCGGTAGCTGCGGCGCCGCCAGCGGCGGCGCCGCCGGCGGCAACAGCGTCAATCTCACCGTGGATCTGCCCAGCGGAGGGCAGGCCACGATCAGTGTTCCGGTCAACTACCGAATAGATCCCGGCACGTACTGATCGCCCGCGGCGCGCACGCGCCGGACGGGCTTCCCCATTTCCCGAAAAAGTAGGCCGCCCCGCAGCGGACGGCCGCTCGCACCCCGAATTCGCGAGGACTTCGCATGGACACCAGCGCCAGCCACCCGCTTTGCGGACATTCCGTGCCCGACCATGCCTGTCCCGCACCGGCGCGTGCGCCGCGGCTGTCGTGGTGGTGGCTGGCGCTGTTGCTGGCGGGCAGCGGCAGCGCCGCGGCGCAGTCGTATCCCGGCACGCTGTCCAATACCGTCACCGTCACCCTGCCGGGCGATACCGCCGATCCCGACGTCGGCAACAACGCCGCGGTGGACAGCAATGCCTTGGCGGCGCAGGCCGACCTGGCGGTCAGCAAGACTCTGTTGACCGGCAGCCCGGTCGCGGCAGGCGGCGCGGTGCGCTATCGCATCGTGGTCGCCAACAGCGGCGTCTCGCAGGCCGGCGGCGTGGTCGTGCGCGACGTGGTGCCGCCGCAACTCGACGCGGTCAGCTGGACCTGCGCAGCGGCGTCGCCTGCATCCAGCTGCGCGCTCGCCGGCGGTAGCGGCAATGTCGCGGTCACCGTCAACGTGGCGGTGGGCGACAGCGTGACGATCGATATCGCCGGCACCGCGCCCACGCTCACGCCCGCCACCATCGCCGCGAACACCGCCACCTTCACCCTGCCGCCGGGACTGAGCGATCCCAATCCCGGCAACGACAGCGGCACGGTGCCGGCGATCCCGGTGCAGGCCAATGCCATCGTCGCCAACGACGATGCCGGCGCCACCGCCATCGTCGGCGCCAGCGGCGGCGTGGCGGTGGCCAACGTGCTGGGCAACGACAGTCTGGCCGGCGCGGTCGCGACCGTCGCAGATGTGCTGCTGAGCCTTGTCACCCCGGCGTCCAACCCGGGCGTGACGCTGGATACCGGCACCGGCCAGGTCGCCGTGGCGGCCGGGACGCCGGCCGGCAACTACACGCTGGGCTACCAGATCTGCGAAACCGCCAACCCCGGCAACTGCGACAGCGCAGTGGTCACCGTGGCGGTGGCGGCCGCCAGCGTGGAGGCGGTGGACGACAGCGCCGGCCCGGTCAACGGCCGCACCGGCGCCAGCGCGTTGATCGATGTGCTGGGCAACGACAGCTTCAATGGCGCGCCGGCCTCGCTGGCGGCACTCACGCTGACGCCCAGCAACAGCGGTCCGCTGACCATCAATCCCGACGGCAGCGTGGACGTCGCCGCCAACACGCCCGCCGGCAGCTACAGCGCCAGCTACCAGATCTGCGAGACCCTGAACCCTGGCAATTGCGACAGCGCCACGCTGACCGTCGCGGTGGTGGCCGGCAGCCTGGATGCGGTGGACGACAGCGCCGGCCCGGTCGGCGGCCGCACCGGCGCCAGCGCGGTGCTCAATGTGCTCGACAACGACCGCCTCAATGGCGCTGCGGTGCTGGCCGCCGATGTGCTGCTGACGCCGGGCAACAGCGGCCCGCTGACGATCAACGCGGACGGCAGCGTGGACGTCGCCGCCAACACACCCGCCGGCAGCTACAGCGCCAGCTACCAGATCTGCGAAACCCTCAACCCCGCCAACTGCGACAGCGCCACGGTCAACGTCAGCGTGGTGCAGGGCGTGCTCAACGCCGCCGACGACACCGCCGGCCCGGTCGACGGCACCGCGGGCGCCACCGCGGTGACCAACGTGCTCGGCAACGACACGCTCGACGGCGTGGCGGTGACGCCGGCGCAGGTGACGCTGGCCCCGGCCAGCAACGGACCGCTGACCATCCACCCCGACGGCACGGTGGACGTCGCCGCCAACACGCCCGCCGGCAGCTACAGCGCCAGCTACCAGATCTGCGAAACGCTCAACCCCGCCAACTGCGACAGCGCCACGGTCACCGTCAACGTCGGTGCGGCCACCATCGACGCGGTGGATGATGTCGCCGGCCCGGTCGCCGGCGGCAACGGCGCCACCGCGGTCGTCAACGTGCTCGGCAACGACACCCTCAATGGCGTGGCGATCGTGCCCGCGGACATCGTGCTGACGCCGAGCAACAGCGGCCCGCTGACCATCAACCCCGATGGCACGGTGGACGTGGCGGCGAACACCCCGGTCGGCAGCTACAGCGCCAGTTACCAGATCTGCGAGGCGCTCAATCCGGCCAACTGCGACAGCGCCAGCGTCACCATCAGCGTCGCCGCTGCGACGATCGCTGCGAACAACGACAGCGCCGGCCCGGTCAACGGCCGCAGCGGCGCCAGCGCCGTGGTCAACGTGCTCGGCAACGACAGCGTCAACGGTGCGGCGGCGAGCCTGGCGCAGGTGACGCTCGCGGCGACCAGCAACGGTCCGCTGACCATCAATGCCGACGGCAGCGTGGACGTGGCGGCCAATACGCCGGCCGGCAGCTACAGCGCCGGTTACCGGATCTGCGAAACCCTCAATCCGGCCAATTGCCGCAGCGCCACGGTGACGGTGACGGTGGCCAGCGCGGCACTGCTGGCCAACGACGACAGCGCTGGCCCGATCACCGGCGGCACCGGCAGCAGCGGCGCGGTCGCGTTGATCAACGTGCTCGACAACGACACCCTGGACGGCGCCTCGTTCGTCCCTGCGCAGGCGACGCTGGTCCCGGTCGGCGGCGGCCCGTTGACCATCAATGCCGACGGCACCCTGGACGTGGCCGCCAACGCCGCCGCAGGCAGCTACAGCCTGGCCTATCGCCTGTGCGAAACCCTCAATCCGCTCAATTGCGACAGCGCCACCGCCACCGTGGTGGTGGCGGCGGCGCAGATCCAGGCCAACGACGATGCCGGACCGCCGGTGTCCGGCGTCCGCGGCGGCGTGGCCGTGGCCAGCGTGCTGGACAACGACGTGTTGAACGGCGCTGTGCCCAGCACCGCCAGCGTGCTGCTGAGCGTGACCGTGCCGGCCGCCCATCCCGGCATCACCCTGGCCACCGGCAACGGCCGCGTCAGCGTCGCTGCGGGCACCCCGGCCGGCAGCTACAGCCTCGGCTACCAGCTTTGCGAACGCAGCAATCCCGGCAACTGCGACAGCGCCCAGGTGAGCGTCACGGTGGCCGCGGGCGCGCTGCAAGCCGCCGACGACAGCGCCGGGCCGATCAACGGCGCCAATGGCGCCACCGCGCTCGTCAACGTGCTCGGCAACGACACCCTGGATGGCATGGCGGTCGGCACGGCGCAGGTGACGTTGACGCCCAGCAACAGCGGCCCGCTGACGATCAATCCCGACGGCACCGTGGATGTGGCGGCCGGCACCCCGGCCGGCAGCTACAGCGCCGGCTACCAGCTGTGCGAGGTGCTCAACCCCGGCAACTGCGACAGCGCGACCGTCACCGTGCTGGTTGGCGCGGCCAGCTTGCGCGCCAACGACGACAGCGCCGGCCCGGTGAACGGTCTTTCCGGCGCCACCGCGGTCACCCAGGTGCTGCGCAACGACACCCTCAACGGGGTGGTGGTCAGCGCCGCGCAGGTGACGCTGACCCCAAGCAGCAACGGTCCGTTGACGATCAATGCCGATGGCACGGTGGACGTGGCGGCCAATACCGCGGCCGGCAGCTACAGCGCCAGCTATCAGGTATGCGAAGCGCTCAACCCGGGCAATTGCGACAGCGCCACGGTCACCGTGACCGTGGGCAGCGGCAGCCTGGACGCGGTGGACGACATCGCCGGCCCGGTGAGCGGCACCGGCGCCCTCGCGGTCATCAACGTGCTGAGCAACGACACCCTGGGCGCCGCCGCCGTGTCGCCGGCGCAGGTGACGCTGACCCCGAGCAGCAACGGCCCGCTGACGATCAATGCCAACGGCACGGTGGACGTGGCGGCCAATACGCCGGCCGGCAGCTACAGCGCCAGCTATCAGCTGTGCGAAGTACTCAACCCGGGCAACTGCGACAGCGCGACCGTCACCATCACGGTCGCGACCGCCGCGATGCAGGCGCTGGACGACAGCGCCGGTCCGGTCAACGGCAGCAGCGGCGGCACCGCGGTCGCCAACGTGCTGGCCAACGACACCCTCGACGGCGTGCCGGTGACGCCTGCGCAGGTGACGCTGACGCCGAGCAACAGCGGCCCGCTGACCATCAATCCGGACGGCAGCGTGGACGTCGCCGCCAACACCCCGGCCGGCAGCTACAGCGCCAGTTACCAGCTGTGCGAAGTGCTCAACCCAAGCAATTGCGACAGTGCCACGGTCACGGTGACCGTCGGCAACGGCACCCTGCTGGCCAACGACGACAGTGCCGGTCCAGTCAACGGCAGCAGCGGCGGCACCGCGGTCGCCAACGTGCTGGCCAACGACACCCTCGACGGCACGCCGGTGACGCCTGCGCAGGTGACGCTGACCCCAAGCAACAGCGGCCCGTTGACGATCAATCCCGACGGCAGCGTGGACGTCGCCGCCAACACCCCGGCCGGCAGCTACAGCGCCAGTTACCAGCTGTGCGAGGTGCTCAATCCGGGCAACTGCGACAGCGCCACGGTGACCGTGACCGTCGGCAACGGCACCCTGCTGGCCAACAACGACAGTGCCGGTCCGGTCGACGGCGCCAGCGGCGGCACCGCGGTCACCAACGTACTGGCCAACGACACGCTCAACGGCACGCCGGTGACGCCATCGCAGGTGACGCTGACCCCGAACAACAGCGGCCCGCTGACGATCAACCCCGACGGCAGCGTGGACGTGGCGGCGAACACCGCGCCCGGCAGCTATACCGCCAGCTACCAACTGTGCGAAGTCGCCAATCCCAGCAACTGCGACGGCGCCACGGTCACCATCACCGTGGGCAATGGCAGCCTGCAGGCCAACGACGACAGCGCCGGTCCGGTCGACGGCGTTGCCGGTGGCACCGCGGTCACCAATGTGCTGACCAACGACACGCTCAACGGCACGCCGGTGACGCCATCGCAAGTGACGCTGACCCCGAACAACAGCGGCCCGTTGACGATCAACCCCGACGGCAGCGTGGACGTGGCGGCGAACACCGCGCCCGGCAGCTATACCGCCAGCTACCAGCTGTGCGAAGTCGCCAATCCTGGCAACTGCGACGGCGCCACGGTCACCATCACCGTGGGCAATGGCAGCCTGCAGGCCAACGACGACAGCGCCGGTCCGGTCGATGGCGTTGCCGGTGGCACCGCGGTCACCAATGTGCTGACCAACGACACGCTCAACGGCACGCCGGTGACGCCATCGCAAGTGATACTGACCCCGAACAACAGCGGCCCGCTGACGATCAACCCCGACGGCAGCGTGGACGTGGCGGCGAACACCGCACCCGGCAGCTACACCGCCAGCTACCAGCTGTGCGAAGTCGCCAATCCTGGCAACTGCGACGGCGCCACGGTCACCATCACCGTCGGCACCGGTGGCCTGCAGGCCAACGACGACAGCGCCGGTCCGGTCGACGGCACTGCCGGCGGCATCGCGGTCATCAACGTGCTGGCCAATGACACGCTCAACGGCGTGGCGGTGAACCCTGCACAGGTGACGCTGACGCCGAGCAACAACGGCCCACTGACGATCAATCCTGACGGCAGCGTGGACGTGGCGGCCAATACCGCGGCCGGCAGCTACAGCGCCAGCTACCAGCTGTGCGAAATCGCCAACCCGGGCAACTGCGATAGCGCGACAGTCACCATCACCATCACCGTGGGCAATGGCAGCCTGCAGGCCAACGACGACAGCGCCGGTCCGGTCGACGGCGTTGCCGGTGGCACCGCGGTCACCAATGTGCTGACCAACGACACGCTCAACGGCACGCCGGTGACGCCATCGCAGGTGACGCTGATCCCGAACAACAACGGCCCGCTGACGATCAACCCCGACGGCACGGTGAACGTGGCGGCCAATACCGCACCCGGCAGCTACAGCGCCAGCTACCAGCTGTGCGAAATCGCCAACCCGGGCAACTGCGATAGCGCGACAGTCACCATCACCATCACCGTGGGCAATGGCAGCCTGCAGGCCAACGACGACAGCGCCGGTCCGGTCGACGGCACTGCCGGTGGCACCGCGGTCACCAATGTGCTGACCAACGACACGCTCAACGGCACGCCGGTGACGCCATCGCAGGTGACGCTGATCCCGAACAACAACGGCCCGCTGACGATCAACCCCGACGGCACGGTGAGCGTGGCGGCCAATACCGCACCCGGCAGCTACACCGCCAGCTACCAGCTGTGCGAAATCGCCAACCCGGGCAACTGCGACGGCGCCACGGTCACCATCACCGTGGGCAGCGGCGCCGTGCTGGATGCGGTGGACGACAGCGCCGGTCCGGTGAACGGCACCGCCGGCGCCATCGCGGTGATCAACGTGCTGGCCAACGACACCTTCAACGGTGCGCCGGTGGCGGCAGCCGACATCGTGCTGGCACCGGTCGCCGCCGGCCCGCTGACGATCAACGCCGACGGCAGTCTGGACGTGGCCGCCAATACCGCGGCCGGCAGCTACACGCTGGCCTATCGGATCTGCGCAGCGAGCAATCCTGCCCGCTGCGACAACGCAACGGCCACGGTCGCAGTGGTGGCGGGCATCGTGCAGGCACAGGAGGACACGGCCTCGGTCGCGCAGAACACCACGGTGCTGGTGTGGGTGTTGACCAACGATTTCCACGAAGGCGTCCCTGCCGATACCACGATGGTATCGCTGAGCAGCGTCACCACGCCGCAGGCCGGCACCGTACAGATGCGGGGCGATGGCAGCCTGGCGTATACCCCGGCGCTGCACTTCAGCGGCGTGGATACCTTCAGCTACACCGTCTGCTCGTCGAGCAGGCCGCTCGACTGCGCCACCGCGGCGGTGGTGGTGACGGTGGCCGCAAACGACATCGCGGTGGTGGACGACCGCGCCAGCACGGTGCATCCGCAACCGGTGAGCATCGCCGTGCTGGCCAACGACAGCACCACCGCCGCACCGATCGACCCGGCGTCGCTGAGCGTGGCGGTCGCACCGGGCAATGGCGAGGCCCGCTGCGCGCAGGCGGCATGCGTCTACACGCCGGTGGCCGACTTCGTCGGCGAGGACCGCTTCAGCTACCGGGTCTGCGATATGTCCATCCCCGAGCGGATGTGCGCGGTGGCGCAGGTGACGGTGGCCGTGGCCGCCGACCCGGTGGTGTTGCGGGTGAGCAAGCAGGCCGCGCAGCGCAGCGTGCGCATCGGCGACCTGGTGCGCTACACGCTGACCGTGGAGAACGTGGGCGCGGTGGATGCGGTGGGCGTGGCCCTGCTGGATACGCCGCCGCCCGGCTTCAGTTACGTGCATGGCCAGTTGCAGGTCGGCGACGCGGACGGCGCCGGTGCGTTGACCGGCACCTCGCCGCTGCGCGTGGCGGCGGTGGATATCGCCAGCGGCCAGCGCGCGACCTTCGCCTATGTGATGCGCGTGGGCGCCGGCGTCGGCCCCGGCATTCACACCAATCGCGCGCTGATGCAGAGTGCCGACGGCAGCCAGATCAGCAATCTGGCCAGCGCCGATGTGGAGGTGGTGGGCGACCCGATGCTGGACGAGAGCCTGATCGTCGGCAGCGTCTTCGATGACCGCAACGGCAACGGGGTGCAGGATGCCGGCGAACTCGGCGTGCCCGGCGTGCGCATCGGCTCGGCCGAAGGCTTGCTGATGGAGACCGATGCCCACGGCCGCTTCCACCTGGTCGGCATCGCGCCGGCGGCGGGGCGCGGCAGCAACTTCATCCTCAAGGTGGACGCGGCCACGCTGCCGCCAGGCACCGTCTTCACCAGCGAGAATCCGCGCGTGCGGCGCATCACGCCAGGCTTGCCGGTGCGCTTCGACTTCGGCGTGCGCCTGCCGGACGCAGGCCCGCCGGGCGCAAGCCTGGATCGCGGCGGCGAGCGCGGCCAGCGCCAACGCGATGCGGCGTATCCCGAGGTGGAACTGGGCCAGGCGCTGTTCGAACC
Source organism: Xanthomonas campestris pv. phormiicola (assembly GCA_025666215.1). Lineage (NCBI taxonomy): Bacteria > Pseudomonadati > Pseudomonadota > Gammaproteobacteria > Lysobacterales > Lysobacteraceae > Xanthomonas > Xanthomonas campestris. Next base: position 4,996,151 of record CP102593.1, on the reverse strand, counting down.
GGGCAATGCGCAGCTGCGGCAGCGCTACGCCGGCACGCTCGAACGCATCGCGCAGCTGCTGCGCGAAGCCGGTGGCGGCCATCTGCAGCTGCCGTTGCATGGCGCTGGCGAAGCGCTCGGGTTGCAGCGTGCGCAAACCGTGCATGCCGCGCTGGCGGCGCAGCTGCCGGCGGACGTGGCGGCACAGACCCGGGTGGAACTGCGCGATGCCGGCAGCGCGCCGCCGCTGCTGACGGTGAGCGATGCGATCGGGCTGGGCGAGGCGTTGTTCGAACCGGGCGGCACATCGTTGCGGCCGCAGTACCGGCCGCTGCTGGAGCCGATCGCGCAGGCGATCAACCGGCGCGGCGGTGGCGTGGTGGAGATCGCCACCGGCCGCGGCGCGCAGGACGCCGCATTGGGCCGCCGCCGCGCGCAGGCGCTGGACGCCGCGCTCGCGCAATGGCTGCAGGCGCAGGTCCGACCCCGATTGCGGGTGCAGGCAGCGCCGCCTTCCGACGCCTCGGCCGATGCCGGCCGCCCCTGAGGAGAACAGCGATGGACATGGTCAAGACAGGGGTTTGCACGCGTCTTTTCGGGGCGTGGATGGTGGCGGCGCTGGGCGCGATGCCGGCCATGGCGGCGGAAACGGCCGAACTGCGCAGCGCCGAGGAACGCAGCGGCGAAGAGCGCGAAGGCGAGGCGTCGGTCGAATGCGACATCGACGGTTGCCGTGCCGGCGACACGCTGTTGTTCCGCGTGCGCGAGCCCGGCACCGCACGCGCGCCGCTGCAAATCGAGACGGCGGCGCCGTCGGCGCCGGCGAGGATGCCGCGCCCCGTGGCCGCTTCCACTCCCGCCAGCGATCGCGCGCTCGCGCCCGGCCAGTTGGCCATCGACCTGCCCGGCGGCGGCATGATCTGGGCCACCGAAGACCCGGCGATGACCGAGCCGGTGTTGAACGTGCAGGCCAGCAGCATGGTGCCGTTCGAGAACGGCCGCATCGCGCGCCCGGTGCGTTTCCATGGCTACAGCAACTACGCCTCGTTCATCGAGCGGGTGCAGGTGAGCCTGTACCGCGGCAGCGACACCGATCTGGTCACGCCATTGGCGACGCTGGCGCTGCCGGCGGCCAGCGTCGGCGAGGCGCAATGGGACGGCGCGTTGCCGGCGTCGCTGCACCTGCGCGAAGGCGACGAGCTGCTGTACGTGGCGCGCGCCTACGGCCACGACGGCAGTTTCGACGAGACCGTGATCCAGCGCATGCAACTGGTGTCGCAAGCCGATTTCGAACGCGGCGCGCAGCAACTGCGCACCCAGGTGCAACGCACGCTCGGCCAGGCGCTGGATGCCGAGTCCGCGCAGTCGCTGGAGATCAGCAACGCCATCTACGGCCAGAACGCGCTGCGCCTGCAGAACATCCCGCTGTACGGCTCGCGCGTGCGCGTGCACGGCCGCGACATCGCCGCCGGCACGCGCCTGACCATCAACGGGCAGATATTCCCGGTGGACCAGGAAGGCAAGTTCGTCGCCGAATTCCTCGAGCCGGTGGGCAGCCATCAGTACCGCATCGAGGCCGCGCGCCAGGACGCGCCGCCGCTGCGCAGCAGCATCGACGTCAACGTGACCGGCCGCTATGCCTATCTGGTCGCGCTGGCCGACCTGACCCTGTCGCAGAACCGCAGCAGCGGCAATACCCAGCCGCTGCTCGAGGCCACGCGCGACCAGCACGACTTCCTCAGCGAGGGCCGGCTGGCGTTCTACCTGAAAGGCAAGCTGCGCGGCAAATACCTGCTCACCGCGCATGCCGATACCCGCGAGAACCAGATCGGGCAGCTGTTCGACGGCTTCACCGATGCCGATCCGCAGGACGTGTTCCGGCGCCTGGATCCGGACCTGTACTACCCGGTGTACGGCGACGACTCCACCACCTACCGCGACGTCGACACCCAGGGCAAGCTGTACCTGCGCGTGGATTGGGACCAGAGCCAGGCGCTGTGGGGCAATTTCGCCACCGGCATCACCGGCACCGAGTACGCCCAGTACAACCGCTCGCTGTACGGCGCCGCGCTGGACTGGCGCGCGCGCAACGCGACCGCGCTGGGCGAGCCGCGCACGCGGCTGAAGGTGTTCGCCTCGCAGGCGCAGAGCGCACCGGGACACAGCGAATTCCTCGGTACCGGCGGCAGCCTGTACTACCTGCGCCATACCGACGTGCTGCCCGGTTCCGAGCAGGTGGTGCTGGAGGTGCGCGAGCGCAGCAGCGGCCGCGCCGAGGCGCGCGTGACCCTGCAGCGCGGCGTGGACTACGAGATCGACGAGATGCAGGGCCGGCTGCTGCTGACCCGGCCGCTGGCGCAGGTGACCCGCGAGAACGTGCGCACGCTGACCCGCGATACCCCGCTGGACGGCTACGAACAGCGGCTGCTCGCCGATTACGAATACGTTCCCACCGGCTTCGACGCCGACGACACCAGCGGTGGCGTGCGCGGCCGGCATTGGCTGGGCGAGCACCTCGCCGTCGGCGCCACCTACATCCAGGAGAACCGCAGCGGCGAGGACTACACGCTCAAGGGCGCCGACCTGACCCTGCAGGCCGGGCGCGGCACCTACCTGAAACTGGAAACCAGCCGCAGCGCAGCCACGGTGGCGCCGATCTTCTATTCGGACAACGGCGGCTTGAGCTTCGTCCAGCGCAATCCGCTGGGGCAGGCGCGCGCGGGCCGCGCGCATGCGCTGGAGGCGCGCGCCAACCTGAAGGAACTGGGCTGGACCGAACAGGAATGGACGCTGGGCGCCTGGCACCGCCGGGTCGATGCCGGCTTCTCGGTGTCGCGCTTCGATACCGGGGCGGAGGTGGAGGAATACGGCGGTGAATTCCTCGGCTATTTCAGCGACGCCTTCAGCCTGTACGGCCGCTACAGCCGCGTGCAGCGCGATGCGCAATCGCTGCAGCAGGCCCAGCTCACCGGCGACTGGCGGCTGGGCCAGGATGCGCAGCTGGGCGCGGAACTGCGCAGCGTGCAGGAGCGCCTGCAGAGCGGCGATGCCGACGCGCTGCTGGCGGCGCTGAGCTACCGCCAGCGCGTGAACGACACGCTGGAGCTGTACGCCACCGGCCAGTACACGGTGGACGACGACAGCGGCCGCTACGATCGCAACAACCTGCTCACCCTGGGCGCGCGCTATCTGTTCGGCGACCGTTCCAGCGTCGGTGCCGAGGCCAGCAGCGGCAGCCGCGGCCAGGGCGGCAAGCTCGACGCCGAATACCGGCTGAGCCCGGACCACACCGTGTACGGCGCCTACAGCTACAGCACCGACAGCACCGAACGCGACCCGCTGCTGGACAGCAGCCTGCAAAGCGGCTGGACCCTGGGCCAGCGCTGGCGCGTGAGCAACCAGGTCAACGTCTACAACGAAAGCCAATACCTCAAGGACCGCCGCAGCGACAGCGCCGGCCTGGCGCATACCTTCGGCCTGGACTTCACCCCGGCACCGGGCTGGAACCTGGGCTTCACGGTGATGGACGGCGCACTGGACGCCGCCAGCGGCCGCGTGGACCGCCAGGCCTACAGCGTCAACGGTGGCCGCACCGATCCGCGCATGCAGTGGGCCAGCAAGCTGGAGTACCGCCGCGACCGCGGCGCCGAACAGCGCGAACAATGGGTCACCACGCACCGTCTGCTGTTCAAGCTCAACGAGGACTGGCGCATCGCCGCGCGCGCCAACTACGCCGACACCCGCGACGACCTCAACCCGCTGGCCGGCGCCAAGCTGGCCGAGGCCAACCTGGGCTTCGCCTGGCGCCCGCACGACACCTCCCGCTGGGCCGCGTTCGGCAAGTACACCTACCTCTACGACGTCGCCTCGCTGGGCCAGGACGGCGGCAACCGCTACGACCAGCGCTCGCAGGTGCTGTCCTTCGAGGGCATCGTGCAGTTGAACGACCGCTGGGAACTGGGCGGCAAGCTGGCCGGGCGCTGGGGCGAGTACCGCGCCGGCCGCGGCCGCGGCAGCTGGCTCGACAGCCGGGTGGACTTCGCCGCGGTGCAGCTGCGCTACCGGCTGATCGCGCAATGGGACGGGCTGGCCGAATACCGCTGGCTCGGCGTGCAGGACGGCGGCGATCGGCGCGGCTGGCTGGTCGGGCTGGATCGGCAGGTGTCGGACAACTTCCGGGTCGGCGTGGGCTACAACTTCACCACCTTCAGCGACGACCTGACCGCGCTGGAGTACGACCAGCGCGGCTGGTTCCTGAACCTTTCCGGTTTCTACTGACGGTGTCGGCGCGGCTGGCCCCGCAGCCGCGCCGGTCGCCGCTGCGCCGTGGGTGCGGCGCGCCGCGGACGCGCGGCGATTCACGCGGGTTTGCGCACCGCCTGGGCAAGGTGGCGGCTGGCAAACCAGGAGCACCCCATGACCCAGAGGCTCATCACGACCCGGTTTTCGATTCTCGCGGCGCTGGCCGCCGTGGCGCTGAGTGGCTGCGGCAAGCCGGGCGAGCAGACCTCGCGCACCGCACCGGCGACCTCGCCGGCGCCGACCGCGGCCCCGGTCGGCGGCGAAAGCGGGCGCGCCCCGATCGCCGGCGACGCCTCGGCCAAGGCGATGCTGCAGGTGCTGGAAGGCAATGCGGTGGCGCTGTCGCAGCAGGCGCTGTCGCGCAACGTCAGCGGCAGCGTCGCCGACTTCGCCCGCGAAGTGGTCGCCGCGCACCACGGCGCCGCGGCCGCGGACGCCGGCAAGGGCGGCCCGGGCGATGCGCAGAAGATCGCCGCGCAGGCGGCCAAGGGCCAGGCGCAGCTGCAGGCGCTGGACCAGGAGAAGGACGATTCGGCGTACATGAACGCCTACATGGCGACGATGGTGCGCAGCTATTCCGATGCGCTGGCGGTGATCGATGCCGAGTTGATGCCGGCGGCGCAGCAGCAGGCGACCAAGCAGGCGCTGCAGCAGGCGCGCAGCCGCATCGCCGGGCAACTGGAACGCGCGCAGGCGCTGGCCTCGGCGCGTTACTGAGCCGGTGCGGGCTGGGCGCCGGCGCGATCGTCGCCACGCTCCATGTCGCCAGCGATTCGGCCGGCCGGCGGCAGCGTGGCGTAGAGCGCGTCGAGTTCGCGCACGCGCGCATCGAACACGTCCATCGCCTGGGCCATCAGCTGCTGCGGGGTGACCGGATGGCCGAAGAAGGTGGCCAGCAGTGCGTCCGGCGGCGCCGCGAAGCCATCGCTGAGCAGGGCGTGGTAACGCGTCTGGAAGCCCGGCGAGGCCGTGCTGGCCTGGTCGTAGAGGCTGCTCGCCAGCAGGCCGGCATACAGGTAGTTCACCAGGTACAACGGATCCTGGTATAGCAGCCGCTTGCCCATCCACGCGTGCTGGCTCTGCGGATAGCGCGCGTCCCAGTCGCCGTACTGGCCCCAGATACTGGCGGTCAGCGCGTCGAAGTCGCCGGCGTTGCGCAGCGTGCCGGCGATCGCGCCGTCGTAGATCGCCTGTTCCAGCTCGGTTTCCTCGGCCGACGTGAAGATCTGGAACGCCAGATCGTCGATCAGCGCCTGCAGGTAATAGGCCTTGGCGCGCGGTTCGCCGCTGCTGCGGTACAGGTGGTCGTACAGCAGCATCTCGTTGAGGATCGCATAGCTCTCGAACAGCCAGCTCGGACCGTTGCGGTAGAACGGCGAGATGCCGCGTTCGCTCATCAGTTGCCGGTGGACGGCGTGGCCGCCCTCGTGGATCAGCACGCGCGGGCCTTCGATCGAGGGCGCATAGCGGCCGACGAACAAGCCCGACGGCACGCCCTGCGCACTGAGCGAAAATCCGTCGTCGACCCGATGGCCCTGCGTGCCGGCGACGTCCAGGCGCCGCTGCGCCGGGTCGAGCAAGGCGCGGAAATGGTCGGCATAGTCGCTGCCCAGCGGCTGTACCGCCGCGACCGCCGCGGCGCGCGCCTGCGCCAGGGTGAACTGCGGCAGCGCCAGGCCCGGCTCCGGCAGCTTCATGTCCCACGGCGCGGCGCTGTCCAGATGCTGCACGGCCTGCACATGCGCGGCGCGCATCCGCTGGTACTGGCGATAGTGCGCCGCGCCGGCCTTGACCGCCGACAGCGTGCGCTCGACGTCGCTGCGGTCGAATCCGCGGCCGGCATAGGCCGCGTCCGGCGCCGTGGCGAAGTGGTGCAGCCGCGCGCTGGCGTCGGTCAGGCGCACCGTGCCCAGCAGCAGCGTCGCGTACACGTCGCCGCGCGCCGCATAGCCGTCCCAGCGTTGTTGCCAGGCCGCCTGGCGCACGCTGCGTTGCCGGTCGCCGGCAAGCAGGTCGGCATCGCGGTTGGCGTCGCGTTCGCCGTTGGCAGTGGCGATCTTGGCCGCAGGGGTCGTGCGCCGGATCTGCTGGTACAGGCTCCAATAGGTGGACGCGGCCGGATCGGCCAGCGCGTCGACGATGGCGTCCTGTTCGGCGGGCAGTTCGTGCGGCGCGCGGCGCTGCGCTTGCTGCAGCAGGTAGGCGTAGCGCGAGGGTGCCTGGCCAGCGCCGAGTGCCCGTTGCTGCGCGAGCTTGCGCAGGCTCGCATCGACCGCGCGCCGGAGCCGGCCGACTGCGTTGTCTGTTGCGCTTTGTGCCGTGTCGCTGAGGCTGTCTTCGATATCGCGTGCGGCGAGCAGATGCAGATAGGCTTCATGGCGGCGGCCGCGCTCGAGCAGCGCGTCGGCCCGGCCCATGTAGTCGTCCAGCTGCGCGATGGCGGGAGCCGGCTGCGCGGCGAAGGCGTCGATCGCCGCGATCAGCGCCTTGCGCTGCTGTTGCTCGCTTTCTGCCGTCGCGAAGTAGGCGGTCTCGTCGATCCGTGCCGAGAGCGGATCGGTGTCGGCGCTCGCTGCGGCGGCCACGGCGCCGGGCGCGCCGAGCAGGACGATCAGGCTCAGGGAACAGACGATGCGCATGGCGGTTCTCGGCAATCCGGAGCGGCGACTGTAGAGCCGGTCGCTGCCGCTTGCTTGCGCGCGAGCAGCATTCTTGCGCGATGCTTGCACGAGCTGCGCGACGATGGACACACGGCCTGGAGCACGGGTCTGCGCCGGCGCGTTGTCGGTCCTGTCGCGCAATGACCGGCCCGGCGCCGGCAGCGCCTAAGCGCTGGTGTCGCCCGCTGCTGTCGCGTGCGGCGCCGGCCGCTCCTCGCGCCCATCCGGATGTCGCGCGAAGCGGTTCGGGTCGCTGCCGTGCACCGGCGCCTCGTCTTGCCAAGGCCAGCCGCCGAACTGGGTGCGGCGGTAGTCGGCCATGGCCTGTGCGATCTCGGCCTGGGTGTTCATCACGAAGGGGCCATGCTGGGCCACCGGTTCGGCGATCGGTCGGCCCTGCAGCACCAGGAACTCGCTCACGGCCGTATCGCCGTTGACCAGTTCGACCGGCTGGTCGGCGCGCAACTCGATGGCGGCATGGCTGCTCACCTCGCGCCCACCCACGGTCACCGCTGCGCCCTTGAAGAAGTACAGGCTGCGGCGCGTGCCCCGGCCTTGCGCGGCGGGCAGCGTCCAGCGTGCGCCGGGGGCCATGCGGATCGTCCAGATGGCCACGTCGGCGTCGTCCTGCGCAGCCCACGAATCCGGTGGCGGCGCGAGCGGGCCGCCGGCGCTGCCGGGCGCGGCGTCGACCGGGCCGATGCGGCCGGCCACGCAGGCCACGTCGGTGGTGCGGCCGGCGGCGTCGGTGGCGCTGAAGCGCGGCACGTCCTGTGCCCAGAACATGGTGAAGTGCGGCGCCACCATCTTGCTGCGCGCCGGCAGGTTGAGCCAGATCTGGAACAGTTCCAGCGGGTTGGGCGCCGCGCTGTCGAGCAGCGGGAACATCTCCGAATGGACGATGCCGGCCCCGGCCGTCACCCACTGCACGTCGCCGGCGCCGAAGCGTGCGGCCGCGCCGAGCGAATCGGCATGGTCGATCAGGCCCTGGCGCACGATGGTCACGGTCTCGAAGCCGCGGTGCGGGTGGCCGGGAAAGCCGGGGATGCGCTCGCCGTGATACATGCTCCAGCCGTCCTTGCGGCTGAAGTCCTGGCCGATGGCGCGGCCCGCGAGCGACGCCGCCGGGCCCATCGCGCCGTTGCCGGCGGGGTAGGCGTCGGCGTGGTGGACGCAGAACAGGAATGGGTCGATCGTTTCCCATGGAAAGCCAAGCGGCTTGATCTGGACGACGGGGTCGGTCATGAAGCGGTCCTTCGTGCGAACGCCGGCTGAGAGGGAGGCGGCAATCCTTGCGATATGGGGCGGGAGCGACGCAACGGAAGGCCGGTGTGAAGGACATCCTGTCCCGCATACGGAACGCCGGCCGCGGCGATGCGGCGGCGAGGACATCTACCGGCTGCCGTCCCGGTAGCGCGAGGGCGACATGCCGTAGGCGGCCTTGAACGAGCGCGAGAAGTGCGCCGCGCTGCCGTAGCCGCAGGCCAGGGCGATCTCCAGCAGCGGCTGGCGCGATCCGCGCAGCAGTGCGGCGGCGCGATCGGCCTGCGCGCGCCGCCGGTAGTCGCCGGGGGTGCAGCCGTAGCACGCGCGAAAGGCGCGGGCGACATGCGCCGGGTGGCGCTGCGCGATCCGCGCCAGGTCGGTCACGGCGATCTCGGCGGGCGCCTCGTCCAGGCATTGGCGGACCCGGCGCAGCCACGCCGGTGCGGCGCCGGGCGTGTTCCCGGTCTCGCCGCGGCCCAGGCTGGCAAGCAGTTCCAGCGCCAGGCCTTCGCACGCCAGCGCCGAGTAGGCATCGCCGGTCGCGTACTCCAGGCGCAGCTGCGCACCGATGCGCAAGGCCTGCGCCGAGCGGCGCAGGTGCGGCGCCTGCGCCAATGCCACGCCGCGCTCGCGCAGATAGTCCAGCCAGTGCGGCGGCGGTGCCAGCAGCAGCTTGAACGCGCCGTCGGCACCGAAGCGCTGGCTGTGGGGCGTATTGGCCGGGCAGAACAGCAGATCGCCTGGCCCGTGGCGCCGGCTCCGGCCCAGGATCGACTCCTCGTAGCTGCCGGCCAGCACCAGGCACAGCCACGCGTCATCGTGCGCATGGCCGGGCATGGTGCCGGCGGCGGCGTAGCGCTGCAGGCGCAGCGGCAGCGAAGTGGCAAACATGCGGGCTTTCCTGGCGAGGACGCCTGTGATCCTAGCGCGGTTGCCGCCGCGCCATCGGAGCGGGCGTGGGGCGGGCCGGCCGCGCCATGGTCGCCGATCGAGCGGACGCGGCTGGTCTCGCCGCGTGTCTGAATGCCGGCTGGGGGGCAGCCGGGCGGATGCGCCTGCGCTGCGCGAACGTCATCGGACTGTCATCTGCCGCGACCAGCATCGCAGGCCTTTCCGACCCTGCGAGCGCGTGGTGCGTCCCGAACCCTTGCCGGTGCTGTCGCGGCTGTTCCTGCAGTGGCGGCCGTCGCTCAGCCGCTATTTCCTGCGCCGTCGCGCTGCGGCATGGGATGCCGAGGACCTGGTGCAGGAAGTGTGGTTGCGCCTGCAGCGCAGCGAGGCGCATGCGCCGGAGATCGCCAATCCGGAAGCCTATCTGTTCACCATCGCCGCCAACCTGATGCGCGAGCACGCGCTGCTCAACCAGCGCAGCACGCAGCGCGACACCTGCCTGGACGAGGTGCTGGAGCGGTTGGCGGTGCCGTGCGAAGCCGATGCGCAGGTGCATCGCGCGCAGCGCCGGCAGCGCCTGGCCGAACTGATGGCGCGGCTGCCGCCGAAATGCCGCGCGGCGATGGTGCTGCGCTACCGCGACGAACTCGGCTACCAGGACATCGCCGAGCAGCTGCAGATCTCCAGCCACATGGTCAAGAAGTACATCATCAAGGGTCTGGCGGTGTGCCGGCAGGGCATGGCGCGCTATGCGTGAGTCGCCGATCGCGGCGGCCGCCGCGGCCTGGTACCTGGCCCAGCGCGAAGCGCCGCTGGCGCCGGTGCAGCAGGCCGAGTTCCTGGCCTGGCTGCGGCAATCGCCCACCCACGTGGCCGAATACCTGGGCATCGCGCACCTGCACCAGGACCTGCAGGCCGCGGCGCAATCGCAGCAGGCCAGCAGCGAACAGCTGTGCGCGCATGCGCGCCACAGCGGCGCGGTGGTGGTGCCGTTGCGGCCCGAACTCGGCCGCGCGGCGCCGCCGCGCCCGCGAGCGGCGCCGGTGGTACGCAAGCGCAACCGGCGTTGGGCGTTCGGCTTGGCAGCCGTGCTCGCGCTGGCGGCGATCGGCATGACCACGCAGCTGGCGGCGCCGGATACGGTCGCGACGACGGTCTACGCCGCCGGCGCCGATGCCGGGCGTGACGTCGCGCTGGCCGACGGCAGCGTGGTGCGGCTGGACCGCGGCAGCGCCATCGCGGTGCGCTACGGCGCGCAGCGCCGCGACATCGCGCTGCTGCGCGGCAAGGCGCTGTTCGATCTCGGCCACGATCCGGCGCGGCCGCTGCGGGTCAGCGTCGGCACCCTGGTGCTGCGCGACATCGGCACCGTGTTCGGCGTCGACCAACACGCCGGCGGCACCCGCGTCACCGTGCTGCAGGGGCGCGTGCACGTGCTGCGCGGCGCGCATCCGTGGTGGCGGCACAGTGCGCTGCCCAGCGAGGGCGCGCAGCTGGCCGACCTGGGCGGCGGCCAGCAGGCGCGGCTGGATCCGCACGGCCGGTTGCTGGGGCTGGACGCGCATGCCGACATCGCCGGCGCCACCGCCTGGCTGCCGGCGCAGGTCGGCGTGCACGACCGCAGCGTGGCCGAGGTGGCGCGGCTGTTCAACGCCTACACCACGCAGCCGCTGCGCATCGCCGATCCGGCGCTGGCCGCGCGCCGGATCAGCGGCGTGTTCCACCTGCGCGATCCGGAAGCCTTCGTCGCCTACCTGGGCAGCCTGCCGAACGTGCAGGTGCACCGCGACGCGCAGGCGGTGACGATCCGCAGCGCGCCGGCGCCGATGTAAGAAAAAATTCATGCAAATACCGGTAGCCGCGCGGCGCTGTGCGGCACTCCTAGGTAGGCATGGTCGTCGCGCTGCGTGCGCACGGCCGCCTTCCTTTCCCCTCCGGTAGCCACGTCCCATGCGCAACACGCTCGTCGTCTCCATCGCCCTGCTGCTCGGCAGCACTTCTTCGCTGCCGGCGTGGTCGGCCCCCGTCGCCGCCTCCGCACCGGCGATCGCGCCGATGCCGCTGGACCAGGCGCTGGAACTGTTTGCCCGCAACAGCGGCCTGCAACTGATGTACGACCCGGCATTGGCGGCCGGGCAGCGCAGCAACGGCGCGCCGGCCGGGCTGGCACCGGCGCAGCAGTTGCAGAAGCTGCTGGCCGGCACCGGCCTGGACTACCGCATGCCGACGCCGAGCACGGTCAGCATCGTGCGCAGCGCCGCCCCGGCGCAACGCAGTGCCGCCGCTCCGCGCGCGCCGCATGCCGCGGCCACGCCGGCGGCCGCCAACGGCGACCGCGACGACGGCCCGCGCGAACTGGCGCCGATCAACGTCACCGCCAACAGCGTCGACACGCTCGCGCCCAGCGCCGCGCCGCTGGAGGCGAGCCAGCCGACCTCGGTGATCGACGAACGCTTCATCCGCGACGGCCTGCGCCTGAACGCGAACTACGACGACATCATCAAGTACGCGCCGAGCGTGGTCACCACCTCGCCGGAAGGTCCCGGCCTGGGCAAGAACGAAGGCATCAGCATCCGCGGCTTCCAGGACGGCCAGTTCAACATCACCTTCGACGGCATCCCGTTCGGCGACGCCAGCGACCTGCACCACACCACGTCGGCCTACTTCAACAACCACGTGCTCGGCCAGGCCGAGATCGACCGCGGCCCCGGCGGCGGCGCCACCATCGGCAACGCCACCTTCGGCGGCACCCTGGCGCTGCGCACGCGCAATCCCGGCACGGTGGACGGCGTCACCGTGTACGCCACCGGCGGCAGCTGGGACACCTGGTCCACCGGGGTCAGCGCCGACGAGCACATCGGCAACACCCGCGTGTTCGCCGACCTGTCCAAGGAAGCCAGCGACACCTACCTGAAGGGCACCGACGACCGTCGCGAGCACGCCTTCGTCAAGACCATCACCGACCTGGGCGAGGCGACCACGCTGACTTTCGTCAGCAGCTACAACCAGGAGCACCAGAACACCGTGCAGGGCGCCACCCGCGCGCAGATCCAACAGCACGGCTGGCGCTACGGCCTGGGCGACGATCCGACCCTGCAGAACTACACCGGCTACAACAGCGCCGCGTACTACTCCAGCTTCAGCTATCTGGGCCTGAGCACGCGCCTGGGCGACTGGGACCTGGACAACAAGGTCTACTACAACAGCTTCGACCACACCGCCGCCAAGAGCAGCATCCCCACCAGCGAGAGCGCCGCCGACAATGGCGTGACCTTCTACTCCAGCACCGGCAAGAAGCTGTCCAAGTCGGCCAAGGACGTGCCCGGCAAGCTGTCGGACAACGATTTCCACGCCTTCGGCGACGTGCTGCGGCTGGCGCGCGAGCTGGGCCCGGGGCAACTGCAGACCGGCGTGTGGGTGGAGCGCAACCTGGACGAGCGCGAGCAGTTGCCGGTGGACATGAGCACCGGTGCGACCAGCGGCACCAAGTACGGGTACCTGTACAACTACCAGCTGCACGACCGCACCGACACGCTGCAGCCGTACGTGCAGTACGACTGGAAGCTGAGCGACACGCTGACCCTCAGCCCCGGCGTGCGCTATTCGCGGGTGCAGCGCGAGCTCGACGCGCAGCTCAACAAGAGCACGCCGCCGGCACCGTCCTACACCCATGCCAGCTACGACGCGACGCTGCCGTCGCTGAGCCTGCACGACGCCTTCAGCGAGCACTGGAGCGGCTACGTGCAGGCCGCGCGCGGCTTCCTGGCGCCGCCGATCGACGTGATCGAACTCAACGGCAGCCGCGGCCTGCAGCCGGAGCTGACCAGCAATTACCAGCTCGGCACCAGCTACGCCGCGCGCGGCCTGACCTTCGGCGCCGACGTCTACTACATCGATTTCAGCAACTACATCAGCCAGACCCTGGTCGCCACCGACAGCGGCACCGAGAGCGCCTACGTCAACGGCGGCGGCGCGGTGTACCGCGGTGCCGAGGCCGAGGCCACCTACGCGTTGACGCCGACGCTGAGCCTGTACGCCAACGCCAGCTACAACGAGGCCACCTACAAGCACAGCAGCACCCAGGTCGCCGGCACCCCGCACGTGACCGCGGCGCTGGGCCTGCTGTACAACAGCGGCACCGGCTACTTCGGTTCGCTGATGGAGAAGGTGGTCGGCGCGCAGTACGGCGTGGACAACACCACGAACGCCAGCGGCGCCACCGTGTTCGGCAACGACCAGCGCCTGGGCGGCTACGCCAGCCTGGATGCGGCGCTGGGCTATCGCAGCACGCAGGGCCCCTACGGTCTGAAGGGCTATTCGATCAGCATGGACGTCAACAACCTGCTCGATCGGCATGCCCTGATCGGCTACGCCGGCACCCGCTCCTCCGACAACCAGCCGCTGTACTTCGGCCTGGCCGGACGCGGCGTGTTCCTCGACCTGTCGCTGAAGTTCTGAGGCCGGCGCCATGCAGATCTCCATCGAAACGCGCGGCATCGCCGCCACGCGCGCGCGGCGCCTGCAGCGCGCGGCCGCGCTGCTGATGCTGGCCGCGGCCGCAGTGCCGGCCGCGGCGGCGCGATCGCCAGCTGACACTTCCGCTGCCACCCATGCGCACGCAGCGGCCGACGTGCGCCTGGCGATCGTGGTGATGCGCCACGGCGTGCGCGCGCCGACCCAGGATCCGCAAGCGCTGGCCAGGTACGCAGCGCAGCCATGGCCGCAATGGCCGGTGGCGCCGGGCATGCTCACCGCACATGGCGCGGCGGGGATGCAGGCGCTGGGTGCGCGCTTTCGGCAGCGCTGGCTGGCCGAGGGCGTGCTCGCAGCGGACTGCGCTACCGCGCAGGTAGTACTGATCGCCGACAGCACGCCGCGCAACCACGCCAGCGCTGCCGCTTTCGGCGCGGGTCTGCAGCCGGATTGCCGCGCAACCTACCTGGCGTTGCCGGCCGAGCAGAACAATCCGCTGTTCCACTACGCGGCCGGCAAGGACAAGGGCGACGGCAAGGACGACGACGCGGTGGCCGCGCCGCTGCATCCGGATGCGGCCACGCGCGCGCGGCTGCGCGAGCTGCAGCAGGTGTTGTCCGGGTGCCAGGGCGGTGCCTGCGCCGCGCAGGCGCCGAGCCAGGACAGGCCGCGGCTGGACGATCCGCAACGGCTGGACGATCCCGCGCAGGCGGCCAAGCTGCTGAAGAGCGCCGGCAGCCTGGCCGAGAACCTGATGCTGGAATACGCGCAGGGCCTGCCGCTGGCGCAGGTGGCGTGGGGGCGCGCCGACGCGGCCGCCCTGCAGCGCCTGATCGGGCTGCACAACGCCTCCTTCGACCACAGCAAGCGCGCCCTGCCGACGGCGCGCGCCGGTGGCTCCAACCTGCTCGCGCATCTGCTGGCGACGCTGCAGTCCGCGGCCGGGCAGGTCCCGACGGTGACGCCGTTGGCGCCGGCGCAGACACGTGCGCTGGTGCTGCTCGGCCACGACACCAACCTGGCGCAGCTGGCCGGCCTGCTCGACGTGCCGGGCACGGTGCCCGGCCAGCCCGACGCCTATCCGCCCGGCGGCGCGCTGCTGCTGGAGCTGGTGCGGCAGGGCGGCCGCGACTACCTGCAACTGCGCAGCGTGGTGCCGACCCTGCAGGCGCTGCGCGAGAACCGCTTCGACGGCAACGGCCTGCGCGAGCAGCGCTGGCCGTTGCCGGGCTGCGGCGGCCGCCTGCGGTGTCCGTTGGCGCTCGCGTTGCCGGCGCTGCAGGCACGGCTGGACCCACAGCAGGTGCAGGCCGAGGTGCCGGCATTGAGCGCTTGGCCGGTGCAGGCCGCGGTGGCTGGGGACTGACGCGGCTTTCTTTCAGCTGTTCAAATAGTGTGGGAGCGACTTCAGTCGCGACGGGCTTTACCGCTAAGACCGGTCGCGACTGAAGTCGCTCCCACATGTTTCACCGGATCCTTCTCTTCCCGAGTCGACTGCGCGTCCGTCGCGGCTGTCCTGTAAGGGCCGCTGTCGCGCCGGACAGCATCCCGCTTGGGGGTAGGGCGTTTGCTCGCGTCCACGGGCGGCAACGGCGCGGCCGGCACACCCGTGCATGGCGCGGCAACGGCAGGCGTCGTCGATAACGGCCTGCGCGCGCCATCACGGACCGCAACGCGGCGAAGGCCGATCATCGCGGTTCCCGCGCTGCGCGCCCGCGTGGCGCTGCGCCGTCTTGCCCAGGTTCCCGCCATGTCCCCGACCTCCGCCGCTGCGCTCCCCGATGCGATGACCGCGATCGAGATCCGCCACCCCGGCGAGCCGGAGGTGTTGGTGCCGGTGCGCCTGCCGCTGCCGCATCCGGGCCGCGGCGAACTGCTGGTGCGGGTGGCCGCGGCCGGGGTCAACCGCCCCGACGTGATGCAGCGCCGCGGCAGCTATCCGCCGCCGCCCGGCGCCTCGCCGCTGCCCGGGCTGGAGTTCGCCGGCGAGGTGGTGGCGCTGGGCGAGGGCGTGGAGCGCTATCGGCGCGGCGATGCGGTGTGCGCGCTGGTCGCCGGCGGCGGCTATGCCGAGTACGCGGTGGTGCACGAACGCAACGCACTGCCGGTGCCGGCGCCGCTGAGCCTGGCCGAGGCCGCGGCGCTGCCGGAGACCTTCTTCACCGTGTGGGCCAACGTGTTCCAGCGCGGCCGCCTGCAGGCCGGCGAGACCCTGCTGGTGCACGGCGGCACCTCTGGCATCGGCAGCGTCGCCACCTTGCTGGGCGTGGCCTTCGGCGCGCGCGTGATCAGCACCGTCGGCTCGACCGACAAGCGCGCCGCCAGCCTGGCGCTGGGCGCGCAGGCGGCGATCCTGTACCGCGACGAGGACTTCGTCGCCGAGACCCTGCGCCTGACCGGTGGCCGCGGCGCCGACGTGATCGTGGACCTGCTCGGCGGCGACTACCTGCCGCGCAACTACCAGGCGGCGGCGCTGGACGGGCGCATCGTGCAGATCGGCATCCAGCAGGGCAAGGTCCGCGAGCTGGACCTGATGCCGCTGCTGGCCAAGCGCCTGACCCATACCGGCTCGACCCTGCGCGCGCGCTCGGTGATGGAGAAGGCGGCGATCGCGCGCGAGCTGGAGCAGCAGGTCTGGCCGCTGCTCGCGCAGGGCCGGATCAAGCCGCAGCTGGACCGCTGCTTCGCGCTGGCCGAAGCGGCGCAGGCGCATGCGCGGATGGAATCCAGCGCGCATATCGGCAAGATCGTGCTGCTGACCCGGGCCGGGGCGGGGCAGTGAGACCCGGCCGCGGCTGAAGCCGCTCCCATACGCGAGCTCTCGCAGGAGCGGCTGCAGCCGCGACAGGCACCCACCGGCCACACGCCGCTGGCTCTGTTCAAGCGCCACGCCGTATATTGCGCCGCACGCGCGGTGGTCCGCGCTTCACTGCCGGTTCCCCGCGTGCGCCTGCCTTCCCGTTCCGCCGTGCTGCTGCCGTTGCTGCGCCGTTCGCTGCTGCTGCTGTTCCTGTGCCTGAGCGCGGCGGCGACCGCGCAGCCGCAGGACCAGCCGCAGGCGCCCGACCCGCAGGCCTTGCTGAGCGGCGCCGAGCAGACGTTGCAGGACGCGCGGCGCAGCATGGACGATGCCGACGACCAGGCCTCGCTGCGCGAGCTGCTCGGCAAGGTGGCCGATGCGCAGCGCGACGCCGAGGCCGCGGTCGCGGCGCTGACTCCGCAGCTGGCCCAGGTCGATGCGCGGCTGCAGCAGCTCGGCCCGGCCGCCGCGGGCGAGGCCAACGATATCGCCGCGCAGCGCAAGGACCTGGCCAAGCAGCGCGCGCCACTGGATTCGGGGATCAAGCGCGGCAAGCTGCTGGCGGTGGAAGCCAAGCAGTTCGGCGAGGAAATCGAGAACGTGCAGGCCGAGCACTTCAGCCAGGAACTGTCGCTGCGCTCGGCTTCGCCGCTGTCGCCGACGCTGTGGCGGCAGATCGCCAGCGATTTCCCCGCCGACCGTGACCGCCTGCTTGGCCTGTACCGGCTGGGCGCAAAGGCGCTGGACGACGCGATCGCCGAAAACGGCACCGGCGCGCTCGGCATCGGCCTGGCCATCGCGTTCGTGCTGCTGTTCCCGCTGCGCTACCTGCTGCGCTGGCTGGGCAAGCGTTACGCGATGTCGCGCGCGCCGGGCAGCCGCCTGCGCCGCTCCGGACTGGCGTTGTGGTTCCTGCTGCTGGGCACGCTGACCTCGGGCCTGGCCGCGCTGGTGCTGGCCGAATGCCTGCGCAGCATCGGCGCGGTGCCGGCGAAGCTGGAGAGCGTGGTCCACGGCTTCGTCGTGTACAGCTTCGCCGCCGCGTTCATGGGCTCGCTGGGCGCCAGCGTGCTGCTGCCGAACCAGCCGTCGTGGCGGCTGTTCCCGATCGACGACGCCACCGCGCGGCGCCTGCGCAAGTACACCTGGGCGACCGCGACGCTGGCCTGGGTCAGCAGCATGCTGCTGGTGATCAACCGCGCCAGCCGTACCAGCGAGTCGGCCACCGTGGCCGCCGACGGGGTGATCGCGCTTGCGTACGCGGTGCTGATCCTGGCCATCCTCACCAGCCTGTCGCGGCTGCGCCGGCGCCAGTACGCCGAGGCCGCGGCGCAGGCGCTGGAGAACGGCCAGCCGCCGCCGCCGGGACAGCACGGCGGGGTGCTGGCGCTGGTCGGGGTGCTGGTGCGGGTGGCGGTGGTGGTGGCGCTGCTGGCCTCGCTGCTGGGCTATCTGTACCTGGGCCTGTTCATCACCCGGCAGATCATCTGGATCACCATGATCGTCGGCGCGATCCGCCTGCTGATGACCTTCGCCGACGATTTCGCGCTGTGGCTGTTCGCCAGCGAGGGCCGCATCGGCCGTGTCGCCAATGGCGCGTTCGGCGTGCGCGTCAGCCGCCTGGAGCAGGCGGGCGTGCTGACCTCGGCGGCGCTGCGGGTGCTGCTGCTGCTGATCGGCGTGGGCGCGCTGCTGGTCCCGTTCGGGACCAACATGTCGACCATCACCGACTGGTTCTCGGTGCTGACCCAGGGCATCCCGATCGGCAAGGGTTACCTATACCCGAGCGCCCTGTTGCGCGCGGCCCTGGTGCTGGGCGTGGGCCTGCTGGCGATGCAATACATCCACAGCTGGCTGACCGGGACCTACCTGCCGAAGACCGAACTGGACGACGGTTCGCGCAATTCGGTCAGCACCGTGGCCCGCTATGTCGGCATCCTGCTGGCCGCGCTGTGCGCGCTGGCGGCGTCGGGCATCGAGGTGGCGCAGATCGCGCTGGTGGTCAGCGCGCTGTCGGTGGGCATCGGCTTCGGCCTGCAGTCGATCATCCAGAACTTCGTGTCCGGATTGATCCTGCTGGCCGAGCGGCCGGTCAAGATCGGCGACTGGGTCAAGATCGGCGACCAGGAGGGCGACGTGCGCAAGATCAGCGTGCGCTCCACCGAGATCCAGGTCGGCGACCGCTCCACGCTGATCGTGCCCAACTCCGAACTGATCACCAAGACTCTGCGCAACATGACCCTGGCCGGCCCGCTGGGCCGCGTGCAGATCCAGTTCGCGGTGTCGCTGGGCACCGACATGGCCAAGCTGCGCGAACTGCTGCTGGAACTCTATGCCGCGCATCCGGGCGTGCTGGAGGATCCGGCGCCGTCGGTGTTCATCGATTCCATCGCCAGCGGCCACGTCACCCTCAACAGCTTCGCCTACGTCGGCAATCCGCGGCTCGTCTACGGCATCCGCAGCGATCTGTTCTTCAGCCTGCTGCAGCGCCTGGCCGAAGAGGGCATCGCCCTGGAATCGCCGCAGGAAGTGCGGCTGCTGCGCAAGGAGCCGTGACTGCGGGCGGCGGCACTGCAACCCGTATGCTCTGGATGCGCGACGCGGCCGGGAAGGGGCGCATCCACTCATACGCTGAAGTTGAACGCGACCGAGATGCGAGGCCGCGAACCGGTATACAGCGCGACCGAGTGCAGGAGCCAGGAAGGGAACATCACCAATGAGCCGCTTTCGGGCGTCATGGAGGTCGTCAATCCCGCACTCAGGCAGCCTGCGATCCGGATCTTGAGTTCCGGATTGTAAAGCGAGGGCATGACCCCTCTTGGATCGAGAAACTGAAGTTCTCCGCCAGGATCCGGGCCATCGCCGGCACCGTCATCCACCCAGTAGACGCCCGACCAGAAGGCGCCGGGATGGGCATGCTGAGCGTTCGAATCCCCTGCGTTGTTGACATTGGCCCATGCGTTGATGTTCCACTCGAAATCGGGCACGACCAATCCATGCTGCGGATGGTAGACGGCCGTCAACTCGTAGGCCAGATCCTTGGCGAACGATGTCAGCGCCATGGCGCCTTCGCCGGGCCAGTGATTGAAGTCCGCACTGGATTGCCATCCCCCCGAATTGCTGTGGCGCACGCCGGCCGGGTTCTGGGCTCGGTTCCGATCGATTTCTTCCTTCAATACTTCGTTCAGACGTTCGGCCGCCGGATGCGCGATCTGCGCGAGGGGCGTGGCAAACAACCGGTGTATCTTGATCTGCTCGGGTTCGACGAGTTTTGGATAAGGCGACATAATCGAAATTCTTGAGATTCGCTGGCCGTTTTCGATGCATGCGCATCGCTGTTCTGCTTGCGCTTCCACGAAGCCGAAACGCTCGCCGCGGCGAGTGTCGCGGTCGCAACCGCTCCGGCAGGAAGAAGCCGGGGATCAGTCTAGCGGCATCATTTCGATGGGGTGTGTCACCCATGCCCGCGCAGATCGCGCCACGCTTGCCCGTGTCTGCGGCAAAAGCAAGGAAGTGAACGGCGTGCCCATGCGCTGGCCATGCGGCGGCGGCATGCGCGAAGGCGGCTTTATGGATTGGCGTCTGTCAGGCAGACGCCATCCGGCGCCGCGCGGCAGCGGATGGCGGCCTGACGGACCCAACGCGGCCTGCTCGGGGATCGATGACCCGCCCTAGCGCCGGCCGCGTTCCTCGCGCACCCGCGTGCGCCGGTCGAACAGCACCGCGCTGGCGACGATGCCCAGGCCCAGCGCCACGCCGAGCAGGAACAGCACCATCGCGATGGCCGGGTAGCCGAACAGCTTGACGCCGGTGTCGATGCGCATCATCTGCGTGGAGGCCAGGATCAGCGCGGCGGTGACGATGCCGGCGGCGACGCGGTTGGCGATCTTCTGCAGGCTCTCCATCAGCCGCGATTCCTCCAGCCCGGCCACGCGCACCTGCAGGCGGTTGTCGGCGGCCAGCGACAGGATGTCCGACAGCTTGCGCGGGCCTTCGCGCAGCAGCGCCTGCATTTCCATCGCCTCGCTGGCCAGGTTCGCCGCCGACAGCGATTTCTTCAGCCGCGCGCGCATCACGTGCTGCAGCTGGTCCTCGACCATGCTGCGCGTGTCCAGGTTGGGCGACAGCGCACGGCACACCGCTTCCAGGTTCAGCAGGGTCTTGCCGAGCAGGCTCAGTTCCGGCGGCGTGCGCAGTCCGTAGGCGGTGGCGATGCGCACCAGGTCCAGCACCACGCGGCCTTCGGAGGTGGCGTCGTGCGCAGCGTAGCGAGCGATCATCTGCCCGGTCTCGCGCTGGTAGCGGTCCTCGTCGAAGTCCTCCAGGCGCGTGCTCAGCGCGATGGTCTCCTCGGCCACTTCCTCGCCGCGGCCGTCGACCGCGGCGAACAGCAGCTTGAGCAGGCGCTCGCGCAGCTTCGGCGGCACGTGCGCGACCATGCCCAGGTCGAAGATCGCCAGGCGCCCGTCGCTCAGCACGCGCAGGTTGCCCGGATGCGGATCGGCATGGATCTCGCCGTGCACGAACATCTGGTCCAGGTAGCCGCGCACCAGCGCCGCGGCCAGGTCGTCCATCGGCTGCTCGGTGCGGCGCAGCCCGGAGATCTTGTCCACGCGCACGCCTTCGGCCAGTTGCATGGTCAGCACCTTGCGGCTGCTCAGGTCCCAGATCGGCTGCGGCACCCACAGCTGCGGGAACGGCTTGAGGTGTTCGCCGAAGCGCGCCAGGTTCTCCGCCTCGGCTTCGTAGTTCAGCTCGGCCAGCAGCGCCTTGCCGAACTCCGCCAGCCAGTCGGCGAAGCGGATGCGCCGGCCCAGCCCGGTCAGTTTGTCGGCGGCGCTGGCGAAGCTCTTCAGCACCTCCAGGTCCGAGCGCACCTGCGCGGCCACCTCCGGCTTCTGCACCTTGATCGCCACCGGCGTGCCGTCGCGCAACGCGGCGCGGTGCACCTGCGCCAGCGAGGCGGTGCCCAGCGGGGTGTCGTCGAACGCGGAGAAGGCCTTGTTGACCGCCACGCCGAGCTCGGCCTCGACGATCTCGCGGATGCGTTGCACCGGGACCGGCGCGGTGTTCTCCTGCATCCGCTCCAGCGCGGTGGCGAATTCCGGCGGCACCACGTCCGGGCGCGTGGACAGCATCTGCCCGAGCTTGACGAAGGTCGGGCCGAGCGCTTCCAGGTCGGTGACGAACTGCTCGGGCGTGCCTTCCGGCGTCAACTCGTGCGCGCCGTCGGCGGCCTCCATGTCCATGCCGGAGAACACCCCCGAGCTGCGGTAGCGCAGCAGCAGGCGCAGGATCTGGGTACGGCGGCTGAGGCCGCCGACTACCTGGGTGGTCTCCGCAGCGTCGGGCGTCGCGCTCAAGGTCGGGCTCCAGGCGGGGCAGGGAATGCGAACGCCAGTGTG